>NZ_JAAKPX010000031.1:0-46492 GCF_049172135.1 Aeromonas sp. 603079 | reverse complement strand
CGGGAATAGCTCAGTTGGTAGAGCACGACCTTGCCAAGGTCGGGGTCGCGAGTTCGAGTCTCGTTTCCCGCTCCAATCTCTCTTCGAAGTTTTCATAATCCCTCTGAATTGCCCTTCACATCGCGTTGCGATGCTTTGTCGTATCTGGCGTTTACTCAGCGAGTCTCCGCCGCCTTCTGCGAACAGGAAGGTGGTACGGGTTCATTGTGCGGGTTTTACGAGGGAAAGGTGGTTGGCAGGAAGAATTGCGGGCAAAAAAGAGGAGGGGCCTTGGCTCCTCCTGCATGATTCACTGGCGCGGGCTTAGACCAGAGTAACGTTCTCAGCCTGAGGGCCTTTTTTGCCCTGGGTCACAGTGAACTGGACTTTTTGACCTTCAGCCAGGGTTTTGAAACCGGTGCTCTGGATGGAGGAGAAGTGAACGAATACGTCCGGACCCTGGGATTGTTCAATAAAGCCAAAACCCTTGGTTTCGTTGAACCATTTTACCTGGCCGGTGCGAATGTCAGACATGTGCTAAATCCTATCAATAACAAAATGAAACTAAGCCCGTGCTGGGCTGCATTTGCCTTGCAAGCAGGGGTTGGCTCATGACTGACCACGTCTCTTTGTCCCAGTAGCACGTAGAACAATCCCTGTCTAAAGCACAAACGATTGTACGTTAGCGCCGATCCTTGTCAATTTGACCCCTTTCGTTTTTTGAACAAGCTAAAAATATTGTGAAGTCAGTAGCTTATTTGTAGAGATTTGACTGAAAAAAACGGGAGGCCAGCGCCTCCCGTTTTTGTTATTCCTTGAGGGCGAACCCTTCGCCCTGCCGGTCGTAGCGGTAAACCGCCTGACCGTAGGAGCGGATCTCCACCCGCTGGATGCGGCGGGTGTCGTCCACCAGGATGAAGATAGAGCGGCCCGATTGCAGGCGGGTCAGGGGGCGATCCGGCCCCTCGATGGCGATCAGGCGGCTCAGCTCGGCACCCGGCAACTCGAATTTGCGCCAGATGGAGTAGAGGGTCTCACCCGCCTGCACATCGTGTTGCAGCCAGGTACCGTTGACCTTCTCTTCGACCGGCTTGGCTGCCGCGGGGGCACTACCTGCCGCGCCATTACCGACAGTTAGAGCTTGAGCAGGCACGGCCAGCGGCACTTCCAGCGAGCCGGAAGGGGCGGCTTTGGGGGCGGATGGTGCCGGCTCCCAGGCCAGCACCAGCAACCAGAGCGGGATCAGGATCAGCAGACCTATGGTGTTTTTACGCGGCAGCGGGCTGGACAGCTTGAATTTGCCTGCTTTGGCATCCTGGCGACGTTGGCCGAGGTTGCTCATCCCTTGGCCAAAACGTTGGCGCAGGGACAGGGTCGCGGCATTGATGCGATGGAGCAGGGATCCTTGTGATTCGTCTTGGCGACGCTGCTGGGCTCGTCTGTTATGGCCTCGTGGGCGACGGTCCGGGGTGGGCACGGCATTTACCTCTCACTACATTGCCTGCCATCAGGCAAATTCGTCGCCTATGGTAAACGGACTCGCCCCCGAGGGGGAGAGTCCTGAGGCGGAAAATTATCAGCTGAGACGAAATTGACCCAATAATTGCTGCAATTTGTCGGCCGCCTGACGCAATGCCTGACTGGCTTTGGCCGTTTCGGTCGCATCCTGAGCAATGTCGTTGGCCAGTGCGTTGGTTTTTGACAGGTTGCCGGAGACGGTTTCTGAGACCGAGCTCTGCTCTTCGGCGGCGGAGGCGATCTGATAGGTCATGTCGTTGATGGTGGAGATGGCCTGGTAGATGCTGCCGAGCGCCTCTTCCGCCAGATCCGCCTCGCCCACCGCCTGATGGGTCAGCTGCTGGCTTTGGGTGATGGCGTTGACTGCATTGGTGGAGCTGAGGCGGATCTTCTCTATCAACTCCTGGGTGTTCTGTACCGCCTGCTGGGTATTACCCGCTAGTTTGCGCACCTCGTCGGCGACTACCGCAAAGCCGCGACCCTGTTCGCCAGCCCGCGCCGCCTCGATGGCGGCGTTGAGGGCCAGCAGGTTGGTCTGATCGGCAATCCCCTGAATGACGGTGAGGATGCTGGTGATCTGGGCGCTGTCGTGGGCCAGCCCTTCGACCACTTCAGCCCCTTTACCGGCTTCTGCCGCGACCTTGTGCATCGACTGGATCACCTGCTGGAAGCGCTCCTTGCCCTGATCCGCCGCGCTTTGCGCCTGTTTGGCCGAGTCGGCGGTATTGTTGGCGTGGGTGGCGACCTCCTGACTGACGTAGGACATCTCCTGTACCGCGGTCAGCATCTGCTCCATCTCGGCCTGATGATGCTGCAGATTGTTGTCGGTCTGACCGGCAATGCGATCGGTGTCACCGGCGTAGCGGTTCACCTCGCTGGCAGTCTTGAGCACATCCCCGAGCAGCCCCTGCAGTTTGTCGATAAAGCGGTTGATCCCCTTGGCGAGATCCCCTAGCTCATCGACAGATCGGGTCGTGAGGCGTTTGGTGAGATCCCCTTCACCATCGGCGATGTCATCCACCAGGCTGACCATCTGACGGATGGGGCCTGTGATGCTGCGGGCAATCACCAGCATGGTGGCCAGCGCCAGCACCAGTACGATAACGGCACCCACCAATTGCTGGGTCATGGCTGCCTGGTTCATGTCGCTCAGCTGGCTTTCCAGTTGATCGGCCCCCGCCAGTACCACCTTGTAGGGCAGGGTGACGATGATGGCCCAGTTGCGGCTCATTCCCGGTACCATGATGGGGACGGAAATACGGAATGACTCGTCCAGCTCCTGACGCTGAACTTCCGGTTTCAGGTACTGCTGCCACTGGTTGCCCAGCACCTTACTTGCGCTGCTGCCGAGCAGGCTGGCATCGCCGCTGGTGCCGGTGATGACACCGGCGGCGCTGACGATCAGGGTTTCGCCCTGGCCGTCATAGATGTTGCTGTTGAGGCTCTTGGCCTGACGGCTGATGGAGTCCACCGCCAGATCGAGCGCTGCGATCCCCTTGAACTGACCATTCACCATGATGGGGGTGGTGATGGTGCTGACCAGCACCTGCTGACCGTTGATATCCACCTTGAAGGGATCGATGAGGCAAGAGCGTCCTTCCCGTTTCGGGCAGGCGTAGTAGTCGTTGGCGGGATTGCCGAACTCGTCCGGGTCGGTTTTTTCGATGGAGAGCAGCAGATCGGTACCGATTTGATCCTTGTCGCGATAGAAGTAGGGCACGAAGCGCCCCTTGTCGTCACTGCCCAGCGCACTCTGGCCAGCAAAGCTGGCATCCTGACTATCGAAACCGTTGGGCTCGAAGCCGGCAAAGGCGCCATAGAGCTGGGGCTCCAACGCCAACTGTGCTTTGAGCAGGTCGGTGGCCTGCTGGCGATCCAGCGGCAGTTTTCCTTGCTGTTGCAGGGCGAGGGCGCTGGCCATCTGCTGGGTGTAGGAGAGCCCTTTTTGCAGCAGTTGGGTGATGGTGGCCGCCTCGGCGCGGGCATTGGCGCTGACCTTCTGCCATGCCTCCTGCTGCAGCGCTTCACGGCTGGAGCTGATGGTGAGTTGTTGGGTCTGTTGGCCGGAATATTGGTTGAGCAGGATCAGGATGACCAGGGCTGCGGTCATGGCGATCCCGGCCATCACTAGAATGCGATTCTGGATAGAACGGAACTGCATCGTCTCTTCCTTGTTCGTGAGAAGTGTGGTGAGCGTTATTTGGGTATCGACCGGAGGAGGCAGCTCTCCAGCATTGTGCATAGCAAATCGGAAACGGGGCTTCTGTTTTGCGATCCTCTTCAAATATCGGGCTACAGATGCAAATGGCGACAGATTTAATCCCCTACTTTAGCCCGCAATGGCGTCATGGTTTTCCCATCCGTGATTGTCGGTGCTAAAATGCGACGGTTTTTTCTAACGAATTGGCCCAAGGCCCTCTACACAAGGCTTAAAGATGAAAGTCAAAACCCGTTTTGCTCCCAGCCCGACCGGCTTTTTGCATGTCGGCGGTGCCCGTACCGCACTCTATTCCTGGTTGTTTGCAAAGAACCAGGGCGGTGAGTTCGTGCTGCGTATTGAGGATACCGACCTGGAACGTTCCACTCAGGAGGCGATCGACGCCATCATTGAGGGCATGGAATGGTTGGAGCTGAACTGGGATGAGGGCCCCTACTACCAGACCAAGCGTTTCGATCGCTACAACGGTCTGATCGACGAGATGCTGGCTGATGGCCGCGCCTACAAGTGCTACTGCTCCAAAGAGCGTCTGGAAGCGCTGCGTGAAGGCCAGATGGCCAACGGCGAGAAGCCCCGCTATGACGGCAAGTGCCGCGACCACGCCCACGATCACCCGGCCGATGCGCCGCACGTGATCCGCTTCCGCAACCCGACCGAAGGCTCCGTGGTGTTCGACGACCACGTCCGTGGCCGCATCGAGTTCGCCAACACCGAGCTGGACGATCTGATCATTCGCCGTACCGACGGCGCGCCGACCTACAACTTCTGCGTAGTGGTCGATGACTGGGATATGGAGATCACCCACGTGGTGCGTGGCGAAGACCACATCAACAACACCCCGCGCCAGATCAACATCTACAAGGCGCTGAACGCGCCGGTGCCGGAGTTTGCCCACGTCTCCATGATCCTGGGTGACGACGGCGCCAAGCTCTCCAAGCGCCACGGTGCCGTTTCTGTGATGCAGTACCGCGACGACGGCTACCTGCCGGAAGCGCTGCTGAACTATCTGGTACGTCTGGGCTGGTCCCACGGCGATCAGGAGATCTTCACCCTGGACGAGATGATCAAGCTGTTCAGCCTGGATGCCATCTCCAAGTCCGCCTCTGCCTTCAACACCGACAAGCTGCTGTGGCTGAACAACCACTACATGCGCAGCCTGGATCCGGCCTATGTGGCCAAGCATCTGGCATGGCACATGGAAAACCAGAAGATCGACACCAGCAATGGCCCGGCGCTGGCCGAGGTTGTCACCCTGCTGGCCGAGCGTTGCAACACCCTGGTTGAGATGGCCGCCCAGAGCCGCTACCTGTTCGAAGAGTACGAGGCCATCGACGAAGCAGCTGCCAAGAAGCACCTGCGTGGCGTCGCTGCCGAGCCGCTGGCTCTGGCCAAGACCAAGCTGGCCGCACTGGATAGCTGGACCACCGAAGCGCTGCACGAGCTGATTGAAGCGACCGCTGCCGAGCTGGGTCAGGGCATGGGCAAGGTTGGTATGCCGCTGCGTGTAGCCGTCACCGGTCTGGGTCAATCCCCTGCCATCGACGCCGTGATGGCGCTGGTGGGCAAAGAGCGCGTACTGGCGCGTATCGACCGCGCACTGGCTTACATCGAAGCCCGTATGGCTGCCGAGTAAGTTGTGCAAGAGTGGGCAAAGCGATAGCCGAGCCTGCCCTTTGTCCGATAGAAAAAATCCGAAACCACTGGTTTCGGATTTTTTTATGGCCGGGAGCGGCGGCAGGGCACAACGCGGTCATGCCCGACCAGGGCGAGCAGTCAGGCGAGCTTGAAGGAGTGGATCTGGCTGTCGAGCTCCTTGCTGTGCTGTTCGACCAGCTCGGAGGCCTCTTGCAGCTCGCGCAGCACCACGACGGAGCCTTCGGCAATCTGCTTGACCTGTTCCAGATTGCCGCGCATCTCTTCGGCGACCGAGCTCTGCTGCTCGGAGGCGGCGGCGATGTGGCGGTTCATGTCGGCGACACCCTGTACCCGCTGCACTATGGTGGCGAGCTGGGTACCGGCCTGGGTCACCTGTTCCACCCCCTTGTCGGCCTGGCGCACGCTCTGGGCCATAAGTTCGGCGGCCTGACCGGCATTGCCCTGCAGCTGTTCGATCATCTTCTGGATCTCGACGGTGGCGGCCTGAGCCCGGTTGGCCAGCTCGCGCACTTCGGAGGCCACCACGGCAAAGCCACGACCCGCTTCACCGGCGCGAGCCGCTTCGATGGCGGCGTTCAGTGCCAGCAGGTTGGTCTGCTCCGAGATGCCGCGAATGGTGTCGACCACAGAGCCAATGCGCTCGACCCCCTGCTCCACCTCGTTGACCACGGTGGCGGAGCGCTGGATGTTGCCGGAGAGGGTGTCGATGGTGCTGACGGTATCGGCGACGCAGCGGCTTCCCTCTTCCGCCAGCTGGCTGGTTTCGGCGGTGGCGTGAGAGGCCTGATCCGCATGGGCAGCCACTTCGCGAATGGCGCCGACCATCTGGCTCATGGCGCTCGCCAGCTGTTCGATCTGGGTGAACTCTTCGTTGATCGCTTCGTTGGCCTCCTCCATGCAGAGGGTGACCTGAGAGGCGATGTCGTTGAGCTCCTTGCAGGCGGCGCGCTGGTTGTTAAACACTGCTTTGAGGTTCTCCTGCGAGTGGGAGACCGCCTTGGCGATGTCACCGAATTCATCCCGAGATTTGAGCAACACCTTGTGACTGAGATCCCGCTTGGCGAAGCGCTCCAGCAGATCCACCAGATAGTGCACCTGCTTGACCATCAGGCGGGAACCGGTCATCAGCAGGATCACGAACAGCAGCCCCATGATGGTGGTCTCCATCAGGCCGCTCCAGAGCAGGCGGTCGGCAATGGCGTTGGCTTTGTCCGGATCAAGCCCCTCGCTGAGCAGGGTGGTCTCCAGATTGTTGGTATCAAACCAGAGTTTGGTCAGTAGCAAAATGGTACTCACCACCATCAGCAACACCACTTTCGGCACCAGCCGAATGTTGCTCATCCGCTTCTCCAGCAGGTTCAACTGCATCGTAAAATCTCCTTTGAATATCGCTTTTCCTTTGCCCTCAAGGCTATCGGCATTATCTTCTCTTTTATTAATTCGCACTGTGCTTAAAGTTGGAAAATGTATGCGACATCACTTAACTCATCTACGGGCGATGGATCTGCTGATGGCATTTCTGTCGATTGTCTCGGTTCTGCTGGTGACGGCCCGCTGGTGGGGCCACGAAACCCTGACTCCCCAGACCCTGCAGCTCTTCTATGACCTGGACAGTCTGATCTGCTACTTCTTCCTCGCGCATTTTGCTTATGGCTGGATCCGTGCTCCAGACCGCAAAGCCTACTTCAAGGCAAACTGGTTCTATCTGCCGGGTAGTCTGCCGATGGTGGAGCAGCTGCGTTGGGCCCGACTGCTCCAGTTGTGGCGGGTCTATCAACTGTTCAAGGAGCACCCGGATCTCTGGGCCATGTTCCGTCGCGAGCGCAACGAGACCACCCTCTCCGGCATCCTCTTCCTCTTCGTCCTGCTGCTGGGATTGGGCTCCGGCGTCATGTACTGGATTGAGTCGGGCCAGCCCGGCAGCCAGATTGAGACCCCCTATGACGCCTTCTGGTGGACGCTGGTGACCCTGTCGACCGTGGGCTATGGCGATCTGGTACCCAAGACCGAGGAGGGGCGTTTTGTCGCCAGCCTGCTGATCCTGTTCGGGGTCGGTCTGTTTGGTGCCATAAGCGGTTTTATGGCCAGCATCTTTTTGCAGCCTGCCAAGGAGAGCGAGACCGACAAGTGGCGTCATCACTACAACAACCAGCAAGAGGAGTTGCTGCGAGAGATCCGCGCCCTGCGCAGCGAGGTGCGGGAGCTGAAAAACAAGTGAGGCCAAGGGCGGGCAAGTTGCGAGGTGACTCGCAACTCCGCGCTTTATATCCGGGGGGAGCTGCTTTTTCTTTGCTTGTCCTTTAGCCTGCTGGCGGCTTAACATTCAACCTCTTGTCCACACCAGAAAAAGAGAACCGATCGACCATGCGCGCCCTTCTCGGGATTTTGATCTGCTTGTGTGCCCAACAGGCACTGGCCGATACCCGTTATGTTTCAGACAACATCTTTACCTATATCCACAATGGCCCGGGTACCCAGTACCGGATCCTTGGCAGCGTCAAGGCTGGTGAACCGCTGGAGGTAAAGGCGGTGAACAGCGAGGCCGGTTTCACCCAGGTGGTGGACGGTCGCGGCCGCGAGGGGTGGATCAAGAACAGCGAACTGCAGAGCCAGATCAGCCTGCGCGAGCGTCTGCCCCAGGTGGAAAAAGAGCGCGATGAGCTTAAAGATCGCCTGCAGAACCTCAACGGTGACAACGAGAAACGCTTCACCGAGAAGGATGGTCAGATCGCTGCCCAGAGCAAGGAGATCGCCGCCCTCAAGGCTCAGCTGGTCAGTCAGGGTGAGGAGATGAGCAATCTCAAAGAGCAGAATGATGCCCTGACCCAGAGCTACGACAACCAGGAGCACGACATGCAGATGGACTGGTTTATCCGTGGTGGTGCCATGGTGGGGGCCGGTATTCTGCTTGGCATCCTGCTGCCGATGCTGCCCCGTCGTCGCAGCCGCGGCGATCGCTGGATGAACTGACAGCATCTGGCTGAATGAATTGCTGAGAAGGGTCGCCGTGGCGGCCCTTCTTTTTTGGGGCGCATTGGAGACATCCACTATTGGACGGAATGCGTGACTGCTTTGCGACAGGGTGGTGGCAGATCGTATACAAAATGAAGTCAGATGACCCTCACGCTTGCTGGCGTATTGGCTTCAAAAGGGAGTTCATGGGGGGAATGAGCGATCTTTGTTAAAGATTGGCAACAAATTCATTTCATATAGGGTGCAATATTGTATACATTATCGGCGTTTCGGCGGCGCGTCCGCCTTTGTCGATATCAGCCCTAGGGCGTACAGGAAGACCCCATATGTTCAAAGCTACTCAAGTGCTTGCCGCTGACTATATCCCCTCCGATCTGGCCGCCCTGCGCGAAGCCATCACCCAAAACTACGTGGTGGATGAAAATGCCTATCTGGCCGAACTGTCGGCCATGCTGCCGGGGGATGGCGCCTCGCTGGAGCAGGTGACCCAGCGTGCCCGTACTCTGGTGACCAAGGTGCGCAAGGAGAGCGGCTCCGGTGACGGTATCGACGCCTTCCTGCAGGAGTACAGCCTCGATACCCAGGAGGGGATCATCCTGATGTGTCTGGCCGAGGCGCTGCTGCGCATTCCCGATGCCGAGACCGCCGACGCCCTGATCAAGGACAAGCTCTCCGGCGCCAACTGGTCCTCCCATTTCCGCAAGAGCGACTCTACTCTGGTCAACGCCTCCACCTGGGGGCTGATGCTGACCGGCAAGATCATCAAGCTGGACAAGAAGCTCGACGGCAACCCGGCCAACCTGCTGGGGCGCATGGTCAACAAGCTGGGCGAGCCGGTGGTGCGCTCCGCCATGTACGCCGCCATGAAGATCATGGGCAAGCAGTTCGTGCTGGGGCGCGACATGAAAGAGGCGCTCAAGGCGAGCCGCAAATCCCGCGAGCTGGGTTACACCCACACCTACGACATGCTGGGTGAGTCGGCACTGACCATGCAGGATGCCGACAAGTATCTGACCGATTACCGCAACGCCATCGAGGCGGTCGGCAACGAGCGGATCAGCGACGGCGGCCCGGCCCCCTCCATCTCCATCAAGCTCTCGGCACTCCATCCACGCTATGACGTGGCCAACCGCGAACGGGTGCTCGGCGAGATGTGCGAGCGGCTGGTGGGGCTGGTGCGTCTGGCCCGCGACAAGGATGTGGCCATCAGCATCGACGCCGAGGAGATGGACAGACTCGAGCTGTCGCTGGATCTGTTCGAGCAGCTTTATCGCTCCGACGCCAACCGTGGCTGGGGCAAGCTCGGCATGGTGGTGCAGGCTTACTCCAAACGCGCCCTGCCGGTACTCTGCTGGCTCACCGCGCTGGCCCGCGAGCAGGGTGACCTCATTCCGGTTCGCTTGGTAAAAGGCGCCTACTGGGACAGCGAACTGAAATATGCCCAGCAGGCGGGTCTGCCCGGCTACCCGCTATTTACCCGCAAGGCGGGCACCGATATCTCCTACCTCGCCTGCGCCCGCTACCTGCTGAGCGAGTCGACCCGTGGCTTTATCGCCCCCCAGTTTGCCACCCACAATGCCAATACCGTGGTCAGCATTCTGGAGATGGCCGGTGATCGCCAGTTTGAATTCCAGCGTCTGCACGGCATGGGGGAGGAGCTGCACAACGCCGTGCTGAACGACAATCCCGGCCTGCACTGCCGCATCTATGCGCCGGTCGGCGCCCACAAGGACTTGCTGCCCTATCTGGTACGCCGCCTGCTGGAGAACGGGGCCAACACCTCCTTCGTTCACAAGCTGGTGGATCCCAACACCCCGGTGGACTCGCTGGCCGAGCACCCGCTGCGTACTCTCAAGCGCTACTCCGGTTTTGCCAACGACCGCATTCCCCAGCCGGTGAACCTCTTCATCGACCGCAAGAACTCCAGCGGCGTCAACATGAACATCCTCTCCATCCAGCGCCCCTTCTTCGCCCGCTTGAAAGAGCTGGAGAGCAAGCAGTGGCTGGCGGGCCCCATCGTCGATGGCGAGACCCTCAAGCGCAGCGAGGCTCGCACCGTGCTGAGCCCGCAGGATGTGAGCCTGACTGTCGGCAAGATCCACTGGGCCGACGAGCAGGCGGTGGAACAGGCTTTGGCATCTGCCCACGCTGCCTTCCCGCGCTGGCGTGAAACCCCGGTGAGCGAGCGTGCTGCCGCGCTGGAGAAGCTGGCGGATCTGTTGGAAGCGAACCGCGAGCAGTTCGTCTCCCTCTGTACCCGCGAGGCGGGCAAGTTGCTGCAAGATGGCATCGACGAGGTGCGTGAAGCGGTCGATTTCTGCCGCTACTACGCGGTGCAGGCCCGCGGCCTGATGGGGCAGGCAACCCTGTTGCCCGGTTATACCGGCGAGCAGAACGAGCTGTTCCTGCAGGGGCGCGGTGTCTTTGTCTGCATCAGCCCGTGGAACTTCCCGCTGGCGATCTTCCTCGGCCAAATTGCTGCTGCGCTGGCCACCGGCAACACCGTCATCGCCAAACCGGCGGAGCAGACCGGCCTTATAGCCCATCTGGCGGTGACTCTGGCCCATCAGGCCGGTATTCCGGGCGACGTGCTGCAACTGCTGCCCGGTGACGGTGCCACCGTGGGTGCCAAGTTGACAGCCGATCCGCGCATCGGCGGCGTCTGCTTCACCGGCTCCACCGAGACTGCCAAGCTCATCAACATGACCCTGGCCCAGCGCGATGGCGCCATCCTGCCGCTTATCGCCGAAACCGGCGGCCAGAACGCTATGATCGTCGACTCCACCGCCCTGCCGGAGCAGGTGGTGCGCGACGTGGTGAGCGCCGCCTTCCAGAGCGCCGGTCAGCGCTGCTCGGCCCTGCGGGTGCTCTACCTGCAGGAGGAGATCGCCGAGCGGGTGCTGGAGATCCTCACCGGCGCCATGCAGGAGCTGAAAGTGGGCAACCCGACCGAGCACAACACCGACGTCGGCCCGGTGATCGATGCCGATGCCAAGGCCGGTCTCGATGCTCACCTCGCCTACATGATCCCGCGTGCTCGCCTGATTGCCCAGGCGCCGATGCCCGCCGCGACCATGGAGGGACACTTCGTCCAGCCGACCGCGCTGGAGATCGGCTCCATCCGCGAGCTGGTGAAGGAGCAGTTCGGTCCCATCCTGCACGTGGTGCGCTACGCCACCCGGGATCTGGACAAGGTGATCAGCGACATCAACGGCACCGGCTATGGCCTGACGCTCGGGATCCACAGTCGCAACGAATCCCACGCCGAGGAGCTGGCAAGCCGCATCAATGTGGGTAACGTCTACATCAACCGTAACCAGATCGGCGCCATGGTCGGGGTGCAACCGTTCGGCGGCCAGGGGCTCTCCGGCACCGGCCCCAAGGCGGGTGGCCCCCACTATCTCGGGCGGTTTGTTACCGAGAAGACCCGCACCATCAACACCACTGCAGTGGGCGGCAACGCTTCCCTGTTGGCGATGGGCGATGCCTGATCTGCGTCGATAGAGGCCGGATACGGGATACCGGATAACAGCGGGCCGCCTTCGGGCGGCCTCTTCGTTGGTATGCTCCTCTTGCTCGCCAGTTTTGGCCCCGGCGGGGAGAAGATCGGAGACGATTTTGTTGTGGCGGCGGGGTCGTCAGTGGCGCTTGCCAGTCGTAAGATGGGGCCCATTCGCGCTATTTTGCCCCTGCTGCAGCCTGCTGTGACCGTGGCGTTGTTTAATCTGACTTAACGAGAGTGTTTATCCGATGTCATTAACCGAACAAGCCTGCTGGTTCGTGCTGGGGGGCGATCATCTGGTACTGCTTGATCAGCAGGGAGAGGTGCCACAAGGAAGTAAAGCGTGCCTGCCCACAGCGCTGGCTGACGCCCATTTCGAGCGTTTTGACGAGTGGCAGGGGCTGCCCTGCTATCTGCTCGATCTGGGTGATGAGGCTGACACGAGCGCTATGAGCCCCCTGCGCCAGTTGATGGTAGCGGGGGATGAAGAGGGGTTTCGTCTCGCGGGCCGTGCCTGGCAGCTCGTTACCTTCCGCCGCACCCACCGTTTCTGTGGTGAGTGCGGCGCCCCCATGACCCCGAAGGCGGGGGAGTGGGCGCAGGTGTGCCACCACGGCCACACGGCCTATCCGCGCATTTCACCCTGCATTATCGTGGCGGTGCGCAAGGGGGCGGAGATCCTGCTGGCGGCCCATCGCCGTCACTATCAGGCGGACGATCCCATGTATACCGTGCTGGCCGGCTTTGTGGAGGCGGGAGAGGACCTTGAGCAGTGCGTGGCACGGGAGGTGTTTGAGGAGAGCGGCATCCGGGTGCGCAATGTGCGCTATGTGGCGAGCCAGCCCTGGCCATTCCCCCACAGCCTGATGATGGGCTTTACCGCCGACTACGAGAGCGGCGAGATAATGGTGCAGGATGACGAACTGGTTGCCGCCGCTTTCTTTGTCGCCGACCGGCTGCCGCGTTTGCCGCCCCACGGCACCATTGCCCGGCGGCTGATCGAGTTGTCACTGGCGGGCGAGGGGTAACGAGGCGCTTATCTTTTCGCCAATCCTTTTGTACTTCTTGTTACAAGCGGGGCGGTCAGGTTTGCGCCCCTTCACATCTTTGCAACCGCGCGTCCATTTGCCACGTTTTGGGCAGTCCGATCCGGTGGGCAAAGTGGTATTATGGCCGCCATTTTATGCGTGATACGAACTCAGGAACTGGGATGAAAGAGCTGAAGAACGATCGATACCTGCGCGCCCTGCTGCGTCAGGACGTGGATATGACCCCGGTATGGATGATGCGCCAGGCTGGCCGTTATCTGCCGGAATACAAGGCGACTCGCGCCCAGGCGGGGGATTTCATGTCCCTGTGCCGCAACGCCGAGCTGGCCTGTGAAGTCACCCTGCAGCCGCTGCGCCGCTACCCGCTCGATGCCGCCATCCTCTTCTCCGACATCCTCACCGTGCCCGATGCCATGGGGCTGGGTCTCTACTTCGAGCAGGGTGAAGGCCCGCGTTTCGAGCGTCCGATCACCTCCATGGCCGACGTGCAGGCGCTGCCCATTCCGGATCCGGAAGATGAGCTGGGCTACGTGATGAACGCGGTGCGCACCATCCGCCGCGAGCTGAAGGGCGAAGTGCCGCTCATCGGTTTCTCCGGCAGCCCATGGACTTTGGCCACCTACATGGTGGAGGGGGGCAGCTCCAAGGCATTCACCAAGATCAAGCAGATGATGTACGCAGAGCCGCAAACTCTGCACCTGCTGCTCGACAAGCTGGCCGACAGCGTGATTGCCTATCTCAACGCCCAGATCAAGGCGGGTGCCCAGGCGGTCATGGTGTTCGACACCTGGGGCGGCGTGCTCACCCCGCGCGATTACCGCGACTTCTCCCTGCAGTACATGCACAAGATTGTCGATGGCCTGATCCGCGAGCACGACGGTCGCCGTGTGCCGGTCACCCTGTTCACCAAGAACGGTGGTCAGTGGCTGGAGCAGATTGCCGCCACCGGTTGCGATGCGCTGGGTCTGGACTGGACCACCGACATTGCCGACGCCAAGCGTCGGGTCGGCGACAAGGTGGCGCTGCAGGGCAACATGGATCCCTCCATGCTCTACGCTACCCCGGCTCGCATCCGTGAAGAGGTCGCCTCCATTCTGGCCGGTTTCGGTCACGGCAATGGCCACGTCTTCAACTTGGGACACGGCATCCATCAGGATGTGAACCCGGAACATGCCGGTGTGTTCGTCAACGCGGTACACGAGCTCTCCGCCCAGTACCACGGTCGCTAAGGCCGGGGCGAGAGAAGAAGAGTTTGCTTGATATCCGGGGCCGTCAGGCCCCGTTTTACATTTAAAAATGGCGCTGCGACGACGAGCGCGTGGCGTCCGTGCAGGAGGCAAGATGAGCAGCAAGTCACTGGATTGGGGTATCGATCTTGGCGGTACCAAGTGTGAATGCGTGGTGCTGGATGGCGACGAGGTGCTGCTGCGCCACCGCATCCCCACCGAGCGGGCGGGCGGTTATGACCATATGATCGGCCAGATCGCCAAGCTGGTAGCTGAGTGCGCCGAGAAGATTGGCCAGCGCCCGACCGTCATTGGCATGGGCACGCCGGGGGCGCGGGATCCGCAGACCGGTCTGATGAAGAACTGCAACACCACCGAGCTCAATGGCAAGCCGTTCAAGGAGGATCTGGAGCGCCGGCTCGGCGTGCCGGTGCTGATCGCCAACGATGCCAACTGCTTTGCGCTGGCAGAAACCCATCTTGGTGCGGTGCGCCAGCACCATCCCGATGCGAAAGTGGTGTTCGGCATCATCATGGGCACCGGAGTTGGCTCCGGCATCGTCATCAACGGCCGCATTCTCAATGGTCATCACGGTATCGCCGGTGAGTGGGGCCACAACGTGCTCTCTCCCGACGGCCCCGAGTGCTACTGCGGCAAGCATGGCTGCGTCGAGACCCTGATCAGCGGCCCGGCGCTGGAGGCCTGGTACGAGGCCAAGGCCAAACGTCGCCTCTCGCTGGCGCAAATCGCGGCTGCCACCGCCCACGATCATGTGGCCAGGCTCACCATCGACCGGCTGCATCTGCTGTTTGGTCAGGCGCTGGCCAACGTGGTCAACATTCTCGACCCGGATGTTATTGTCATCGGCGGCGGGGTAGGCAACGTGCAGAGCCTCTACAGCGTGGGACGGCAGACTATTTTGCCCTTCCTCTTTAATCCCCGTTTCAGTGCCCCCATTATTGCTCCAGCCCTTGGCGACAGTGCCGGGGTGTTCGGGGCGGCCCTGCTGGCCCGCGGTGAATTCAAGGAGGCCCTGCTGTCGTAGCCGGGGCTCCCGGGCGGCCGGTGTGCCGTCCTGTTGCTGGTTCAAGGAAACGGATTCTCGATGATCAAGATTGCCATCAATGGTTACGGGCGGATCGGTCGCAACGTGTTGCGAGCCCTCTATGAAAGCGGGCGCGACAAGACCATCAAGATAGTGGCCATCAACGAGCTGGCGGCCCCCGAGGCCATGGTGCACCTGACCCGTTACGATACCAGTCACGGTCGCTTCCACCATCCGGTGCAACTGGCGGGTAACAGCATGCTGGTGGGCGAGGATCTCATCTCCCTGTTTGCCGAGCGGGATCCGTCAAAGCTGCCGTGGCGGGCGCTGGGAGTCGATGTGGTGCTGGATTGCACCGGGGTATTCGGCTCGCGGGCCGATGCCGAGCTGCATCTGACTGCGGGGGCGGGCAAGGTGCTCTTCTCCCACCCGGCGGATGCCGATGTGGATGCCACCGTGGTCTACGGGGTCAACCATCATACCCTCACCGGAGCGGAGCGGATCGTCTCCAACGCCTCCTGTACCACCAACTGCGTGGTGCCGGTGATTGAAACATTGCATCGAGAATTCGAGATAAATTGTGGTACTATTACGACAATTCATTCGGCCATGCATGATCAGCAAGTCATCGATGCCTACCATAGTGACTTGCGCCGAACCCGCGCTGCCAGTCAGTCCATCATTCCGGTGGATACCAAGCTGGCAAAGGGGCTGGAGCGTATCCTGCCCCACTTCGCCGGCAAGTTCGAGGCGATCGCGGTGCGGGTGCCGACCATCAATGTAACAGCGATGGATCTCAGTATTACTGTTCGTAAAAAAGTGACAGTTACTGACGTAAATCAAGCCCTGCAACGGGCATCCAGAGGTACATTACACGGTATTCTGGATTACACGGAAGAACCGCTGGTCTCCGTAGACTTCAATCATGATGCACACTCCTGCATCATTGATGGTACCCAGACCCGGGTGAGCGATGCCAACCTCGTCAAGATGTTGATGTGGTGCGATAACGAATGGGGCTTCGCAAACCGGATGCTGGATACCACCCGGGCCATGATGGCCGCAGGCTGAGCCTGCCCCGGGCGAAAGGTTACTGTTTTTAACATTACCTGGAAAATATAGAGGACTGAATATGTCTGTTATCAAGATGACTGACCTGGATCTGGCGGGTAAACGCGTTCTGATCCGTGCTGACCTGAACGTACCGGTAAAAGACGGCAAGGTCACCTCCGATGCACGTATCGTTGCGACTCTGCCGACCATCAAGCTGGCTCTGGAAAAGGGCGCCAAGCTGATGATCACCTCCCACCTGGGTCGTCCGACCGAGGGTGAATACAACGAAGAATTCTCCCTGGCTCCGGTTGTCAACTATCTGAAAGACGCTCTGTCCTGCCCGGTTCGCCTGGCCAAGGATTACCTGGATGGCGTAGAAGTCGCTGCCGGTGAGCTGGTTGTGCTGGAAAACTGCCGATTCAACAAAGGCGAGAAGAAGAACACCGAAGAGCTGGCCAAAAAATACGCCGCCCTGTGTGACGTCTTTGTAATGGATGCGTTCGGCACTGCTCACCGCGCCGAAGGTTCCACCTACGGTGTTGCCCAGTTCGCTCCGGTCGCTTGTGCCGGCCCGCTGCTGGCTGGTGAACTGGAAGCGCTGGGCAAAGCCATGCTGAAGCCCGAGCGCCCGATGGTTGCCATCGTTGGCGGCTCCAAGGTCTCCACCAAGCTGACCGTTCTGGAATCCCTCTCCAAAATCGCTGACCAGCTGGTTGTCGGTGGTGGCATCGCCAACACCTTCATCGCTGCTGCCGGTCACAACGTCGGCAAGTCCCTGTGCGAGCACGATCTGATCGACACCGCCAAGAAACTGGCTGCCGAGACCAACATTCCTGTGACCACCGACGTGGTTGTAGGTGCCGAGTTCTCCGAGTCCACTCCGGCCACCATCAAGTCTGTTAACGATGTGACCGACGGCGACATGATCTTCGACATCGGCCCGGATTCTGCCAAGGCTCTGGCTGACATCATCATGAACGCCAAGACCATCCTGTGGAACGGCCCGGTTGGTGTGTTCGAGTTCGACCAGTTCGCTGAAGGCACCAAGGTTATCGCTGAAGCCATCGCTGCTTCTCCGGCCTTCTCCATCGCTGGCGGTGGTGACACCCTGGCTGCCATCGACAAGTTCGGCATCGCTGACAAAGTCTCCTACATCTCCACTGGCGGCGGCGCCTTCCTGGAGTTCGTAGAAGGCAAGGTACTGCCGGCTGTTGCGATTCTGGAACAGCGCGCTAAAGCCTAATTGACCCGGAACGGGGGGCAAAAGCCTCCCGTTTCGTTTATCATGTGCCCGCTGTGCCGGTTCATGATGAACCCTCCATTTTTTATTAACGGCATACGAGACAGGACGATTAAACATGTCTAAGAAAATTTTCGACTTCGTAAAACCCGGCGTGATCACTGGTGATGACGTTCAGAAAGTGTTCGCCATCGCTAAAGAGAACGGCTTTGCTCTGCCGGCCGTAAACTGCGTTGGTACCGACTCCGTGAACGCCGTACTGGAAGCTGCCGCCAAGGTTAAAGCGCCGGTTATCGTTCAGTTCTCCAACGGTGGTGCCGTGTTCACCGCCGGTAAGGGTCTGAAGCTGGAAGGTCAGAAAGCTGCCATCCTGGGTGCCATCTCCGGTGCCAAGCACGTTCACGCTGTTGCCGAAGCCTACGGCGTGCCGGTAATCCTGCACACCGACCACGCTGCCAAGAAGCTGCTGCCGTGGATCGACGGTCTGCTGGAAGCGGGCGAGAAGCACTTTGCTGAAACCGGCAAGCCGCTGTTCTCCTCCCACATGCTGGATCTGTCCGAAGAGTCTCTGGAAGAGAACATCGACATCTGCTGCGAGTACCTGACCCGCATGGCCAAGATGAACATGACTCTGGAGCTGGAACTGGGTTGCACCGGTGGCGAAGAAGACGGCGTCGACAACAGCCACATGGATCAGTCCGCTCTGTACACCCAGCCGGAAGATGTTGCTTACGCTTACGAGCGTCTGTCCAAGATCAGCCCGCGTTTCACCATCGCTGCCTCCTTCGGCAACGTACACGGTGTATACAAGCCGGGTAACGTCAAACTGACCCCGTCCATCCTGGACGCTTCCCAGAAGTACGTTTCTGAGAAGTTTGGCGTTCCAGCCAAGTCTCTGGACTTCGTATTCCACGGTGGTTCAGGTTCCACTCTGGAAGAGATCCGCGAGTCCATCTCCTACGGCGTAGTGAAGATGAACATCGACACCGACACCCAGTGGGCAACCTGGGAAGGTCTGCTGAACTTCTACAAGAAGAACGAAGCTTACCTGCAAGGCCAGCTGGGCAACCCGGAAGGCGCCGACAAGCCGAACAAGAAGTACTACGATCCGCGCGTATGGCTGCGTGAAGGTCAGACTTCCATGATCGCTCGTCTGGAGAAAGCATTCTCCGACCTGAACGCCATCGACGTACTGTAATTCGTTACAGCACCTTGATTGCATGAAAAGGCGCCCTTCGGGGCGCCTTTTGCATTTCTGTGATCCGCACCGGTTGGTGAGTGGAGGAGGAACTGGGTATTATCGAAACAACTTTGCTTATTTTATTAAACAATTTGCAACCAAGGCAGGATGCTGAGTATGCAGGCAGGAAAGCACAACGGATATCAGGAGCACGTCGCCTCCTACTACGCGGCCACCCGCAACGACTCGCAACAGTGGCCCGAGCTGGAGGGGGAGCACAAGGCTGACGTCTGCATCATCGGCGGCGGCTTTACCGGTCTCAATACCGCCATCAATCTGGCTGATGCCGGTTACAAGGTCGCCTTGCTGGAGGCCAACCGTATCGGCTGGGGCGCCTCCGGGCGCAACGGCGGCCAGCTTATTCGCGGTATCGGTCACGATACCAGCCAGTTCGCCCGCTGGATTGGTGAGGAAGGGGTGCGCGAACTCGACCTGATGGGGCTGGAGGCGGTGCAGCTGGTGCGCGAGCGGGTTGAGCGTTTCAATATCGACTGCGACCTCACCTGGGGTTACTGCGATCTGGCCACCCGTCAGCGCCATCTGGCCGGCTTCGAGGAAGATCTCGACCATCTGGCGAGCCTCGGCTATGAGCACGAACTCAAGCTGGTACCGCGGGAAGATATCCATAGCGTGGTGGGATCGGATCACTACATCGGCGGCCTTATCGACATGGGCTCCGGCCATCTCCATCCCCTCAATCTGGCGCTCGGCGAGGCGCGCGCCGCCGCCAGCCTCGGGGTCTCCCTGTTTGAACACTCCAGAGTGACCCATATCGATTACGGCAAGCAGGTCGAGGTGACCACGGCTCATGGGCGGGTCACCGCCGACTATCTGGTGATCGGCTGCAACGCCTATCTCAACGACCTCAATCCGGAGCTGGGGGGGCGGGTGCTGCCGGCCGGTTCCTACATCCTCGCCACCGAAGTGCTGGATCGCCGTTTGCGCCAGCGATTGCTGCCGCAAAACATGGCGGTGTGCGATCAGAATGTGGCGCTCGACTATTACCGCCTCTCCGCCGACGGCCGCCTGCTGTTTGGCGGCGCCTGCAACTACTCCGGCCGGGATCCTCGCGATATCAAGGCCTTTATGTTGCCCAAGCTGCTGCGGGTCTTCCCCGAGCTCGCTGGCACTGCCATCGAGTTTCAGTGGGGAGGCATGATCGGGATCGGCGCCAACCGGCTGCCGCAGATTGGCCGTCTCAAGGAACACCCCAACGTGCTCTACGCCCAGGCCTATTCGGGTCACGGCCTCAATGCCACCCATATGGCGGGCAAGCTGGTGGCCGAGGCGATCCGCGGCGAGAGCCGGGGCTTCGATCTCTTTGCCAGCGTGCCCCATATCACCTTCCCCGGCGGCCCGGCGCTGCGCTCCCCGCTGCTGGCACTGGGAATGTTGTGGCACCGGATGAAGGATATCTTCTGACTCCGATTATCAGCCTGCGTAGTGATGGTTGAACGAGGCACTCTTGCCAGCCCCTTGTTTATAGCGGGTTGGCACAATTATCCCGCCTGATAGACCAAAAGATGCATTCGCGCCAATCCCTGCTGGTTGGCGCTATCTTTTAGGTGTGAGCGTGATGCCGGGCCAGGCGAACAAGAGCGGGTTCGCTGGCCGAAAAAGATGTGAAGGAGGGCCAAGATGGAGATAAATGTGGTCGCGTCAGGCGGGCTCACCCCGCTGGCGCAACGGCAGGGATCTCCCGCTGCGCAGGCACAGGAGCGGGCTGTGACCTCACCATCAACGGGCAGTGACAGCCGTATGGTACGCGATCTTGGCGCCGTGCTGGATGAGCTCGGGCTGTCGCCGCAAGGGGAGGATAGCAGCGGGAGCCGTATCTCAATCAGAGATTCGCTGGAAGCGTTCATCAACACCATGATGGGCGCCCTGCAACAGCAGCAGGAACAACAGTTGGCATTGCAGCAACAACAGCGGCAAGAGCAGGAACAGCGCAAACTCGCCATCGCCGACAGCAGCGAAAATCCGCTCAAGCGGGATCTGGAGCGCCTGCTGGAGACGCTGGATCAACAGGGCGGGCAGGGAAAAGAGAGCGAACCAGGAGCCGAGATCGAAGCGGTGAACCCCTTGCAGAGCCAGCTGACCAAGCTGCTGGAGAGCAGCGGTGCGGCAGAGAGCGGGGTCACCCTCAAGGAGGTACTGTCAGGGTTGGCCAGCAAGCTGCCGAACGAACCTGCCGAGCGAAAAGGGTATCGGGTCGATACCCAGGTTTGAGCTGGTTGGCAACGGCAGCCCCGCCGTTGCAGAGACATGAGGGGCTTGTTGCCTTTTATTGCGCTGGTTCCGCCAGCCGCCAGCCCTGTTCGCTCTTCATCATCCACACCTCTGCCTCTTGCGGCAGCACCTGGCCCGCCTCGAACTCGCCATATTTACGCTCGAGCTCCATCAGACCCATCTCCTGCTGGAAGGGGCCAACCCGGTCGTAGACCAGATCCTCGTCGTGCAATACCTGCAACTGATCGAGCCCCTGCTTGAAGTGGAGCTGGTAACTCACCTTGACCAGATAGACCCCCTCCATCCGCTCCTCCTTGCCGAGGATGGTGAAGTCGCTGATATCGAACAGGTTGGCGTCTGTCTCGGCCAGTAGCTTGGCGGTGACCTGCTGGCGGATATCCTCTTCACCGGGCCCTGCACTGCAGCCATAAAGCCAGAGGGCTAGCAGGGGGATGAACCACTTTTTCATCAAAACTCCGGACAAGTGCAAAACGAGAGGGGCGATTGTGCCACGCGAATGCGCGGCGGCAAACCTCGGCTCACGGTTCCAGTGAACGTTCCAGCACGATGGCCTCGGCCCGATAATCAGCAAGCTCGCGGCGATAGCACTCGGTGAAGCCTCTGCGCAGCCAGAAGGATAGAGCACTCTCATTGCTGGCAATCACTGACAGGCGAAGCCGGGTAGCCCCCCATGAGCTTGCCAGCGTGCAGGCGTGAAGATAGAGCGACTGACCACGGCCACTCCCTTGCCAGGGTTCCCCCACCAGTAACAGACCCAGATAGGCGGTGTCTGGATTGGGGTAGCCGCGCAGCAGATCAATGACAGCGGTGAGCTCTCCCTGCTCCCAGCGGCCGATGAGATGTTTGTCGGAGAGAGGCAGGCCGGGTGGGCAGGCGACAAGTTCCTCTTCTCCTGCCTGTGCAGAGAGAGGGTCATTGCTCACCGCCGCCTGATAGGAGGGGGCCTGCTCGAACAGCCGCTGCAAGGCAGGTGCATCGCTTGTCTGCAGCCGACGCAACTCAGTGTGCATCACTTACCATCTCGAGATGTTTGGCAAAGGGGATAGGCCCCATAAAACCGGTGACCCGCTGCCCTGTCAGCTCCTTGCCCTCGCGGTCGAAGAAGATCAGGGTCGGCAGCCCCAGCACATTGAGACTGTTGAGCAGCTCCACATCGGCATCGTCGTTGGCGGTGACATCCGCCTGCAGCAGCACCATCTGGCCGAAGCGCACCCTCACCGCCGGGTCGCTGAAGGTCTTGTGCTCGAACTCCTTGCAGGCGACGCACCAGTCGGCGTAGAGGTCGAGCAGCACCGGCTTGCCGCGGGCGGCGGCCAGCTGCACCTTGAGATCATCCAGCGTCTTGATGCGGATAAACTGCGGTGCCGTTTGACCGGCATCCGCCGTGACGGCAGCAGGAGCGGCCGGTTGCAGCAGATCCTTGCCCACTACCACGGCGCTGATCATCGCCAGCAACAGCACGAAGCCGCGCACGCTTTTGGCCACCGAGTGGGGCTGGTGCTGGTTGTGGTGATAGAGATAACCGCACAGCAGCAGCCCCCAGCCGAGCCAGGCGAGGGTAGTAACTTGATCGCTCCAGAGCCGTGACAGCAGCAGGATGGGCACCGCCAGCAGGGCAAAACCAAACAGCTGCTTGATCACATCCATCCAGGCGCCCGCTTTGGGCAGCAGCTTGCCACCCGAGGTACCGAGCAGCAGCAGCGGTAGCCCCATCCCCAGTGACAGCGCATAGAGCGCCGCCCCGCCGAGCCAGAGATCGCCGCTCTGGGCCACGTAGATCAGCGCCCCCGAGAGCGGCGCCGTGGTGCAGGGGGAGCAGACCAGCCCGGAGATCATTCCCATGATAGCGACCCCGACCACAGAGCCGCCCTGCTGGCGGTTGGAGAGACTGGAGAGCCGAGTTTGCAAACTGCTCGGCAGTTGCAGGGTATAGAGTCCGAACATGGAGAGGGCCAGCAGCACGAACATCACCGAGAGGCCGATCAGCACATAGGGGTGTTGCAGCGCCGCCTGGAATTTAAGACCTGCCGAGGCCACTACCAGCCCCAGCAGGGTGTAGGTGACCGCCATCCCCTGCACATAGACCATGGAGAGCAGGAAGGCGCGGCCGGTGGAGAGGCGATGGCCGGCACCGGCGATGATGCCGGTCAGGATTGGGTACATGGGGAATACGCAGGGGGTGAAGGCGAGCCCCAGCCCCAGCGCGAAGAAGGCGACGATGCTGAGCCAGAACCCCTGATTGCCGAGGGCGGCGGCGAGCTGATCCTGCTGGCTAACCGGTGCGACGCTTTGTGCCGTTTCAGCAGTGGACGCTGTGGTTGCCGTGACCAGCGGGGCCACATCGATCAGCTTGTCGGTCGGCGGGTAGCAGAGGCCGTCGGTACAGCCCTGATAGCGCACCCGCAGGGTGGCATTTTCCCCCACCTCCTTTAGCGGCACCGCGATGCTCACCTGCTGGTAGTAGACCCGGGTCTTGCCGAAGAAGTCATCCTCGTGCTCGGTGCCTTCCGGCAGGGTCGGCTCGCTGAAGGTGAGGTTGTTCCCCTTGAAACGCAGGCTGTGGCGATAGAGGTAGTAATCGTCGGCGATGTGGAGGGTCAGCAGCAGCTGATCGCCACGCTGTTCGCTCTCGATCTGAAAGGCCTCATCGACCTGCAAAAATTTGGGTTTGGCGTTGGCCTCAATGCCCAGCGAGCTGAGCAGATCGGCGCCGCTGGCGTGTGCTGGGGCGCTGCCCACTGTTGTCATCAACAGGGCACAGAGCAGCAACAGGGGAGAGAGCAAGCGGGTGAACGTCATGAGGTCTCCCCATTGAGCCAGTCGAGATAGGCGGGCAGTCCGGCACTTACCGGCAGGGCCAGCAGCTCGGGCACCTCATAGGGGTGATGGATTTGAATACATGCCAGCAGCTCGGCAAAGAGTGGCTGGCGGGATTTGATGATGAGCTGGATCTCGGTGGCGCGCTCCACCTTGCCTTGCCAACGATAGACGGAGGTAATGCCCGGCAGTTGATTGATGCAGGCGGCCAACTGCTGGTTCAGCAGCTGTTCGCAGAGAAGGTCGGCACTGGTTTGATCTGGGCAGGTGCAGAGCACCACAATGGCGTCGGTCATAAAGCGGATCTTCACCTCGTTGGGGTAAACCGGGCAGGCGCCCTTGCCGTCTCATCCCTTTCCGCGGATGAAGGTGAAAAAAGCGCCTGAAAATCAGCGGCTACTATACCCCAGAGGCGCTTCAAATAGCATCTGTAGCCATTTGTGAGCCAGCGCCAAAAATTTGTGGGGGGCATGAGATAGACGCTGTCATGGGGACAGGGCAGAATGAGCGGGCTTGTTCCCAATTGACGTAAGGAAATGTATGACCCAACAGAATGAGCAGCAGAGAAACCGCATGTTGAGCCTGCTGCGCGAAGGTGAGCGCCGCATGTTGGTTCAATTGGCCGGGCTGCTGCGCACGACCGCCGATGAAATCAATGCCGAGCTGGAGAAAGAGGAGCTGATGGCCACCCTGGAGCAGCCCATTACAGTGGAGTATCTCAACGGCGTGGTGCAGCACCATCTGTTCGAGCGCAAACACAAGGGAGATATGGCGGTTGCCCAGCAGATCCTGAGCGATTATCAGAGCGAGCTGGAAGCGCTGCAGGCCGCTCAGGCCCAGCCTGAAGAGGCTGTCGCAACTGACGAGAGCGGCGAAGAGCTCAAGGCCCAGGCTTGAGCGACGGGCAGGCCTGAATCCTTACCTCTGAATCAGCCGGCCTGCCAGCGCTGATCCCTGTTACGGCCCCATCATGTCTGCCATGATGGGGCCGTGTCGTTTCTTCTGTAGTCTTTCCTTGTTGCTCTTCGCTTCTCGGTTTCAATCCAACGGATTCGTGCCTTAGCGCGCCTCTTGTGGCATGCCGTGCGGCACTTCGCCGGGGATGGGGAACACCTTGTCATAGCCCCAGTTGTAGACGAAGGCATAGATCAGGTAGAAGACGACGAAGCCCAGATCCAGCACCAGCGCCTCCAGCAGGCTGACGCTCAGCCACCAGGACATGACCGGCAGCGCGACGATCAGCAGACCGCCCTCAAAGCCGAAGGTATGCAGCACCCGTTGCCACAGGGTCTTGTGGGTATGGCCCTGATATTTGAGCAGCAGCTTGTCGACCCCGATGTTGTAGATGTAGTTCCAGACGGTGGCCAGCACCGAGAAGAACAGTGCCAGCGGGCCCATATGGTTGAGCCCTACCCCGGTAACCCAGCTGGCCAGCGGGGCGGCAATCAGCAGGCCAATGAATTCAAAGCCAATGGCATGGCGCAGGCGATCGTTACGGGTACGCATAAGTCACTCTCTCAATCAGATTTATTCACGGATTGCTGGTTAATCTATAGATCTTTAGCGATAGATTCATGTTGGTATCCATCGCTAAAATAGATGGATGAGAGAGCTTGCCGGAGGGCCATAAGATGACGCCATCACTGGAACAACTGAGGATCTTGCTGGCGGCCGCCGAAAACGGCTCGTTTTCCGCTGCCGCCCGCAAGCTGGGCAAGGCGCAGTCGGTGGTGAGCAGCGCTATCGCCAATCTGGAGATCGATCTGGCGCTCACCCTGTTTGACCGCAGCGGCCGCTATCCGCAGCTGACGGAGGCGGGGGCCCGCATGGTGCAGGAGGCGGGGATCCTGCTGGCGCAGAGTGAACGATTGCAATCCATTGCTGGGGAGCTGGCGGCCGGGGTGGAGACGCGCCTCACTCTGGCCATCGATGATGACTCCCACCTGCCCTGGCTCGGCACCCTGCTGGAGGAGTTCGCCACTCGTTACCCGACCGTGGAGCTGGAGCTGCTCTTCCCGTTGATGGAAGATGTGACCGAGATGCTGGTGACCGGCCGGGCCCAGCTTGGCATCAGTTATCAGAAGGTGCATCCCCAGCGGGAGATTGTCGCCCATTCGCTGGGGGAGGTGACCATGCCGCTGGTGGTGTCACCGGATCATCCGCTGGCCCGCAAGCAGCCGCTGCGGGAGGTCGATCTGCAGGGGGCACGTCAGCTGATGGTCACCGGCCGACGGGAAGGGAGCGAGCGTCAGCGTTTTCGCATCTCGGCTCAGGTGTGGTGGGTCGAGGGGGATCTCGGGGTGCTGGAACTGGTCAAGCGGGGTCTTGGCTGGTCCGCCATTCCGGAATTTCTGCTGCATCAACCGCTGAAGCGGGGTGAAGTGGTGGTGCTGGAGCCGGACTTTATCGCCAGCCACGCGCTGGCGCTGGAGTTGCAGTGGCATCGCGCCCGCCCGCTGGGGCAGGCGGGGCGCTGGCTGAAGGAGGCACTGCTGGCGCGGGTGCCTCGCTAGCCGACCTTACTCGGTCAGGGCGTAAGGCAGGGGTTGCAGGGTGAGGCGGGAGCCTTCGTCCTGCTTGAGGCGGAATTGGGCGTCAGCCTCGGTATCTTTTGGCAGCACGGCGGTGAGCCACACCTGCCCGGCCTGTTGCCAGGCGTTGAGCACCATGCCGCTGCGGCGCCAGTTGTCACCCAGTTGCAGCTCCAGGGTATCGCCCGCATTGACCGGCTCACTGGCACTGCCCGCCAGCAGGAACAGGGCGCGGTTGTTGGCGCCGCGATATTTGGCGCGGGCCACCGTCTCCTGCCCCATGTAGCAGCCCTTGTTGAAGCTGATGCCGTCCAGTGCCTGCAGGTTGAGCATCTGCGGGATGAACTCCCCCTGATGCACCGCTTCCATATGTGGCAGACCCGCCTTGATCTCGAGCCCCCACCAGAGTGACTCGTCACCTTGCGGCAGGGCATCGGCTTGCTGATTGCTGACCAGCAGCCAGCGATCCTGTTCAATCTTCACCGCCATGCCGCCGTCGATCAGACCGCTCTGCTCAAGGCCGAACTGGGCAGAGATCCAGCTATCGCTGCCCGTACCGGCGATCCCGGTGGCGTGACGCTCATCGGCGGCGATCTCGACCTTGGAGAAGACGGCAAATTTCTTCAGCTCCGGCAACTGACGCTCCAGTACAGAGGGGCTGGTCAGCAGCAGCAGACTGTCGTCGAGGCAGAGCAGGCGGAAATTGCTCCACAGCTTGCCCTTGGGATCACAGTGGCCGCCCGGGGTCTGTTGCCCCGGTTGCAGGGCGTTGACATCACAGGTGACCTGACCTTGCAGATATTTGGCGCGATCCTGGCCGCTGATACGGGTGATGGCCAGCTTGGTCAGGGGGAAGCGGGTCGGCTCGGCAGGAAAAACAGGTGGTTGCAGGCTCACGATGGTATTCCAGAGAGAAAGTATGTGAGCTGCATGGTAAAGACGTAACTAATGTTTGTCAGCCGGAAAATCCAGCTGGTACCATCCCCCGGTCTTTGTAAGGAGAGTGCCATGTTGAGCCCAGTTGAAAAATCCCGCCTGAAGTGGGCCTGCCGTCGCGGTATGCTCGAGCTGGATGTGATCTTTATGCCCTTTTTCGAACACGAGTTCGACTCCCTGAGCGAAGCCGATCAGCAGACCTTTATCCGCCTGCTGGCGAGCGACGATCCGGATCTGTTCAAATGGTGCATGGGTCATGGTGTCCCTGCCGATCCCGCATTTGCCGCCATGATCCCGATGATCCTGGAGCGCAATCAGGCGCGCCACGACCGCCAGGGGTAATACCGTGGAGCGGGTGATCATGACGGTTCACCCCTCCTGCCATCAGCAATGTTTGCTGGTGGCCCTCTTTCTGTTGCTGCTCTGGCCGGTAGCTGGCCTGATTGCCGGTTGGCAGTGGGCGCTGTTGCTGCCCGTCTGGCTGGCGGCGCTCTGGTTGAGCTGGCGTGCGCTCGCCGAGCCCCCGTTCGAGCTTGTTTGGGATGGTCAGTGGTTGCAGTGGCAAGGTCGTCGCTATCAGCTTGACAAGAAAAGCCGCATTCTGCCCGGCGTGCTCAGGCTGGTGCTTTGTCCCGATCCGCAAGAGAGTGGAGCCGTGTCGCCACGGCAACAGTGGCTCTTCTCCGATGCCCTTCCCCCCGAACATTACCGCCTGCTGGCGCGAGCCATCCACTTTCTGCCGTCCCGGCGCTGACGCCTGCTTTCCGTGATGACCATGCGCTGATTTATCGCGATAAGCTGTTGCCATGTGGCTGGCGACACTCTTTTGTGGCTGAAAAGCGGTTGAAAACAAGTGACCCCGCCGGGGCGGGGTCACTGATTGCTGTAACGTTTTGCGGGAAGGGGGATTAATCCCGCTCCGGGGTCAGCACGGTCGGTTTGGAGTCCGGCAGCATATCCGGATAATCCAGGTTGTAGTGCAGGCCGCGGGACTCCTTGCGCTGCAGGGCGCAGTTGACGATAAGCTCGGCCACCTGCAGCAGGTTGCGCAGCTCCAGCAGGTTGTTGGAGACGCGGAAGTTGGCGTAGTACTCCTGCACCTCCTGCTTGAGCAGGTCGATGCGGCGCTTGGCGCGGGCCAGGCGTTTGTTGGTACGCACTATCCCCACGTAGTCCCACATCATCAACCGCAGCTCGTGCCAGTTGTGCTGGATCACCACCAGTTCGTCGGAATCTTCCACCTTGCTCTCGTCCCACACCGGCAGGCGCGGCGGCTCCACGCTCATCGGCAGCTTGGCCAGAATGTCGGCCCCCGCCTGATGGGCATAGACCACGCATTCCAGCAGGGAGTTGGAGGCCATGCGGTTGGCGCCGTGCAGACCGGTGTAGGTCACTTCACCGATGGCGTAGAGGCCGGGGATATCGGTCTGGCCGTTGTTGTCGATCATCACGCCGCCA
This sequence comes from Aeromonas sp. 603079, assembly GCF_049172135.1. Lineage (NCBI taxonomy): Bacteria > Pseudomonadati > Pseudomonadota > Gammaproteobacteria > Aeromonadales > Aeromonadaceae > Aeromonas > Aeromonas sp. 603079. The sequence goes on along the minus strand of NZ_JAAKPX010000031.1, from coordinate 17,801 downwards.
CAGGTGTAGTGGGCGGCCGGCACTATGGGCATCGGCTCCTTGGTGATGTCGATGCCGACCGCGAGGCAGCGCTCATAAATGGTCGGGAAGTGCTTGATGATGAAATCGGCCGGTTTGTGGCTGATATCCAGATACATGCAATCCGCCCCGAGCCGCTTCATCTCGTGGTCGATGGCGCGGGCGACGATGTCGCGCGGCGCCAGCTCGGCCCGCTCGTCAAACTCCGGCATAAAGCGGCTGCCGTCCGGGCGGCGCAGATAGGCCCCCTCGCCACGCAGCGCTTCGGTCAGCAGGAAGTTGGGGTCGTCCGGGTGAAACAGGCTGGTGGGGTGGAACTGGTTGAACTCCAGGTTCGCCACCCGGCAGCCGGCCCTCCATGCCATGGCGATGCCATCGCCAGAGCTCACATCCGGGTTGGAGGTGTACTGGTAGACCTTGGAGGCGCCACCGGTGGCCAGCGCCACGAAACGGGCACGGATCACCTCGACCTGCTCGGCGTTGCGGTTCCAGACGTAGGCCCCCAGCACCTTGTTGCCTGGCAGGTTGAGCTTGCGGGTGGTGATGAGGTCGACCGCGTTGAAGCGCTCCATCAGCTGGATATTGGGGTGAGCGCGCACCTGATCGATCAGGGTCAGTTGCACCGCCTTGCCGGTGGCATCCGCCGCGTGGAAGATACGGCGATGGCTGTGGCCCCCTTCCCGGGTGAGGTGGTATTGGGACTCGCCGTCGGCGTTCTCCTCCTGATCGAAGGGGACCCCTTGCTGAATGAGCCACTGGATGGACTCGCGGGCGTGGCGAGCGGTGAACTCCACCACTGCCGGGTCACACAACCCGGCGCCCGCGTTGAGCGTGTCGCTCACGTGGGATTCGATGCTGTCGGTTTCGTCGAAAACGGCAGCGATGCCTCCTTGCGCATAGAAAGTGGCCCCTTCACTGATGGGCCCCTTGCTCAGAACCAGGACTTTGGCGTGGTCTGCCAATCGCAACGCGAGGGACAAACCAGCGGCACCGCTGCCAATGATCAGTACATCGCAAAGGTATTCAACACTTGCTTTCATAAGTATCATTGGCCTGGATTAAGAACTGGCACCATGGTAGCCCAAGCGAGGGCGAGGATGCAGCCTGCATCACATTTTTTTCAATTGAAGCGAACTTTCTCTGATTCTCCCTGTCTGAACTTGTGCGCTTAGGAAGGGCCGGAAAAGAAAAACGATAACCTGATGGGGGTTTTACGGCTCTGATGAGCGACCAGAATCTACTGGACGAACAGCTGGTTGAACGGGTCCAGCGCGGCGATAAAGCAGCTTTCAACCTGTTGGTAAAAAAATACCAGCATAAGGTGGTCAACCTGGTTGCCAGGTATGTCAACAATCCCGGTGATGTGCCCGATGTGGCGCAAGAGGCCTTTATAAAAGCCTACCGTGCATTGCCGACATTCCGTGGCGAAAGTGCTTTTTACACCTGGTTGTACCGAATTGCCGTGAACACGGCGAAGAATTATCTCACCTCCCAGGGGCGCAGGCCGCCCAGCAGTGATGTGGAGGCTGACGAAGCGGAGTCTTATGGTGGTGGTGAAGCCTTGCAAGAGGTCTCAACCCCTGAAAACCTGGCGCTGACTGACGAGATCAAACGCACCGTGTTTTCAGCCATAGAGGCATTGCCGGAAGACCTGAGGACAGCTATCACCCTCCGCGAACTGGAAGGGCTGAGCTACGAAGAGATTGCCGAAATCATGGATTGCCCTGTGGGTACGGTCAGATCCCGTATCTTCCGGGCGAGGGAAGCAATCGATAAAAAGCTGCAACCTCTGATCGAGAATTAACTGGGGAAAGACGGGTTAACTTATGGCAAATAAAGAGCAAATCTCTGCCCTGATGGATGGTGACCTGAGTGACGCAGAGGTACTGAACGAGCTGGAGATGGACTCCGACTTGCAAGATACCTGGGGTCGTTACCACCTGATCGGCGATGCCATGCGGGGTGACCTGCCGGTCAATCTGCAACTGGATCTCAGTGACAGCATTATGGCTGCGCTGGAGGATGAGCCCACCATACTGGCACCCAAGCCGGTCGAGACGGCTCCCGTGCTGCAACCTGCCGTTGCGCCGGTCAAGACAGATGCCAATGTGGTTCCGTTGTTCCGCCGTGTCGGTCAGCAACTGGGGCAATACGCCATTGCCGCCTCCGTGGCCGCCGCTGTTATCTTCGGAGTGCAGCATTATCAGGGACAGGATGGCGTTCCGGCCAATCCGGTGCTCAATACCATTCCAATCGGTGGCAGCGCGGCGCCTGTGAGCGTCCATTATCCGCAACAGGATGGTGCCCGTGCCCGTCAGCAAGGTCTGACCGAACAGCAGATGCAGGAACAGCGGGAGCGGATCAACGCCTTCCTGCGTGACCACCAGTTGCAACAACGCCTGTTGCAAGACAGGCAGAACCAACAATAACGAGTCGTCAGGGATATCAACGTGCGCCAGTACAGCCGTATTTTACTGGCCTCTCTCCTGCTGATCAGTGCCAAGGCCTCGGCCGACGATAAGTCGGCCGAGGCCTTGTTGCAGCAGATGCAGAGTGCCGTGCAGCAACAGAACTTCGAATTGTCCATGGTCAAGGCCCGTCAGGGACGTCTTGAACCGATCCGCATCAGCCATGCCGTGATCGATGGCAAGGAGGTAGCCCATCTCAGCTATCTCGATGGCAAGGCGATCGAGTATCTCCAGCGTCAGAACGAGTACACCTTCTTTGAAAACAGCCATGATCCCTACACCCTGAAGGATGCCCGCTTTCCCGGTATCTGGTCGACCCTGGTGAAGATGCCGTTGGCACAGGTGCTGGAGAGTTATGATCCTGTGCTTGCTGGCCGTAGTCGGGTGGCCGGCGAGGTCGCTCAAGTCGTCAGGTTGGTTCCCAAGGAAGCTGACAAATATGGCTTTGTGCTCTGGATTGACGAACGTAGTCACCTGTTGCTGCGAGTCGACATGGTGGAGCGGGAGGGCAATCTGGTGGAGCAGATGCTGGGGGTGGATCTGCAATTGCAACAAAAACCGTCCCCATGGCTGGTAAAGCTGGCCAACAGCAAGCAGCCCTCGGCGCTGGCGCTGGAGGATGCCTATCCTGCACCGCAACAGCAGTTGAACTGGCAGATCACCTGGTTGCCCGATGGCTTCAAGGTGCTGTCGCAAGACCGGCACCAGCTGGTGACCACCAGTGTACCGGTGGATTACATGATGCTCTCCGACGGGCTGGTGGATCTCTCGGTCTACGTCTCTCGGGTCGATCCCAAGCAGGCGGTGCGCCAGCAGCTGATCCGCCAGGGGGCGACCTCGCTGGTGAGCTACGTCAACGAGGTGGGGGTCGAGATCACCGTGGTTGGGGAAGTGCCTGCCGAGACAGCCAAACGCATCGCCGAGTCGGTGCAGCCGCTGGCTCGCAACGAAGCGGTGCAGTGAGTCCATGTTCTGGGTTCACAGTAGTGTGCGGCTTGCCGTTGGCTGTGAGTCGTGTTCAGATCCTGCCATTGCATGAGCACGAGGTGTTGCCGTGAATGAGATGAGTGAAGAGCTGGCGACCGTGGTGGCCATTGAGGGTGACCATGCCTGGGTAGAGTGCGAGCGTCGCTCCGCCTGCAGTGGTTGTCAGCAGCAATCAAACTGCGGTACCGGCACCGTGGCCAAGGCGTTTCCCCTGAAAGCCTCACGCTTGCGGATCCGCCTTACTGCCGAGGTGAGCGTTGGCCAGCAGATTCGGCTCGGCATCCCGCAGGAGAGTCTGCTGCGCGGGGCTGCGCTGGTCTATGTGCTGCCGCTGTTCTGCCTGCTGGCGAGTGCTCTGCTGGGGCAACTCTGGCTGGCACCGCTGCTCTCGGGGGGGGAGGGGGTCACCATTCTGGCCTCTCTGCTGGGTGGCGCTGGCGGCTTTTTACTGGTTCGTTACTTTTCCAACCGCCTGGATCAGGGGCGTTACGGCCCGCAGATGCTCGGCGTTGTCGTCCCTGTCCGCATCCTCCCCTGACCGAACAGGCGCTATTTCACTGGCGCTGGCGACTAAAGAATGGCCGTCAGCCGGGTTATCCAGTAAAATCGCGCCTCCATAACTGACCTTAACTAATTTTGAGTGACTCTTGCTCGATGAAACACATTCGTAACTTTTCGATTATTGCGCACATCGACCACGGTAAATCGACCCTGTCGGACCGTCTGATCCAGACTTGCGGTGGCTTGTCCGACCGCGAGATGCAGGCTCAGGTGCTTGACTCCATGGATCTGGAGCGCGAGCGCGGCATTACCATCAAAGCACAGAGTGTGACCCTGAACTACCAGGCACAAGACGGTAACACCTACCAGCTGAACTTTATCGACACCCCGGGCCACGTGGATTTCTCCTACGAGGTCTCCCGCTCTTTGGCGGCCTGTGAAGGGGCGCTGCTGGTGGTGGATGCCGGCCAGGGGGTTGAGGCACAGACTCTGGCCAACTGCTATACCGCCATGGAAATGGATCTGGAAGTGGTGCCGGTGCTGAACAAGATTGACCTGCCGGCCGCGGAACCCGAGCGAGTTGCCGAGGAGATCGAAGACATCGTCGGTATCGACGCGGTCGATGCGGTGCGCTGCTCCGCCAAGACTGGTCTGGGTGTTGATCTGGTGCTGGAAGAGATCGTCGCCAAGATCCCGGCACCGGAAGGTGACCCGGATGCCCCACTGCAGGCGCTGATCATCGACTCCTGGTTCGACTCCTATCTGGGCGTTGTCTCTTTGGTGCGGATCAAGAACGGTTCCCTGAAGAAGAACGACAAGATCAAGGTGATGAGCACCGGTCAGGTGTGGGGTGTCGATCGTATCGGTATCTTCACACCCAAGCAGGTGGATACCCAGGGTCTGGGTTGCGGCGAGGTAGGTTGGGTTGTCTGCGGTATCAAGGACATCCACGGCGCGCCGGTGGGCGATACCCTGACTCAGGCCAAGAACGGTGCCGACAAGGCGCTGGCTGGCTTCAAGAAGGTGAAGCCGCAGGTTTATGCGGGTCTGTTCCCCATCTCCAGCGATGACTACGAGTCGTTCCGTGACGCCCTCGACAAGCTCTCCCTGAACGATGCCTCCCTGTTCTTCGAACCGGAGAGCTCCACTGCGCTGGGCTTCGGCTTCCGTTGCGGCTTCCTCGGCATGCTGCACATGGAGATCATTCAGGAGCGTCTGGAGCGTGAATACGATCTGGATCTGATCACCACGGCGCCGACCGTAGTGTACGAGATCGAGCTGACCGACGGCTCCACCATCCATATCGACAGCCCGGCCCAGATGCCTGCCATCACCAGTATCAAGGAGATGCGCGAGCCGATCGCCGAGTGTCATATCCTGCTGCCGCAGGAGTACATGGGCAACGTCATCACCCTCTGTATCGAGAAGCGCGGCGTGCAGACCAACATGGTCTATCACGGCAAGCAGGTGGCGCTGACCTATGAAATCCCGATGGCGGAAGTGGTGCTCGACTTCTTCGACCGTCTGAAGTCCACCAGTCGCGGTTACGCCTCGCTGGACTACGGCTTCAAGCGTTTCGAAACCTCCGACATGGTCCGTCTGGACATCATGATCAACGGTGAGCGCGTCGATGCCCTGGCCATCATCACCCACAAGGACAACGCCCAGTATCGCGGTCGTCAGGTGGTGGAGAAGATGCGCGAGCTGATCCCGCGCCAGATGTTCGATATCGCGATTCAGGCGGCCATCGGCAACCAGATCATCGCTCGCAGCACCGTCAAGGCTCTGCGTAAAGACGTAACCGCCAAGTGCTACGGTGGTGACGTGAGTCGTAAGAAGAAACTGCTGAACAAGCAGAAAGAAGGTAAGAAGCGGATGAAGTCCCTCGGCCGTGTCGACGTGCCGCAGGAAGCCTTCCTCGCGATTCTCCACGTCGGAAAGGATTAATAGATGGCAAGCACGTTTTCCCTGATCCTGGTGGTGGTCTGCGCGATCACCGGTGTTATCTGGTGTCTGGACAAGATGATTTGGTCCAAGCAGCGCGCCGCCAAGATTGCCGTGGCTCGTGCCCATGGCGGTGCCCACCTGGATGAGAAGACCCTGGCCAAGGTGGCCCCCGTGCCGGTCTGGATTGAGCAGACCGCCGGGGTCTTCCCGGTCATCACCTTTGTGCTGCTCCTGCGTTCGTTCATTTTTGAACCGTTCCAGATCCCGTCAGGTTCCATGATGCCAACCCTGCTGGTGGGCGACTTCATCCTGGTGGAAAAATTTGCCTATGGCCTGCGGGACCCGGTGACCAACACCAAGTTCCTCGAGACTGGCGAGCCCAAACGTGGCGACGTGGTGGTGTTCAAGTATCCCCTTGAACCGCGCGTTGACTACATCAAGCGGGTGGTCGGCATGCCGGGTGATCGGGTCATCTATCGCAACAAGGAGCTGATGATCCGGCCCAAGTGCGAAGAGCAGGAAGGGAAAACGTGCCCGGGCTTCAAGAAGCTCGACGTCAAGTTTGAACAAAGAGGCGAATTTACCCAGATGGGGATCCCCCTTGACCGCTATACCGAGCAGTTGGGTGATGTCTCCCACGAGACCCTGCGCAATCCGCTGATGCCCGACATGGTTGGCCGTTACTATCGCCAGCCCGGCACCTACCCCGACGAGTGGGTGGTACCGGAAGGCCAGTATTTCGTGATGGGCGACAACCGCGACAACAGCACCGACAGCCGCTTCTGGGGCTTTGTGCCCGAGCAGAATCTGGTCGGCAAGGCGGTCGCTATCTGGATAAGTTTTGAATTCGAGCGCGAAGAAGGCTCCCTGCTGCCAAGTTGGGTACCGACAGGTGTGCGCTTCAACCGCATTGGCGGAATCAAGTAAATGAATATCAAGATGAACAGACTGCAGTCCCGTCTCGGGCATGTTTTTGCGGATCTGGAACTGTTGACCCGCGCGCTGACTCACCGCAGCGCCGGCTCTCGTCACAATGAACGACTGGAATTTCTGGGTGACTCGATTTTGAGTCTGGTGATTGCCGACGATCTGTTCCACCGCTTCCCGCAAGCGGCGGAAGGGGATCTCAGCCGGATGCGCGCCACCCTGGTGCGCGAGAAGACCCTGGCCGAACTGGGCCGGGAGTTTGACCTCGGGGATCACCTGATCCTCGGTCCCGGCGAACTCAAGAGCGGCGGTTTTCGCCGCGAATCCATTCTGGCCGACACGGTCGAGGCGGTGATCGGTGCCGTCTATCTGGATACCAATCTTGAGACGGTGCGGACACTGTTGCTGAGCTGGTATGCCAGCCGCCTGGAAGAGATCAAGCCGGGCATCGAGCAGAAAGATCCCAAGACCCGTCTGCAAGAAATTTTGCAGGGAAGCCGCAAATCCCTGCCGACCTACACCGTGACCAACGTCAAGGGCGAGGCCCACAACCAGGAGTTCACCGTCCAGTGTGACGTGGAAGGTCTGGATGGTCCCCTCGTCGGGGTCGGCACCAGCCGTCGCAAGGCCGAACAGGCCGCGGCGCAGCAAGCATTGGAAAAACTGTCATGACAGATACCACCTACTGCGGCTTTGTCGCCATCGTGGGCCGCCCGAATGTGGGCAAGTCCACCCTGCTTAACAAGCTGCTTGGCCAGAAGGTCAGCATCACCTCGAAGAAGCCCCAGACCACCCGTCACCGGATTTTGGGGATCGACACCGAGGATAACTACCAGACCATCTATGTGGATACCCCGGGTCTGCACATTGAAGAGAAACGGGCCATCAACCGTCTGATGAACCGTGCCGCCACCAGTTCGCTGGGGGATGTGGCCATGGTGGTGTTCATGGTCGACGGTACCCACTGGACCAAAGACGACGAGATGGTGCTGGGCAAGCTGCGCAATCTCAAGTGCCCGGTGGTGCTGGCGGTCAACAAGATCGACAACGTCAAAGAGAAAGAAGATCTGCTGCCCCACCTCGAGTGGCTGGGCCAACAGATGAACTTCGCCCATATTCTGCCCATCAGTGCCGAAAAGGGCACCAACGTGGAGAAGATCCGCGAGTGGGCCAAGGATCTGCTGCCGGAAAACGTCCATTTCTTCCCGGAAGATTACGTGACCGACCGCTCCTCCCGTTTTATGGCTTCCGAAATCATCCGCGAGAAGCTGATGCGCTTCACCGGTGAGGAGCTGCCCTACTCGGTGACGGTGGAGATCGAGCGCTTCAAGGTGGAAGAGAACGGCCTCTACCACATCCACGGCCTGATCCTGGTCGAGCGCGATGGCCAGAAGAAGATGGTCATCGGCAACAAGGGCGAGAAGATCAAGACCATCGGCACCGAAGCACGCCTCGATATGGAGCGGCTGTTCCAGAACAAGGTGCACCTCGAGCTGTGGGTCAAGGTCAAGTCGGGCTGGGCTGATGATGAGCGCGCCCTGCGCAGCCTCGGGTATGGCGACGACTGATTGCTGACCCCGGCTTTCGTCATCCACAGTCGGCCCTATCGGGAGACCAGCCAGCTGGTCGAGGTCTTCACCCAGGATAGTGGCCGATTTACTCTGGTGGCTCGCGGTTCTCGCGGGCCACGCTCCCCTCTCAAGGGGCTGCTGCAACCCTTTACCCTGCTCACCATCGCCTGGCGCGGCAAGGGGGATCTCAAGAACCTCACCCAGGTCGAATGCCCGGATCACTCCCTGCGTCTCGGCGGCGATCGCCTCTTCTACGGCCTCTATCTCAACGAGCTGGTTTACTACCTGCTGGAAGCGCACACCCCGTTCCCCGAAGTATTCGACGCCTATGCCCGTGCCATCATGGCGCTGGCCGATGGCGAGACGCCGGAGCTGCCGCTGCGTCGCTTTGAGTTCCTGCTGTTGCAGGCGCTCGGCTATGCGGTCGATTTCGAATACACGGCGGACGACGAGTCGCCCATCGAGCCGACCTTGCTCTATGGCTTCGAGCGTGAATTGGGCTTTGTTGCTTGCGAGCGGGCGCCGGATCCCCGTACCCTGTTTCTCGGTGCCCACCTGCTTGCCTTTGCCGAGGGACGTTTCGATACCCCTCCCTTGCTGCAGGCGGCCAAACGTTTCAGCCGATTGGCACTGCAACCCTATCTGGGCAAACGCCAGTTAAAGAGCCGGGAGCTGTTTTTAAAACGCAAAGCCAGCATCCAAGGCTGACACAGATTACAGACATACGGATATTGGCGCGGTGTGATTCGCTGACCGCGCAGTCAACAGATGAAGCCTTTCAAGGAGTTCTCAATGAGTGAAATCTATCTGGGTGTGAACATCGACCATATCGCGACTCTGCGCAACGCCCGTGGCACCCAGTACCCGGATCCGGTACAGGCCGCCTTTGTGGCCGAACAGGCCGGGGCCGATGGCATTACCGTGCATCTGCGAGAAGATCGCCGCCACATCACCGACCGCGATGTGGAGATCCTGCGTCAGACTATCCAGACCAGAATGAATCTGGAAATGGCGGTGACCGAAGAGATGATCGGCATCGCCTGCCGCATCAAGCCCCACTTCGTCTGTCTGGTGCCGGAGAAGCGCACCGAGGTGACCACCGAGGGCGGTCTGGACGTGGCCGGTCAGCTGGACAAGGTGACTGACGCCGTTGCCCGCCTCTCTGCTGTGGGTGCCCAGGTATCCCTCTTTATCGACGCCGATCCCATCCAGATCGATGCGGCTGCCGAGAGTGGTGCCCCCTTTATCGAGATCCATACCGGCCGTTACGCCGATGCCACCACAGATGCCGAGCGCAACGCCGAGTTCAAGCGTATCGCCGCCGGCGCCTCCTATGCCGCAGGCAAGGGCTTGAAGGTCAATGCCGGCCACGGTCTGCACTATCACAACGTCAAGGCCATCGCCGCCATCCCCGAGCTCTATGAGCTCAACATCGGCCACGCCATCATCGGCCGCGCCGCCTTTGATGGTCTGGCCAAGGCTGTGAGCGATATGCGCCTGCTGATGCAGGAAGCCCGTCAGGGGATCTGACCCACCAGACAGGCGGCCTGATGAAGTCTGCCAAAAATAACAAGGGACGCCACGGCGTCCTTTATTATTTCTGGCCCTGTTCAAGCAAGGGCAATGGGTTGGCGGCTATAGAGCTGTAATAACCCAGCACAATCGGCTATAAGCAGTTGATGTCAAAAGGGTTACACTGGTTGACCCTGTGAATTGGACGAGATTGTTATGGATCACCCCCTGTACCACCCCGATATCACCGAACTTGAACCTGTCGCTCGCGCGGCGGGAGCGGCCATCATGGCTATCTACAGCCAGCCCTTCGCGGTGGAGTACAAGAGCGACGAGAGTCCGCTGACCGCGGCCGACAAGGGTGCTCATGAGGTGATCGTTCAGGGGTTGGCGCGGCTGACTCCGGATATTCCCGTATTGTCGGAGGAGTCAGGGCCCGAGGTGATGGCAGCGCGCCACGGCTGGTCCCGTTACTGGCTGGTGGATCCCCTCGACGGCACCAAGGAGTTTGTCTCCCGCAATGGCGAGTTCACCGTCAATATCGCGCTGATTGAAGAGGGGGCGCCGCGCTGGGGATTGGTCTATGCGCCGGTGCTGGACAAGCTCTGGTATGGCGGCAAGGGCGCGGGGGCCTGGCGCATCGCCGATGGCAAGCACGAGTCCATCCAGACTCGGCCTCATCTTGAAGGAACTGCGTGGCGGGTGGTGGGCAGTCGCAACCACCTGTCGCAGGAGACCCTCGATTTCTTGGCTCCCTTTGGCGAGATCGAGCTGGTTTCCATGGGCAGTTCGCTCAAGTTCTGCATCATCGCCGAGGGGGGCGCCGAGCTCTATCCGCGCCTAGCACCCACCTGCGAGTGGGATACCGGCGCTGCGCAGGCGGTGCTGGAGGGGGCGGGTGGCAGCGTCACCCAACTCGACGGTTCACCCCTTGCCTACAACAAGCCGGACATCCTTAACCCCTGGTTTGTCGCCAGGGCGTGAGGCTGATACCGGGATGCAAAAAGGCCGGACTGGAGTGAACTTCCAGTCCGGCCTTTTTTATTTTGCTATTCGCTTCGGGTCAGAAGACCTTCTTGAACGGCTTGATGGTCACTTTGGCATAGACGCCAGCTGCCACATAGGGATCGGCATCGGCCCAGGCCTGGGCGTCCGCCTGCGAGGCAAACTCGGCGATGACGGTGCTGCCGGTAAAGCCGGCATCGGCCGGATCCTCGGCATCGATGGCCGGGTTGGGGCCGGCTGTCAGCAGCCGCCCCTCATCCTGCAGGGCTTGCAGGCGAGCCAGATGGGCAGGGCGAACTTGCTTGCGCAGTGGCAGGCTATCGGGGACATCTTCGGAGTAGATGAGATACCACATGAGACAATCCTTTTCTGATGAGGGTTACTTTTTGGGTTCGTCTTTTTGCTGGGACAACTGCTCGGCAGGGATATGGCGATAGAGATAGACGCCGCTCAGCAGGGTAAAGACCAGCGTCATCCCCAGCAGGCCGAATACCTTGAAGTTGACCCACATCTCTTGCGGCAGGTTGAACGCCACGTAGAGGTTGAGCAGGCCACAGACGGTAAAGAAGCCGACCCAGCCGAGATTGACCTTGTCCCAGACTGCATCGGGGGCTTGCAGCTCCTTGGCCAGCATCTGTTTGATCAGATTCTTGCCAAAGCCGTAGCGGCTGATGAGCAGGCCCAGTGCGAACAGCACGTTGATGACGGTCACTTTCCACTTGATAAAGGTGTCATCGTGGAAGAAGACAGTGAGGCCGCCGAAGAAGCCAACCAGCAGGAAGGTGAATAGCTGCATCTTCTCGACTTTGCGATAGCGGATCCTGCTATAGGCGAGCTGCAGACCGGTGACCACCACCAGTGCGCCGGTAGCCATGTAGATGTCGTAGAACTTGTAGACCGCAAAGAAAACGATAAGTGGAATAAATTCAATAAATTGCTTCATTGTTGGCGCCTAGTCCTCAAAGATGGCCTGCAAATTTCGCCCAGTCTACCTGTACAGCAGACAACGGCAAATGAATAAGACCGCTCATTTTTACGCCGGTTCCGCGCTGTCGCCAAACAGTTGGCGTGCAATCGAGATCCCCAGTCGCTGCTGATCGGCCAGCAGGTCGCGGATATGGCGCTCTTCGATAAGCGGGTTGAGCAGCACGGCGCGCAGCAGGGTGAGCGGTTGGGCACCGTAGCGTACCACCGCCCGCTGGGTACGGGAGACAAAGCTGTGCCCTTCGGCGCGCTGGGCTTTTTGCAGCGCCACGTTGAAGGCATTGATCTGTTCGTTGGCCGTCTCGTCCAGCAGCTTGCCCTGTAGATGGGGCGGGATGCAGCGGTAGGAGAGCAGGTTCATCACCGGAGCAGACATCAACTCGAAGGCCGGATTGCTGGTAATAAGCTCGGCCATCAGTCTGGCTCGGTCGTAGTTGGCCTCGAGCAGGTCGGCATAGCCCTGCTGGCCGAACAGCTGGAAGGCGGCATCCAGATAGAGGGCGTTGGCCGGGCGGGTGCCCTCCAGGGTAAAGCGACCCTGATCGAACGAGGTGGCACGGATGGCGTAAGGGGCCTCCCGCTTGACCGCCATCATCAGGTCTGGCTGGCGGCAAAGCAGCATGCCGGTACCGAGCGGCACCAGCAGTTGTTTGTGGCCATCCAGGGTGACGGTATCGGCTCGCTCGATCCCGGCCAGCAGGGTTTGATAGCGGGGGGAGAAGAGGGTCGGGCCACCCCAGGCAGCATCCACGTGGAAGTGGATCTGCTCGCGTTCGGCGATGGCCGCCAGCTCCGGCAGGGGATCGATGGAGCCAAAGTCTGTGCTGCCCGCCACGCCGACCAGCGCCAGTACTTTCAATTTTTGCTCTTTGCTCTGGATCAGCGCCTGCTCCAGCGCGGCCAGACTGAGCCGGTTCTGTTCGTCGGTCTCGAGGCGCCAGACGCTGCGGGCGCCGAGTCCCAACAGATCCATCCCCTTGTCGAAGGAGTAGTGCATCAGCCGGGAGCCCAGAATGACGGCGCCGCGATAGCCCTGCTCATAGAGGGCGAACAGGTTGTCGCCGCAGGCACGGTTGCGGGCTAGCCACAGCGCCGTGACGTTGGCGATGGTGCCGCCGCTGGTCATGACGCCGAGGGCGGCATCCTTGGCATGCATCTGCTCGCCGTAGAAAGCATCGTCCCTGCCATAGATGAGGCGGTGCAGCTTGGCCAGCACCTCCCGCTCCAGAAAGCTGAGCAGTCGGGAGGACTCCATCTTCATCGGATTCTGGTTGAGCATCACCAGCAGGCGCGACAGCTCGGCAGTGAAGGCCGGCAATGGTGCTGTCATATGACCCATGTAGCGTGGCGAGGTGAGATGGGATGCGCCGGGTACCAGGGTGGCCAGCCGCGCCAGATACTCATCGATGGAGAGACCGACCGCAGGCATTCGGGATTGAGCGAGCTGGTGGGTGAACTGGTCGCGCTGGTAGATAGCCTGACTGTCGTCGGAGTGGTGGAAGCTCTCCAGCAAGGTGTTCATCGCCTCGCCAAAGGCGGGATCCGCTTGTGTAAACAGCTCAGTCAACGTCATCAGGTTCTCCAGACCAGGTCACCGGTGTTGGTGTCTATGCCGCTTCTGTCGGGCATCGGCGGCAGAGCATACACCAAAGGGGGGCGGGTGACAGCCACTCCATTTTTTAAGCGAACACTTGTACTCCGAAATGGCGCTGGGTAGAGTGAGCCACAGTTATTGTGGAGTCGATGTTATGAGTGGTGTGATGGATTACTCCCCCCGGGAGGAGCTGGCAAACCGGCTGAGTCACGGTGCGGGATTGTTGCTGGGGATTGTCGGGCTGGTGCTGTTGCTCATCAAGGGATGGGGGCAGGGTACGCAGGCGCTGGTGAGCTACAGCCTTTATGGCGGCAGTCTGGTGCTACTCTATCTTGCCTCGACCCTCTACCACTGCATGGCGGAAGGGCGGGCCAGACGCTGGTGCAAGGTGTTTGATCACTGTGCCATCTATCTGCTGATTGCCGGTACTTATACTCCCTTCCTGCTGGTTGCACTCGACACGCCGCTGGCAAAGGGGTTGATGGTGGTGATCTGGGCCCTGGCGCTGGCTGGCGTGGTGTTCAAGTTGGTATTTATCAACCGCTTCAAGAAGTTGTCGCTCTTTACCTACCTGATGTTGGGCTGGTTGTCGCTGGTGGTCATCTACCAGCTCTATATCCATCTGGCCGGTGAGGGGCTGCTGCTGCTCGGGCTTGGCGGCCTTATCTACAGCCTCGGGGTCATCTTCTATGTGGCCAAGCAGATCCCCTATAACCACGCCATCTGGCATCTCTTTGTGCTGGGTGGCAGCGTTTGTCACTTTATGGCCATTTACGGCTACGTCGCCTAACGTCTTGCAACTAGCCCTTAATTGGTATTTTTAGCGCGTAAAAGGATAAATTCGTGCGGTATCACACAGTTGGCATCAGCGTTTGCTGACAAGCTAGGGCCAGTTCAATTCGCAAAGGATGCACGAAATGAGTGAAATCGCGCTTTCCATCAGCATGTTGTCGCTGGTGGCAGTGCTGGGACTCTGGCTTGGAAACTGGCGAGTCTATGGCGTTGGGTTAGGGATCGGTGGGGTGCTGTTCGGCGGCATCATAGTGGGTCACTTTGCCGGGGTGTCAGAGCTGGCGCTCGATGAGCAAACACTCCATTTTATTCAAGAGTTTGGCCTGATCCTGTTTGTTTATACCATCGGCATTCAGGTCGGCCCCGGTTTTTTCTCGTCATTGCGCAGCTCCGGACTCAAGCTCAATGCCTTTGCTGCTTTGCTGGTTATCCTGGGGTGCATCGTTGCGGCGGCACTTCATCAACTGTTTGATGTGCCGCTACCGGTGATCCTCGGGGTCTTCTCCGGTGCCGTGACCAATACCCCATCTCTTGGTGCGGGTCAGCAGATCCTGGCGGAGCTGGGAGCTCCCCATGGTTCAACCGGGCTGATGGGGATGGGATACGCAGTGGCCTATCCATTCGGCATCTGCGGCATTTTGCTCACCATGTGGCTGGTCAGGGTCTTCTTTCGCATCAAGATCGACGATGAAGCCGCCCAGTTCGAGTTGCAGACAGGTAAAACCAAGGAGAGCTTGCAGACCATCAACATCGCGGTACGCAACCCCAACATGCATGGCTTGATGCTGAGCGAGATCCCGAGTCTCGACGAGTCTGATGTCATCTGCTCACGCCTCAAGCGTGGCGACGAGCTGATGGTGCCGCGCCCTGATTCCCGTATCGAGCTGGGCGACCTGCTGCACCTGGTTGGTGAGCGCCATGCACTGCACAAGGTGTTGCTGGTGCTGGGTGAAGAGGTCGACACCTCCCTATCGACTCGCGGTACCGACCTGAGGGTGGAGCGGGTCGTGGTGACCAACGAGCAGGTGCTGGGCAAGAAGATCCGCGATCTTGACATCAAACAGCGCTATGACGTGGTGATCTCGCGCCTCAACCGGGCCGGTATCGAGCTGGTACCGACCAGCCAGACCAGTCTGCAGTTTGGTGACATCCTCAACCTGGTAGGTCGTCTCGATGCCATCGAGGCCGTGACCAATGTGGTCGGCAACGTGCAACAAAAACTGCAACAGGTGCAGATGTTGCCGGTATTTATCGGGATTGGCCTCGGCGTATTGCTCGGCTCCATCCCCTTCTACCTGCCCGGATTCCCGGCCGCTCTCAAATTGGGTCTGGCGGGGGGGCCGCTGGTGGTGGCGCTGATCCTGTCGCGGATCGGCAGCATCGGCAAGCTCTACTGGTTCATGCCCCCCAGCGCCAACCTCGCGCTGCGGGAGATCGGGATCGTGCTGTTTCTGGCGGTGGTTGGCTTCAAGTCAGGGGCCGGCTTTGTTGATACCCTGATCAACGGTGATGGCCCCTCCTGGATGCTATATGGGGCAGCGATTACCCTGATCCCCTTGCTGGTGGTCGGGGTGCTGGCGCGTCTCTATGGCAAGATGAACTATCTCACCCTCTGTGGCTTGCTGGCTGGCTCCATGACGGATCCTCCCGCATTGGCCTTTGCCAACGCCATGCACCCGACCAGTGGTGCCAGTGCGCTCTCATACGCCACTGTCTACCCGCTGGTGATGTTCTTGCGGATCATCTCGCCACAACTGCTGGCCATCATCCTCTGGGCCGGTGCATAGGGTTAAACCGGACAGGAGCATGCCTTGTCATGCTCCTGCCATTATAATGTAATATATTGATAATTTTAGTTTTTATTTTTCGGTAATCCCCTCATCACCCTTCTGTCTGGCTGAACGGTCCAGCCTCAAATCAGTCTATTCTTTCGAATTTTCGAACTGGTTATTTGCTCTCTCTCTGTGCAGAGTAGGCTGTGGCTTTTTGCATGCAAATCAGGATTCAGGAGAGAACATGATTACCAATTCCGTTACTCTGGAACAGGGCGTAACCGTCACCCAGCTCAAAGGTCAAGTTTATCAGGTGGCTGCAGATGGTAGCCGCAAGTTGCTGGTGGAAGGGGATGTGCTGCCGAAAGGGGCGGTGATCATGTCGCCGGATGGCGCCAGTTTCATGGGCGGCGGACAGTCTTTCAATGTGCAACCTGCCAGCGAGCAGAGTGAGCCTGCCGAAGAGGAAGATGCTCCCCAGCTGGCGCAAAACAGTGCCGCAGGCACACCCGATGATATCAGTGCCCTGCAAGAAGCCATTTTGGGTGGCGCTGACCCGACCCAGGCCTTTGAAGCCTCCGCCGCAGGCGGTGCACCTGCTGCCGGTGGTGGTGGTGTTGGTGGTGTCGCCGGAGCCAGTGGCAACGGCGGTTTTGTCACCATCGACCGTACCGGTTCCGCAACCATTGCTGAAGCCACCTTCGATACTATCTACAACGCCAATGGCGAGCCACCGCTGGATGCGGCTGGAGAAGATGAGGTATTTGACCTTACGCCTCCAACCATCTCCGTGGTAGCGCCAGACAATACCAATGACACCACTCCGACCCTGACCGGAACCACGGATGCGCCTGCAGGCAGCACGGTGACCCTGGTGGTGACCGATGTCAACGGCAATCAGCAGACCCTGACCGCTATTGTCACACCTAATGGCACCTTCACCGTGGATGTGGTTACCCCACTGGCCGAGGGTTCTTATACCGTCACCGCCACAGTGACCGATCCTGCGGGGAATACCGGCAGTGCAACTGATGATGGCAGTGTGGATGTAACCGCTCCAGTGATTACTGTTGATGCACCTGACAATACCAATGACACCACCCCGACCATCACGGGTACTACGGATGCACCTGCTGGCAGCACGGTCACTCTGGTCGTGACCGATGCCAATGGTAACCAGCAAAAATTGACCGCCACGGTACAACCTGGTGGCAGCTACAGCGTAGATGTCACTACTCCGCTGGCCGAAGGCAGCTATGAGGTGACGGCCAGCATCACCGATCCGGCTGGCAACACAGGTACCGCTACCGACGATGGCAGTGTTGATAGCAAGGCCCCTGACCTGGCCATCACCCTGGATGCCGACATCACCGCCGACGACGTCATCAACGCCGCCGAAGCGGGTCAGCAGATCCCGGTCAGCGGCACCGTGAGCGGCGAGTTCAAGGCAGGGGACACCGTCACCCTGACCGTCAACGGCAAACCGTTTACCGGTCCGGTGGATGCCGATGGCCGCTTCACCATCTTGGTGGCGGGCAGCGACCTGGCGGCCGATGGCGACCGCACCATCGATGCCAGCGTGACCAGCACCGACGTGGCGGGCAACAGCGCCACCGCGACCGACAGCGAAGGTTATGAAGTGGATACTGACCTGCCGAGCATCGACCTGGCGGCGATTGGCGATGGCAACCTGTCGGTGGATGAAGCCAAGGCGGTCGAGCTC
>NZ_JAAKPX010000030.1:0-55045 GCF_049172135.1 Aeromonas sp. 603079 | reverse complement strand
CGTTGAGGATGCGCATAATACGCCTCTCATTTCGAAAGTCAAGCGATTGTTTTCGCTTTTCTTTCGGCGCCCACTTCACTAGGAAGCTGGCTCATCAGGTAGGCGTGTTCCGCCGTGCTGGTAGGGGCGCATTATAGGGAGCCGCGCCGGGATGACAAGGGCTTTTTCAGCAAAAAAGTTCGTTCGCTCAGATATCAAGCAACCGCCTCTTTTCATGCTCAAAATGACATCAATCCTGACTATTGCCGGATTTAAATTGAACATTTGAAAAGCCAATTTATAATTGCCATCTCAAATGTTCAATTGGAATGCCCTCATGCATCAAATCCTCGATAGCCATAAGGAAGAGCAAATCGTCCCGCTGTTCCGCTTGGGGTTCCGACCCTTCTTCTTGTTCGGGGCTCTGTTTGCTGCCGTCGCCATGTTGCTCTGGCTGGGGCAGCTCAACGGTTGGCTAACCTTGCCAGGGATTGCCAACCCAATCTGGTGGCATGGTCATGAGATGCTGTTTGGTTTCGGGACTGCCATCGTCGCGGGTTTTCTGCTCACCGCGGTGCAGAACTGGACGGCCCATCCCGGTGTTCGGAGCTGGCCATTGGTAATGGTGGTGGGGGTGTGGATGTTGCCAAGGACCTTGTTACCCTGGCTGGGTGAAGATAATATGCTTCTGATGTTGGCAGACCTGCTCTGGTTGCAGCTTTGCGCTTGGTTCCTTGCCAAGCCTATCTTGATAACCCGGCAATGGCGCAACCTCTTCTTCGTGCCCCTGTTGCTGATACTGACCTTGCTCAATGGTGCCAGCTGGTTATGGCAGGCCGATTGGACCACCGTTGAGCACCTATTGATCACCACTGTGCTGTTGTTTACCACCCTGATCGCCGTGATGGGTGGAAGGGTGATTCCGTTCTTCACCGCCCGAACAACCGGTCAGGAGAAAGCTGCACCTCGACTCTGGCTAGAACGGACTGCGCTCGCGACACAGTGGCTTATCTTGCTCTGCTGGTTGCTGCTCCCCACCCAATGGGTCACCAGCATATATATAGTGCCTCTCTATATAGTGGCGGCGAGTTTGCATCTGTGGCGGCAACTACGTTGGCATCTGCCATCGACCCTTGCGCATCCCCTGCTGTGGTCACTCCATATCGCCTATCTGTTTATCCCTCTTGGCCTGCTCTCCCTTGCGGCACATAGCGCGGGTCTGCCCATCACGTTGTCGATGGCCAGTCACCTGCTCAGCGCAGGCTGTATGGGCACCATGATCCTGGGCATGATTGCGCGAGTCTCCCTCGGCCATAGCGGTCGGGCCTTGCAGGTAGGACGCAGGATCACTGGCGCATTCGCCCTGGTTATCGCCGCCGCCACAATGCGGGTAGCGATTCCGCTGTTCTGGCCTGCTTATACACTGCATGGCTGGAACCTCAGCGCGCTTGCCTGGATCGCTGCCTATGGTCTGTTTGTCTGGGTCTATACCCCGATACTAATCCGCCCCAGAGCAGATGGTCGACCGGGTTGATGACTGCGGAACATGTTCAGGGTGTTGCCAGCGGATAGTGGATCAGGTTGTGGAAGATCGCCGGGGCTATGCCGAGATTCCGATAACCGTGGGGACGATCGGCAGCAAAACGCACCGCCTCCCCTTGCACCAGTGAGCGCCACTCCCCTTCCACCAGCACCTCCATCATGCCGCTGATGACGATGACATGCTCAGTCACTCCCGGCTCATGGGGCTCGGATTCACGCTGGTAACCCGGCAACAGGGTCAGCTCAAGCAACTCGAAACCAAACCGGTTTTCATAAGGAAAGAGCGGCGCAACTTGCATGCCCTCTCCCGCAGGCTGCTGGCGAATGGCATCGGCGGTGCGATAGAGCACCTCCTCCTGCACGGCTGGTGTGGGCTCAATGAAACTGGAAAATGAGACTCGAAAACCGGTGGCTATCTTCCACAGCGTCGCCACCGTTGGGCTGGACTCTCCCCGCTCAATCTGCCCCAGCATCGCCTTGCTGACACCCGTTTCGCGCGCGGCGGCATCCAAGCTCCAGCCGCGCTCGCTGCGCAACCCCTTCAGTCGAGCAGCCAGATGCTGACTCATCTCTTGCATAACTGCCTCTTTATTACTCTTGCATGATGCGACTTGTGCGCTATAGCGCACATAGATATAGTCAAAGCTGTATTGTACGTAATAACGCACAGCGCGTCACAACGCCAAAAGGAAGTCTCATGCCCTTCGCCCTCCCCCATCTGGTCGCCGGCTTTATCGCCGTGATGGTCGGCTACACCAGCTCCGTCATCCTGATCATCCAGGCCGCCACGGCAGCGGATGCTGATACTGCCCAAGTTGCCTCCTGGCTCTGGACGCTGGGGATCGGCATGGGGGTGAGCTGCATCGGCCTCTCTCTCTATTACCGCATACCCATACTAACCGCCTGGTCCACACCGGGCGCGGCACTGCTGATCACCACGCTGGGCAACTTCACTCTGGCGGAAGCCATCGGCGCCTTTGTGATCTCGTCCCTGCTGATCACTCTGTGTGGCATCAGCGGCTGGTTCGACCGTTTGATGAAACATATTCCGGCTCCACTGGCCGCCGCCATGCTCGCTGGCGTGCTGCTCAGATTCGGATTGGATCTATTCAAGGTCGCCCCGCAAGATCCCTTGCTGCTTGGCACCCTGCTGCTGGCCTTCCTGCTGGGTCGTCATCTCTGGCCCCGCTATACCATGGTGCTAGTACTGGGAGTGGGGATGCTGATCTGCAGCGTGCGGGGGGATTTGCAAATGGGCACCCTTCACTGGCAACTCGCCAGCCCGGTCTGGACATGGCCAGCCTTCTCCCTTGATGCTCTGTTTGGTATCGCGCTGCCGCTGTTCATTGTCACCATGACATCGCAAAACATGCCGGGAATTGCCATCTTGCGGGCCCACGGCTATCAGCCTTCCACCTCCTCGCTGATCAGCTGGACTGGCCTGACTGGCCTGCTGCTCGCCCCTTTTGGCGGCTATGCCTTCAATCTGGCCGCCATCACTGCCGCCATCTGCATGGGCAAAGAGGTCGACCCGGATACCAAGCGCCGCTGGCCAGCTGCGGTATGGGCGGGTTGCTTTTATCTCCTGACCGGCTGCTTCGGTGCGACCGTCGCGACCCTGTTTAGCGCCTTTCCGGCAGCCCTTGTCACCTGCGTCGCTGGTTTGGCCCTGTTAGGTACCATCGGCAGCAGCCTGCACTCTGCCTTGCACCAGGATGAAACGCGAGAAGCTGCGCTGCTCACCTTTATCATTACCGCGTCCGGGATCAGCCTGCTCGGCATCGCGGCAGCCTGCTGGGGTCTGCTGATTGGTCTGGCGATCTATCAGTTCCAATCATATCGACAAAGGAATCAATTGAACCTCAAACCGTGAACCTCTGCACACTATCCAGATAAAATGATTCACAAGTGAAACTAATTTCCTTCTAGTGGTGCCAGGGCACCAATCTTCCCGGACATGGTGCCCTGTCAGGTTCCATGCAACGGAGAATAAAAATGAAAAATCAGGCTGTCTTGTTACTACTGGCCATACTGGGTGCCACGAGCGTCCAGGCTGCCGATACGGATCGAGAGCTGGCTCGCCAGCTCGCACTTCAGCAGAAAAACCTGCTGCCCCTACTGAGCAATCAGCAATACCAGAGCCCGCTTCCCAACCTGCTGCAGAAGGCCAGCCCGCGCCTTAAGCGGCAGGCGACCAATGCCAACCAGGCGGCCATCAGCCGACAAGGACTGGATGGCGAGGTCAAGCAACTGATGCAGTTGCGGCTGGCCAACACCGATCAGGCCGCAGCATTGCAACAGGGGGTCGAACCGCTGGTCGCCTATGTTCCGAGCGGGGATGAGAAGAGCTGGAGCGCCATTGAAGCGTTCGACAGCGCCGGTAATCCAGTCTATCTGGATGTGGACAAGGCACCGGCCCGGCCGGTTCTGGTAGTCGAAGCCGATCCCGTCAAAGCCAAGAACGCAGGCTTGAAGGTAATGCGCAAGGCGCTGGCCGATGCTGATCTGCAAAGCGCTCCGCGAGTGGCGGCCAGCACAGCGCCACTCAAGACCAGTATCCTGAAAAAGATCAGACTGAAGGATGATCAGGAGCCCTGGCTGCTCGGCGCAGCCGAAGTGTATGCAGTGGTCGCAGGGGTCAACCCCAGCCGGGATGAGCCAGTAGTCGATATTGTCGACATGCCCTACCTCGACTATGACAACACAGACTACACCCCCAACCAGATCCTGGTTTACTGGGATCGCTATCGTTGGGGTGCCGTCGATGTGGTGATGATGGAGCAGGATGACAACGTCAACTACAAGGAGCTGAGCGCCCTGCTGATTGAAGCCCTCAAACTCGGCTTTACCGCGGGTGGCGTGCCGGAAGCCCTGCCCTTCCTCGATCTCGGCGGTCGCATCGTCAAGGCACTGCCCGATTCCTGGATGACCAATAACGACGACTATCTGGATACCTTCTACACACTGGAGCAGGATCAGGTCTATCACCAGTATCCGGGGGCTGCCGGTAATGCGGTTATCGATCTTGAGCCAAAAGAGATCGCCCCGACCAGACCTTGATAATCGGCCATAACGAAAAAGCCAATGAGCAACTCATTGGCTTTTTGCTTTTATCGCGGTGACCACCGGTCAACCCTTGGGACGAACCCCCAGAGTATGGCAGATGGCATAAGTCAGCTCGGAGCGGTTCAGGGTATAGAAGTGGAAATCCTTCACCCCTTCCTGACTCAGCACGCGCACCTGATCGATGGCGATGCTAGCCCCCACCAGATTGCGAGTCATCTGATCGTTATCCAACCCCTCAAAACGCTGATGCATCCAACGCGGGATCTTCACGTTGGTAAAACCGGCAAACTTGGCCAGGGTCTGATAGTTGGAGACCGGCAGGATCCCCGGCACGATTTCGGCATCGATACCGATGGCCGCGCAGCGATCCCGGAAGCGCAAGTAAGTTTCCACATCGAAGAAGAACTGGGTGATAGCACGGTTGGCACCGGCATCGATCTTGCGCTTGAGGTTGAGCAGATCGGATTGCGCACTCTTGGCCTCCGGGTGCCCTTCCGGATAGGCAGCAACCGAGATATCGAAGTCGGCCTCTGACTTGAGCAGAGCAACCAGATCGGTGGCATACATATCCGGCTTCTCCAGCCCCTGCGGCAAGTCACCGCGCAGAGCCACAATATGGCGAATGCCGCTGTTCCAGTAGTCGCGGGCGATAGTGCGCAGCTCGTCGCGGCTGGCATCGATACAGGTCAGGTGCGGCGCCGCAATCAGGCCGGTCCGCTCCTTGATGTCCTTGATCACCTTGTGGGTGCGATCACGGGTGCCGGAGTTGGCGCCATAGGTGACGGAGACGAACTTGGGTTCCAGCACTTTCAGCCGTTCGATGGACTGCCAGAGGGTATTTTCCATCCCTTCACTATTGGGCGGAAAAAACTCGAAACTGACCGATATATCGCCATTCAAATCTGCCAAGCTCTGGTTGAGCGCCTCAACCTGACGTGCACTGTGAAATCCCATCTGCTCTTCTCCCTGTCCTGCAATCCATCTGCCTACGTCAAAACGGATGTTTGGACGTCTAAACGTCTTTATATTTATGAGCAAAACGACACAAAGTCAACAGGGATTTACCTCACATCCGATCTGACGAACTTCATATTTACAAAATTAACGGTACGTAACCGAAAAGTGCCCATCCCAAAATCGCCCCAGTCGAGTTATGATGGGGGCAGATCGTCCTGGACGTTCTGAATCTGCGTGTGATTGTTTGGCCGGAGGTTTCTCCGGCCCCTTTTCATCTATTTCCCACTCCTGCCGATAACAGAATGAGTCTTTGCAGGAGCACCATCATGGATACCCACCCCGGCTTTGCCACCGACTTGCTGTTCGATCGCTATCAGGGCGAGGTTGTTCAGCACGATCAGTTCTGGGCGGTTCGCACGCCGGATGCTCCCGGCTATTACTTCGGCAACTACCTGCTGCTCCCCAACCCACCCAGCGACCGTGACAAAGGCTGGCTGGAAGCCACATTTGATCAACTGATCGGCCAGGATCCTCGAGTGCGCCACCGCACCTTCCAATGGCCACTGGCGGCCGGACAAAACAGCCGGATCGCCGGTTTTGTCGCAACAGGTTACCAATATATGGAGTGCGTGGTACTGGCGCTGGATGAACAGAGCTGCCCACCTCCTCACGACGACATGAACAAGGTTGAGGCACGCACCTTCACTACTGCTGATTGGCCTGAGTGGCTCGACTTCGAACTCAATGAACGGGATGAGGGACACTCGGAACAGAGCTATCTTCCCTATCTGCGATCCCGCCAGGCGCTCTATCAGGCCATGATTGCCGATGGTCTCGGGGACTGGTGGGGGATCTGGAAAGAGGAACAACTAGTCGCCAGCTGTGGCCTCTTCTTTTGCGGCACACTTGGGCGCTTCCAGTTGGTACGCACGCACCATGCGTGGCGCAATCAGGGGTTATGCCGCCAGCTGCTGAGTCAAGTGGCTCGCGCAGGATTATCCCGTGCCAAACAGCTGATCATAGTGGCTGACGAGCATTACCATGCCCAGCGCATTTACCGCTCTCTGGGGTTTGCCCCGGTTGCCCGCATCGGCAGCCTCTGCCGCTGGCCCCACGAAGCACAATAAAGCGATACATGCTGGCCGCGAGCCATAAAAAAACGGGAGGCTGATGCCTCCCGTTTTTATTGATGCAGATGACCTATTGCTGTGGCGCCTCCAGCTCGTTGGAGAGCGCCTGTTCCACCTCATCCGACGGCGCCGGTAATGGGGCAGCGGCCGCTGATGCGGGTTCTGCGGGAGTCACAGCTGGTGCCACCACGGCCGATGTTTCACTGGTCGCGGGAGCTGCGGACACCTCAGTCGTCGGCGCTGAAACTGGAGCAGGAGCAGGAGCAGGGGCAGGGGCAGGGGCAGGGGCAGGGGCAACCGTATCACACTGACAATCCGCGCTCTTGGCCTTGTTGCCCTGATGAGGGGCATACCAGCCCTTCAAGCCACCTTCCAGTCGATTTGCGGCAGCTTTGGGCTCCATCTTGCCAAGCAACACAGCCTGACTCACCTCGGCCAGTTCATCCCCCAACTTGGGCGTACCACGGGAGAGGATCTGGGTCGCCACCCGAATGGTCGAGTCACACTGATCGCGCCACTCCATCATCTCTTTGGCCGCCGGATTGGTGACATCGAAGAAGTGGTTGGAGAGGGAGAAGAATCCCGGCAGCGAGTTGGTATAGAGATCGGCAAATTGCGGCGTCGTCAGCCACTGCAGGAAAGCCATCGCCCCCTCTTTGTTCTTGCTGGCCGGGTTCATCCCCATACCGATATCGGTGTGGTCGGTAAAGAAACAGCCATCACCCTGTTTGGCCACCGGCGGGCGCATGACGCCAAAATCGACCTTGCCGGTGAAGGGAGCAATCTCCCAGGAGCCCGCCACGTAGAAGGCGGCCTTGCCCGAGGTAAACAGCTCGTTGCTGGTCGCATAATCGCGGCTCTCGCCACCTTCACCGAGGTAGGAACGCCAGCGGGCCAGCTCGTCGAACACCTTCACATATTGGGGGTTGTCCAACCGCTCCTGCCCGCCGATCAGTGCCAGACGGCCGTCCTCCCCCTTCCAGTAGTTGGGGCCAATGTTCTGGAACCCCAGTTCGGAGGCAACCCAGCTCTCGGAACCACTCATGGCCAGCGGCACATAGCGACCGTCGGCCTTGATCTTGTCCAGCACGGCGAAGAACTGATCGCGGGTTTGCGGCAAGGTGAGCCCCAACTCACTGAAAATATTCTTGTTATAGAAGAAGCCATGGATCACCGAGGCCATGGGTACGCAGAAGGTCTGGGCTCCGGAATCCGTCTGCCAGGGTGACTGGGCAAAACTCGGGAAGTTCTCCATCCCCGCCATCTCGGTCAGCTCGGCCAGATGGCCCGCCTTGAACAGGGCAAGCGAATCATCAAACGGACGACAGGTAATGAGATCCCCAGCCTTGCCGGCCTTCAGGTTCTCCAGCAAGGTAGGCATGTAGTTAACGTTCTGCACCGGATGAAAACTCACCTTGATGCCGGGATGCGCCGCTTCAAACGCCGGGATGATTTTCTGCTCCCACAACGCCTTGTCATCGGTTCGCCAGCTTTCAATCACCAGCTCGCTGGCCATCAGCTGGCCACACAACAGGAGACTCAGGGCTCCAATCCACTTTTTAGACATAAGCCCTCCTAGACCTTGAAATGTGCGATCAATTGCTGCTGTTTGGCGACCAGGTCGGCCAGTACTTCGCTGCTGCTGGCAGATTCACGCGCCTCCCGCTCTGTCTCGTATGCCACATCGGCAATACCGGCGATATGACGAGCGACCCCCTGACTGACGGAGATCTGCTCCTGTGCGGCATGGGCCACCTGATCCGCCATCGACTTGATGGCTCCCATCCGATCGGCAATGGATTGCAACGCCACATCCATCTCGCGGGTCTGCTCGACACAGCTCTGGGTCTGCTCCTGGCTGCGCCCCATCACTTCAACCACATGCTTGCTGGAGCTCTGCAGGTTCTCAATCATCCCCTGGATCTCTTCGGTCGAAGTCTGGGTGCGATTGGCCAGCGCCCGCACCTCATCGGCCACCACAGCGAAACCGCGGCCGGCATCGCCGGCACGGGCAGCTTCGATGGCAGCGTTCAAGGCCAGCAGGTTGGTCTGCTCGGCAATACTGCGGATCACATCGAGAATGCTGCCGATGTTGTTGCTGAATTCGCCCAGCTTGTAGGTGATGCCGACCGCCTCCTCCATGGCGCCAGCCAGCTGCTCGGTGATCCGGCGAGTGGTGGCCACTTTCTGGCGACCATTGCGCGCCTCTTCATCGGCCAGATCCACTTCCCGCTTGGTGCCATCGGTAGAGCGGGCCACCTCGGTGGCGCTCACTTCCAGCTCGGTAATGGCGGCGGCCACCTGATCGGTCTGGCTCTTCTGCTCCTGTACCCGGGACATGGCCCGTTCGCTGATCTCGGCGGCGCGGCTCGCTTCATCCACCAGATGACGGGAGCCCGCATTGATTTGAGAGAGCAGCTCGCCGGTCTTGCCCGCCAGCGTATCGATGGAGCGAGAGAGGCTGCCAAATTCGCAACTGCTGCGGTAGTTGATGCGGCGGGTCATGTCGCCGGCCGCCATGCAATCGAGCTCCTTGTTGATCATCTGCAACGGGCGCTGAATGCTGCGCGCCGTGGTATAGCCGATCACCAGTGCGGCAGCGGCCGACATCGCGGCAACCACCAGGATCCAGAAGCTGGCACTGCTGACCGCGGCATCGGCGTTGATCCGACTATCGCTAGCGATGGCACCGGCGGACTTGCCCATCTCATCGAGCAAATTGAGGCTGTTGACCAGACTGGCATCCAGCTGCTGATTTTGCGTGGCCAGCGACAGCTCCAGTTGCTGAGCCTGACGCATGGTCGCCAGCAAGCCCTGAGCGCCGAGCGCCAACTCCTGCATCCGATCCAGATTGGAGACAAAGCGCGCTTTTACATCATCGGGCACCACTACCCGCTCCAACCGCTTGCGGGCCATTTCGATGTCCTTGCTCAACACCTTTTCCAGCTCATTCAGGTCGGTTTTGGCATCGGCACGGCGGATATTCTTCAGATCGCGGGCGATACCCGAGGTAATAAGCTCCGCCTTGTTGCGCATGGAGCGCTTGCTGGCGGCCTGTTGCAGCAGCAGATCCGCCGCCCACTGGTAGGTATCCTCAAGACGGATAAATTCCATCTCCAGCTTGTGGCGCTGCTCCAGCGCACTGACCCACTGCCGATGCTGGGCCAACACCTGATCCGCCAAGCCATAAAATTGGGTGGTAGCACTCTCGACCTGCTGGAAGCGGGCACGAGCATCCGCTACATCGGTAAATTTACCCATCTCCTGACTCAGCTGGGCGAAGCGGTTCTGTTGCTCCTTGAACTGATTGGCCAGCTGCGGCAACTGGGCAGCATCTTCACTGGTGCGGTAGACCAACACCCAGCGGTTACTATCCTGCAGTGCCCCCTTGAGACCTGCGACAGCCACCACCAGCGGGGTTGCGCGGTCAGATACGGCAGAGAGGCCGTCATTTATACCCTTGATTTTAAAGGTACTGATCACACCAAGCAGGATCAGCAACAGCAGCATCAACACGAATCCGGCGATGATCCGCTGCACGATAGATAAGCCCATGGAGACATCCTCACTCATTGGGGGAAGGTAAAGTGAACATAGTCACTATCGGCAGGGGTGGCGAATAACTGAAATAAAGCGGCAGGTATTTAATTGATTTGTATCGGGTTGGATCACAGTCCAGACAAAATCAGCCATACGAAAAAAGCCCGGCACAAGCCGGGCTGAAAGAGACGTACTTTGCTATCTTCCGCGGTCCGATCAGAGCCGCAGTCAGAATCATTAGAAGCGGTAGCCAACACCCACCATAAAGGCCATCGGGTCGACCTTGGTATTAATGGTGCCAATCGCAGTATGCACATCGGTATCGATATCCATGATCCAGGCTGAACCGTTGACAAACCAGCGGTCAGTGATCGCCATATCGATACCAACTTGTCCGGCAACACCCCAGGAGTCATCGACTTTGACATCGGTTCCTGACAGTGCACCACGACCCTCTTCATCAAAGAAGGTGGTGTAGTTCACGCCAATACCGACATACGGGCGAACCTTGCTTTGAGCATCGCCAAAATAGTACTGACCCATCAGAGTCGGCGGCAAATGCTTGATCTTGGCAACTTCAGCGCCACCCAGTTTGACTGAATGAGAGAAGGGGGTTGCAGCCAGCAATTCGACACCCCAGTTATCAGTAATCATGTAAGAGAGAGTCAATCCCAATTGCATGTTGTCATTAATTTCCAGCTCTACAGGCGTGCTGCTTTCCTGCGGCGATACAAATGCCAAACCACCACGAACCAGAATGTCGCCAGCCTGATGGGCCATGGCGAAAGGAGAGGCCACTGCAGCGGCAATCATCAGAGGAAGTAATTTTTTCATCACGTAATC
The DNA here is from genome assembly GCF_049172135.1 of Aeromonas sp. 603079. NCBI lineage: Bacteria > Pseudomonadati > Pseudomonadota > Gammaproteobacteria > Aeromonadales > Aeromonadaceae > Aeromonas > Aeromonas sp. 603079. The sequence goes on along the minus strand of NZ_JAAKPX010000030.1, from coordinate 43,988 downwards.
CCTTTTTTTGTTTTCATTTGATGCTGTAAGCCCGCTGACTATATGCCCTTGTAAATGCAAAGTTATTGACTTGAAGCAAAGGTTGCGCGGAAATAAATCGATTGGTGTGACATCTTTGCGCGCCATCCCAATCTCCTTGAGCCCCCAGACAACAAGCCGGAATACCTGTTGCGACAGGTTGTAACTAACCCCATTCAGCGCCAAAACAAGCAAGCAAACCACACCTTATCGCTCGGCAGAGTGGCTATTAATTGTTGTTAATATGGGCAAACCAGCGTATTTTTTGCGCCATGCAAGTTACTGGGAAGTAATGGTTTATTTATGAAAAATGAGTCGAAATGGCAAAAGGTGGGGGCCTTTCTCGCGGCCGTTTGGGGGATCGGATCCTTTCTCTTTATCCTGCTCGGTTTTATTGTCGCCCTAGCCTATCTGGTATTGGTCCGGCAGGGCTAATCCGGGCTGACAGTATGTTGCAACGCAAGACTATTCCCTTCGACAAGTTGCTCCGGGGTCTGTTCCATCACCTCCCGAACAGACAGAGTGCCCGAATAGCCACAGCATCGATTACGGCCCCTCAGTTTTGCCTGATAGAGCGCCAGGTCGGCCAGCTTGAAACTGTGGCTCCAGAAGGTATCGGGGCACGCCGGATGCAGAGGATACCGACAATATCCCGATGAAACCGTTAACCATAGCGGCCTCTCCTCCGAACCGAAACGGTGCTGAACAACACGAAGCCTCAGATAATCGGCACGCTGTACCAACTCTTGCTCATTATCCACCTGCAACAGGAGTAAAAACTCCTCCCCTCCCAACCGGATAACGGGCTCGGCGTCACTCACCACCAGCTTGTGCAGCAGTTCTGCCAGCTGCTGCAACACCAGATCACCCATATCATGACCAAATCGGTCGTTGATCCGTTTGAAATGATCGAGATCGAGCAGCAACAGCTGACAAGGGCGGGCCCAATTGTCTTGCAACCAGCTATCCAGATAGCGACGATTGAAACAACGGGTCAAGGGGTCGGTGAATGCCGCCATCTCCATCTGGCTGGATTTTTCCAACAAATCATCGTGTTGCTGACTGACCTTGCTGGCCATCTCCTTGAACTTGCCGCTCAAGGTCGCCATCTCGGCGCTGCTGTCGATATAGGGGATCAAGGTGGCATCTGGCCGATCGCCAAAGCGTTGCAGCGCCGACACCAGCTGCTGCAACGGGGTAAGCACAATGCTGTTGAGCCGGTACATGGCGATCATGACGCAGATAAAACTGATAAACAGCATGCCGATAAAGGTCCAGAGCGCCCCCTCCATGACGCCACTCAAGATCTTTCTCTCCTCCTCAATCACCAGAGTCAGCACCGGCTGGTTATCGCTGTTGAGCAGTCGCACCTCTCCCCTGAGCCGGGTGAGCCCAAGGTCGATCAGGCGATACGTTATTTGCGGTTTCAGTGGTTTGAAGGTAGCGGTGACATCCAGATTGGCGTGGGAGATCGCCAGTGGCAGCGCGGTACGCTCCGATACCTGCTCGAGATAGGCCTTGTCGAGCCAACGTACAACCAGCAAGAAACCGTTGAACGGTGCCGACTCGTCACTGTTTCTGATCGGCTGCCACGAGTACATCAGCGGCCCCCACTGGGAAGCACGGATCCCATGCAGATTGATGCCCCCTTGCGCCACCGAGCGCGCCCTTAACTGCTTTTTCAGTTCATCAAGGAAGTAGGGAAACTGGTCCGGATTGATCCCCGGCGCATCGGGTAGCAGGGTTCGCGTCCAGATTTCGTAACCGGCGAGATCCATGAAGCTCATCAGGTTGAGACTAAAATCCCGCATCGGCATATCACTGAACAGGTTGGATTCGATGTACGCCCTGCTTTTGTTGTCCATAAAACGGTGACTGTCATCCCAGATGCCCCAATCCCGACTGAATGCATCCAGAGCGGCCACATCCGCCTGCACCGCCTTGGTCACGCGCAGCAGATGCTCCTTCATTCGCTGCTCTTCAATCCGGCTGGCAGCCGGGATCTGGGCCCACGCCAGCAGGACCAGCAATAGCAGGATCGCCCCCAGCCAGATGGGGAACATGGAGTAAGCCAACTGATGATCAATCGTGCGCGGAGCCTGAGCCATAACCCGATATATCCATTACCATGATGCTGAGATGCCAAGCCTGCCCACACTTGACGAGCTTCCCCCTATGCTCCCGATTTTTATAACAAAAAGGGGCCAAAGGCCCCTCGATTATAACGGCTTATCGCGCCAATAGTGGCCGCAAAAAACGAGCTGTATGAGACTCTTTATTGGTGCAAATCTCTTCCGGCGTCCCCGTCACCAGAATGCGGCCACCACCGGCGCCTCCCTCCGGTCCCAAATCGACGATCCAGTCGGCAGTTTTTACCACATCAAGGTTGTGCTCGATGATGACGATGGTGTTGCCGCGATCCCGCAACTGGTGCAGCACCTTGAGTAGCTGCTGGATGTCGTGGAAGTGCAGCCCGGTGGTCGGCTCATCCAGAATGTAGAGAGTCTGACCGGTGTCCCGCTTGGAGAGCTCACGCGCCAGCTTGACCCGCTGCGCCTCGCCGCCCGACAGCGTGGTGGCCGACTGGCCGAGACGGATATAGGAGAGGCCCACATCCATCAGGGTCTGCAGCTTGCGCGCCACTGCCGGTACCGGATCGAAGAACTCGCGGGCATCTTCCACCGTCATCTCGAGGATTTCGTGGATGTTCTTGCCCTTGTACTTCACCTCCAGCGTCTCGCGGTTGTAGCGCTTGCCCTTGCAGACGTCGCACGGTACGTAGACGTCCGGCAGGAAGTGCATCTCCACCTTGATGACTCCATCCCCTTGGCACGCCTCGCAGCGGCCCCCTTTCACGTTGAAGGAGAAGCGGCCCGGCTGGTAGCCTCGGGAACGCGCCTCCTGAGTGCCGGAGAGCAGCTCGCGGATCGGGGTAAACAGGCCGGTGTAGGTGGCCGGGTTGGAGCGTGGGGTACGACCGATGGGGCTCTGGTCGATATCCACCACCTTGTCCAGATGTTCCAGCCCCTCGACACTGCGATAGGGTGCCGGGGTGGATTCGGTGGCCTTGTTCAACTCGCGGTGAGCAATGCGGAACAGGGTATCGTTAATCAGGGTCGACTTGCCGGAGCCGGAGACGCCGGTGACGCAGGTCATCACTCCGATCGGCAGATCCAGGTTGACGTTGCGCAGGTTGTTGCCGCTCGCCCCCTTGAGCTTCAACCACTTGCCGATGAGCGGCGTGCGCTCGGCAGGAATGGCGATCTGCTTGCGACCGGAGAGGTAGTCACCGGTGAGTGACTCGGGATTGGCAATGATCTCCTCCGGCGTACCCTGCGCGACGATGGCCCCGCCGTGTACCCCGGCTCCCGGGCCGATATCGAGCACATGGTCCGCAAGGCGGATAGCGTCCTCGTCGTGCTCCACCACGATCACCGTGTTGCCGAGATCACGCAGATGAGTGAGGGTTTTGAGTAGCCGTTCATTGTCGCGTTGGTGCAGGCCGATGGAGGGCTCGTCGAGTACATACATCACCCCCACCAGACCGGCACCGATCTGGCTGGCCAGTCGAATGCGCTGCGCTTCCCCACCGGAGAGGGTCTCGGCACTGCGCGACAGGCTCAGGTAGTTGAGACCGACGTTCACCAGGAAGCCGAGCCGCTCGACGATCTCTTTCAATATCTTCTCGGCAATCTGGGCACGCTGGCCGGTGAGGTTCAGCCCCTCGAAGAAGGCCAGTGCATCGCCGATGGACTGCTCGGCAATGGCCGGCAGGTTACGGTTGTCGACGAAGACGTGGCGCGCCTCCTCCCGCAGCCGGCTGCCACCGCAGCTTGAGCAAGACTTGTTGGCGATGTATTTGGAGAGCTCTTCACGCACCGAATTGGACTCGGTTTCCCGGTAGCGCCGCTCCATGTTGTGCAGGATCCCCTCGAACGGGTGCTTGCGCACCACCACGTCGCCGCGGTCGTTCATGTAGCGGAACTCGATCTCGGTGCGACCGGAGCCACGCAGGATCACCTCCTGGGTCTTGAGCGGCAGATCCTCCCACGGCGTCTCCAGATCGAATTTGTAGTGCTCGGAGAGAGATTTCAGCATCTGGAAGTAGTAGAAGCTGCGCTTGTCCCAGCCACGGATGGCGCCGTTGGCCAGGCTGATGGCCGGATCGCCGATCACCTTGGCCGGGTCGAAATATTGCTGCACGCCCAAACCATCACAGGTGGGACAGGCACCGGCCGGGTTGTTGAAAGAGAAGATGCGCGGCTCCAGCTCCGACATGGAGTAGCCGCACTCCGGGCAGGCGAAGTTGGCGGAGAAGGTCATGGGAGCAACCCCCTCCTCCCCGTCCATCGGCACCACCAACACGATACCACCGGATAGGGTCAGCGCCGTCTCGAACGACTCGGCCAGACGCAAGGCAAGGTCATCGCGCACCTTGAAGCGGTCCACCACCACCTCGATGGTGTGCTTCTTGTGCAGCTCCAGCGCGGGAGGGTCGGATAGATCGCACACCTCGCCGTCGATACGGGCACGGATATAACCCTGCGCCGCCAGATTCTCCAGCAGCTTGGTGTGTTCCCCCTTGCGGTCACGCACCACCGGGGCCAGCAGCATCAGCTTGCTCCCCTCCGGCTGGGCCAGCACCTGATCCACCATCTGGCTGATGGTCTGGGCGGCAAGCGGAATGGCATGGGTCGGGCAGCGCGGCTCACCGACCCGGGCGAACAGCAGACGCAGGTAGTCGTAGATTTCGGTGATGGTGCCGACGGTCGAGCGCGGGTTATGGGAAGTGGACTTCTGCTCGATGGAAATGGCGGGCGAAAGCCCCTCGATATGGTCGACGTCCGGCTTCTCCATCAGGGAGAGGAACTGGCGAGCATAGGCGGAGAGGGACTCCACATAGCGGCGCTGCCCCTCGGCATAGAGGGTATCGAACGCCAGAGAGGATTTGCCCGAGCCGGAGAGGCCGGTGACCACGATCAGCTTGTCGCGGGGCAGGGTCAGATTGATGTTCTTGAGGTTGTGGGTGCGAGCACCCCGGACCACGATCTTTTCCATCTTGTTGCACGCTCGATACAGAAACCTGAGCGAGTCAGTATGGCATAGAGACTACTGGATGAATAGACAGTCATGAGATGAAATGCGCATCATCCGGCGCACGCCATCTGCTCTTTTTTCTCCACCAGCAGCCGCTCGTTTTGCCATATCAGAGCGGTGACCTCGACCCGATAGGGACAACGCAAACCCAGCCCTATTTTGCCAACCGCCATGACCACTCCAGCCTGCAGCGACAGATTACGGCTCTGGCGCTGAGTCGTGCTCCCGGCCTCCCCTTCGCTGCGCACCAGCAAGCTGACACTCACCATCAAGTCGCGCTTGCTGAGCAGCGTTGGCGCAAGTGACAGCCCCTGCTCGTTCTGCGCCATATTGAGGGACAAGCGGATCGACGGATCGGGCTCCATCTCGTTTCCCCTGGCGCTTGCTGGGGAAGCGACGCGATGAACCAGCATCAACCCACAGAGCAGCACCAATAAAAGAGGGGCCCGCAGGCCCCTGAATCCGGAGATGACCATCAGTTGCTACCAGCCCCTTGATAGACATAGGCATGGTTATCGCTGCCCAATACGGTCACATTGGCAGTATTAAAGCTTTCGTTTTGCACCACATCAACGGTGTTGCGCCCCCCACCAACCCCAGCATTGACGTAGACATTGGCCTCGTGCTCAGCGCCGTTCTGGGTCACGGTGAGCTTGTTCTCGCTACCCAAGTAGGACTCAACCTTGGCATTGTTCAACTCACCATCCTGGGTCACTTTGACCACAGACTCAGAGTGAGACGCATCGGCATAGGCCCAGTTGTCAGTGCCTTTCTGAGCAACGACCAGCTCGTTGTCCGAGCCCCAGGTCCAGGCGCCTTTGCCTTCACTATCACGAGCAGAGGCAACCTGGTTGCCAGTTCCGTTCTGGTCGATATCGATGGTATTGCCGCTGCCTGCTTGTTGCACTGCATTGGCATAGTTGTCATTACCTACCTGATCAATGGTGACCGCACCATCGGTACTGCTGGCTAACTGGTTGACCACGGCCTTGTTGTCATCACCTGTCTGGTTGACCAAGGCATCATTGCCAGTACCTTGCTGGTCGGTCTCAATCCGGTTGCGATTACCATCCTGTGTCAGGTCAGCAAACTCCCCGGTTCCAGACTGTTTGGCCAACAGGCCGTTGCCATTCCCGGCATCAGACCCTTGCTGCAGAGTCACCACTTCACCGCGGGTTCCACTTTGCTCAACAGTCGCTACGTTGGCACTATCGTATTGAGTGACGTCTGCATTGTTCAAAGAACCACTCTGAGTCACCACTGCAGATGTTCCTTCCGCCGGTGCATAGTCATAGTTACCGGTTGCCTGCAGCACCTTGGTGATATTGCTCTCTCCACGTTGTACCACTTCGGCGTTGGCTCCATCAGCCGCTGTCTGGGTCACGTCAGCCTGGTGAGCCCCCCCTTCTAGCTGCTGTACACTCGCCCGAGCGAAATCGGATATCTGGTTATTAATGACAGCCCGATTACCATCCGAGATTTGAGTGATCCTGGAGTCAGCTAAGTCACCATTATCTTGCTTGATCTTGGCGTCGTTGCGATCCCCATCCTGCACAACCCCGGCAACCGCACCGCCATTCTCAAATTGCTGAATCACATCAGCAAAGTTGTCGTTCCCCTTTGTATCGATGGAGGCTTTGGAGAGGTTAGTGTCACCTTGTTGCAAGATGTAACCCTCGTTACTGTCACCTACCTGCCGAGTATCGGCATCTGACTGGCCGGTATTCTTTTGAGTGGTAACAGCTGTGTTGTTGTTACCAGCTTGATCGATGTTAGCCTTGTTATCGACGCTTCCCACCACCTGGTTAATGGTGGCGATATTGCCGCTCTGGGCCTGGTTCACCGTAGCCTGGTTGCCAGTAGATGCCGCCCAAGCGGTGCTGGTCGCCAGAAGAACTGCCGAGGCAATGATGGTACGTTTAAACATGATTTCCCTCTCGTGCTAATGGTTGAGCCTAGGCTCAGTTGGTTTGAACGACATTTACTTGCTGATTGGCCCCCATCTGGATGACGGTGGCCGTTAATCCGATTCCGTTCTGCTCGATGCTGGCCTGATTGCCATCACCCAGCTGGATCGCCCGGGCCTGATTGTCTGCCCCTTGCTGACTGATCCAGGCTTCATTGCCGCTGCCTTGTTGCAGCAGCCAAATCCGGTTATTGATGCCCGCCTGATAGAGTTCGGCGCTATTGCCCTCACCCAGTTGCGCACCATTGACCCAGTTCTCATCTCCTACCTGGGAGAGCGCCAACTCATTGGCCCAACCCTGTTGCAGCAGGCGCGCCTGATTCAGCTCCCCTTGCTGGGTGAGGTGCAGTTGCTGCTCGCTACCGAGTTGCCACAACAGCGCCTGATTCCCGTCGTTCTGCAAACCGGAATCCAGCTCGCTTGCCATCGCCAGCTCATCAAAGACGGCAGGCTCTGCGGCGAGTTGCGGGGCGCCCGATATCAGCAGAAAAAAGAGAGCACTCAACAGATGTTTCATCGCGCCATCGCCTTGTTGGAAAACGCCCACAGTATCCCTGTCAGACAAGAGGCGGCCTATCAGGCACTCCGCTGATTCGAGGATGAAAAACACCGCCCTGTCGCTGAGCAGAAAGTCTTAAGTCGTATTCGATAGAGGCCAAAAAAATGCCCTCCACCAGGGAGGGCATTGCGAGAGAGGGAAAACTCAAAGCAGCGGGGCGTTGTCTTGCAGGTACTCCTGCAGGATCGGATTGTCGATATCCCGCTGGTCGGCCAGTTGCCACAGATTGTCCCGCACGCCATTGGCAATCAGCCGGATCACCCCGGACTCGATAGCCGACATGACACACATCTGTACCGGCTCATTGGTGCTGAAACCGGCCTCGGCCTCCAGCAGGCGCTTGTACTCGACGAAGCGGAATACCCCTGCCTGCACCTGTTGCGACAGCACTGTCTTGGAGGTGGTGACACTGTTCAGGATCCGGCCAGAACGGATATCGACGGCACGCAGATTGACCGTCACCTGATCGACCCGGTACTCCCCGCTGGCACCAATGCCAAAATACTTGGCTCCCGCCCCACCGGTTCGTACATTGCTGTCATAGGCGACGATCCCCCCCTCGATCAGGATGTTGGCGGCGACCAGCGAGGGCAGTTGATTGGCATTGTTGCCGGGAACGTTGGGTTTGTTCTGGGCCGCCCGCACAATCTTGCGTTCGGTCAGCAGGTTCTGCAGCCCCTCCCGCTCCAGCGGCACAAACCATTGGGAATCCCACAAAGCCGTGCTCAGCATGGCTACCCCGCCCTGGGTGACCGCCGTGGAGAAGTTGGATGCCGGTGCTGGCAGGTACTGACCGGTCTGGTCGCGAAAATCGTAGACGGCCGCGACAATTTTCCCTTTTGGCTTGGGCAGACTGATCAGCTCCTTGTAAGAGACGGATCGCGGCATCAGGGTTGCCTTCTCATCGGCAACGGGCGAGCCGATATGGGTCGCACAGCCAGCCAGCGCAAGCAGGGGCACTATCAATAACAGTTGTCGTTTCATCGCGCCCTCAATCAGCAATCAGGCCATTCACTTCGATCATGGTGGTCTGGTTGGTCACCCGGTCGGTGATCGAAACCACCAGAGTGCCATCTTCATCCACCACATTGATGGCAAAATCATCGGTCACCAGACTGCCGCTCTGGCTGCCATCCTTGCCGATATCGGCCAACAGCTGGCTGATCAGGCGGGATTGCAGGTTGGAGGTCAGGCGATCCAGCGCCGAGGTGCCGCTGCTACCACTGCCACTGGCGGGATCCTTGTAATCATTCTGCGCATTGGCGGTGCCAAGCAGATGACTGCTGTTGAGAGGGTTACCCCCAAAGCTGGGGTTGACGGGGCGATAGACAAGCTCCGACGCATGGAGCACTGGCGCTATCAGTGCTGCAACTAGCAATAACCGGGCACGCATGAGAAATATCCTTATAGTTCATCATGTTCCAAATCGAAGGTATCCATGAACAGGGTCGCGATCTTCTGCTGTTCGAGGGTCTGCCTGACCTGTGACCAAGCCAGTTTGGCGCTCTGCTCCTGCTGATTGCGGCCGGGAGAGAGCGCGGTTTTAAAAATCACCTTCCGGTTATGGGTGATCCAGATCAGGCTGCCCCAGCGAGCAGTCGGGCGCTCATGAATCGTCAGATTTTCTCTGGCATTCGGGTCTTCATCACTGCGCAACCGGGTAAATTCGTTATAAAAGCCCTGACCGAAGCGGGTAAAAGTGCGGTCCAGCACCAAACCATCCACATCCAGCCGATCACTCTCCTGCTCCGGCTGTACCGACTCCAGCGGTGCATCGGCCTCGGCCGCCACAACGGTCGTGAAGCTCCAGAGCAGCACAAGGCAACACGCCAGAGAGAACGCTTTCATCAGTGGGAGTCCGGAGCATCGAGATACTCTTTGGCCCAGCTCACCGCCTGGATCCGGTTCTTCACGTTCAGCTTTTTAAAGACGTTATAGAGGTGGGATTTGACGGTGTGCTCGCTGACAAACAGGCTGTCGGCGATCTCGACATTGGAGGCGCCCGTCATCAGATAACGGATGATCTCCTGCTCTCTGGCTGTCAGCAGGGTGTCGTTACGCAGCAGGTAGCTATTGCCCTGGCGATAGTATTCGACCAGCTCGCACAGCAGGTGGCGCGGCATCCAGTACTCGCCCAACAGGATTTTCTGCAACCCGGCAACCAGTCGGTCGAGCGGATCCTGACGGAAAAACAGACCGCAGATCTGCGGCCACATCAGCAGCAGGTCGCGATCCGTCGCAGTGGGAGCATTGAGCAGCACGGTGGCCGCCATGCCAAAGCGTTCGGAGATCGCCCGGTTCCAGCCCAGTGACTGGCCGGAGCGGATATAGTCGAGATCGATGAGAAACAGCGTGCCGTCACACTGGTTATCTAGCTGATTAATCTCGTGGATTAGCTGGACGGGACGGCTCAAATGAGAGATGAGATAGGCAGCAAATGTGCTGGCCTGCACATTATTTTCAGTGACCAGTGCGATCGGGCATGCGGCTTTCATTGTGTGCTCTTCCTTGAACCTGTAAACCACCTAATCTGGCCGACTGAGTCTACCAAGGAGGTATGGGAGCACAATATTAAAAAAGTATGAGAATGGATCTCATAAATATCGTAACCATATGTTTTTAGTCGATTTAAAAACTGTTCCCAATTCGCCAATCTGCCAGCATAACAGGAATATATGGCAGAAATGTGATGCAGGATGCGCCGAAAAAAGATGCAACCCGACCATCACCACAGCAGGAGCCAACCGTTGCCTTTGGCACATCAAGCCGGTTAAGGATGCTGCCAATCCGCTTCGCAACTGTTACTATGACCGTCACATGCGTCTGCGGGACATTGCGCCCCGCACACAGCAACTAATCAGGTATCTAGTCGTGTTGGACCAGGTTTCGACCTGGCCGGTAAATAAGGTGGAAGAGAGATTATGGCCAGTCGAGGCATCAATAAAGTCATTCTGATCGGTAACCTCGGGCAAGACCCGGAAGTACGCTACATGCCGAGTGGCGGTGCTGTGACCAACATTACTCTGGCCACCTCTGAAACCTGGCGCGACAAGCAGACCGGTGAGCAGAAAGAGCGCACCGAGTGGCACCGTGTCGTCTTCATGGGCAAGCTGGCCGAAGTGGCTGGCGAGTACCTGAAGAAAGGCTCCCAGGTCTATGTGGAAGGCAAACTACAGACCCGCAAGTGGCAGGATCAGAGTGGCCAGGAGCGCTACACCACTGAAGTGCTGGTCGACAGCTTCACCGGCGTCATGCAGATGCTGGGTGGCCGTCCGCAAGGTGGTCAGGGCATGGGCCAGAACATGGGTGGCCAACAAGGTGGCTGGGGTCAACCGCAGCAAGCCATGCAGCAGCCGATGAATCAGCAGCGCCCGGCGCCGGCTCCGCAGCAGAACATGCAGCCGCAAGGCGGTTATGGCCGTCCTGCCCAGCAGCCGCAATCTGCGCCGCCGGTATATAACGAGCCACCGATGGATTTCGACGACGATATCCCGTTCTAAGAACAGAGTATTGAAAAGGCCCTGATAACTCAGGGTCTTTTTTTTATGCACTCAGGCTGAACCACTCTGCCCGAAAGGGATATAACGCTTTATGGTTGCTTCCCCTACAGTGATGGATATTCTCCACAGGAGCGCTTTGTGCAAAGTGCAATGAAACTGCTCACCCCTTTATTGTTCCTGCTGACCAGCATGCTGCCCGGTCAGTTGCTGGCAACGCCACTCAAGGTCGGGGTCAGCTTTGCCATCCCCCCTTATGTCATCGAAAGTAATCAGAGTGGCATCGAGCTGGATCTGCTGAAAGAGGCGTTCGCTGGCAGCGGCTATGAGCCCAGCTTTGAATTTCTGCCACTGGAGCGTACCTTCCGCCTGTTCGATTCAGGAAAGCTGGATGCCATCATCAACGTCAGACCCGGTATGGTTGATCCCCATTTTCTGTCCCAGCCCGTTATCACCTTCCATAACCGGATCTTCACCCTGCGCAGCACCCACATCAGTACCTTGGACGATCTGCATTCAAAACGGGTCACCGCCTTTCAACGGGCAAGAACCATTCTGGGGGGCTCGTTCGCCACCATGGCCAACCAGAATCTCCACTATGAGGAGGTAGCCAAGCAGCAGGTACAAGTGCACCAACTGATGCGCGGCAGGGTGGATGCCGTCGTACTGGAGGAGCGGGTATTCTACTACTACCTCGACCAGCTGATCGCCACCGCCCAGGCAGGCGAGCACTACGAGCGCAATCAGGTCAGGCAAGCAGACCTCTTCCCGCCCACCGTCTATCACTTTGCCTTCCGAACGGCCGATGCCCGAAATCTGTTTGATAAGCGCCTTGAGGCGATGCGTCAGGATGGTCGTTATCACCAGATTTTCGCGGCTTACGGCGCCACACCGTGAGCCACAAACATAAAAGCCAGCCGGTAAGGGCTGGCTTTGTACTGGCTCCGAAGGAACAGCAGTAGGGGAGCGTTACTTCATTGCGCTGCCGTTTTTCAGTTCTGCTTTCTGACGTTTGGCTTCGCGTTTCTCTTTCAGTGACATCTGCGGTTTTTTCTTGGCATCTTTGCCGTTGTGATGTTCTTTGTTACTCATCATCAAACTCCAAAAATGTTACCCAGACAGTTGGTTCCTCATGGGAGCCAGCATGCCATCCGAATCATCAACTTCAGTACGCTTGGTGGGATGGTGCAAGACCATCACCAGACCCAGCATACCCTCCAGCGGCATCCGGATCCAGCCTCATTCTCGTCCAAAAAATGTCGCGCACAGCCCCCTGAGCGCAGAGGCCAAAGGACCTCGACAGGAAAGACCAAAAAAGAGTAATTCGCATTATTAAACGTTGTCACGCTTATATTAAGCCATCGTTACCTAGATATTTTCACGGATAAATATAAATCCCTCTCATTATTTATTGCCGCACAAGAGGTCACTATTTTAATAAGCATTCGCAATATCACCGGAAACATCAGGTTACAACACCGAATAGGTTATTTCCGGTCAGCCGGATATAATGTGCGCCGCACCGAAATATCCGTTTTTATTCAGGAAGCTGTACATGAACAGAAAAACCAGAGCCGCCATGGTGTCGGTCTGCTCCAATATCAGTCTGATCATCATGAAAATGGTGGCCGGTTTCGCCAGCGGCTCGGTCAGTATCATCTCGGAGGCGATCCACTCCGCCATGGATCTGGTGGCGGCCCTGATCGCCCTGTTCGCGGTGAAAAAGTCCGATCTCCCGCCCGATGAACGGCACCCCTATGGTCACGACAAGATTGAAAATGTCTCCGGCGTCATCGAAGCACTGCTTATTTTGCTGGCCGCGGGCTGGATCATCTTCGAAGCCGTCGACAAGCTGATCACCCCCAGCCCGATTGAAAGCATTGGCTGGGGCGTGCTGGTGATGGTGATCTCGGCGCTGGTCAACAGCGGCGTCTCGGCCTACCTCTACAAGGTGGCCCGAGAGGAGGAGTCGGTCGCGCTGGCTGCCGATGCGCTTCATCTCAAGGCGGATGTGCTCACTTCAGCCGGGGTCGCCGTCGGTCTTGGCGGGATCTGGCTGGCCGGTCTGTTCGGCCATTCACTCGCCATCCTCGACCCGCTGGTCGCCATTGCGGTCGCCATCTTTATTGTCAGAGAGGCGATCAGCATGCTCAACGAGGCCTTCCAGCCGCTGATCGACCAGAGCATGAGCCCGGAAGAGCTGGCGATGACCAGCCGCATCATCACCGAATGCTGTCCTGCCGCCAGCGGTTTTCACGATCTGCGCAGCCGTCGTGCCGGTCGTCGCCGCCATATTGACTTCCATCTCACACTGCCCCCGGAGATGAGCATCGGTGAAGCACACGATATCTGTGATCGCATCGAACACGCCATCATGGAGCAACTGCCCCACGCCATCGTGCTGATCCACGTCGAGCCGGAGGAGCAAGAGCTGCCCTCACCGCTCGCCATAAACTGAAATGTGGCAAACAGGCGGGAAAGTGGCAGCGAAATAACGGAAAGTTGGCACAAACCCGCATTTTTACTGCCGGAAAGCCGATTGCATAAGAAGTGATCGGCACAACTGTGTTAGGGTGTCTAACCACCCTGCCGCAGGAGCGCGCCGTGAAAAAGCTGGAAATGAAAGATCTGACCGAGGCCGAAAAAGCCGAGATAGCCTTGTTATTGCAAAAGGCACAAGCCAATGCAGACCACCAGCTGACCAACGGAGAGCGGAACAAGATCCGTGAAGAGGGTCGCCTGAAAATTGTGGCCGACCGCGCCGAAGCAGCCAAGGCAGCCTCCAAGCTGGCTCGCGAGAAAGCCAAAGAACGTGCCAAGAATCAGGTACTGCCGGAAACCTTCAGCTGGATTGATTCGGTCAGCAACAAGTTTCGCAGCAAGCGCTGATCCCTTCTTGCAAAACGCCCGCTGGCACTTGTGCCTGCGGGCGTTTGCATGTCTGGGCAATGCTCGATGAGCCAGATTTGGCGCCGCCATTGATTTGCAGCTCAGAAGCTAATCGCAGCAGCAAAGAAGTGATTTACATTGTGCGTTAGAGAGAACGCCAACTGACAATCCCCATCTATCGCCAGCTTTTCATTTTTTCTCATATTTTTTGCCAGAACTGGCTACATAGTCAGGACAAAAAAGCCGAATCCGGCTTGCCACAGGGTGATATGAGTCTGCACTGATTTTTCTATGCCGTTGAAATACATCATGTTTACTATAAAAAACGATATTTTTGGCTGTTACAAAACATTAATATCGAGATAAAGTTTGCTTTAAAAATGAGAGCGTGTTTTAATCTTTCTCGATGGTTCGGCAGTTCAGACCTGATTATGTTAGGCAGTCATTTTAGTAAAGCAGTGATTAGCATAAGCGTTATCCTCGGATAATTCTTATCAAATAATTCTCCTTCTTTAGTGCTCCCCATACGTATTGCTGACGAAAAATCAAAAATTGCCATTTAGGTGGCATTCAACACTATTTAAGGAAATTATTATGTCTAACAAAATGACTGGTACCGTTAAGTTCTTCAACGCTGAGAAAGGTTTTGGTTTCATCTCCCCGGCTGACGGCAGCAAAGACGTGTTCGTACACTTCTCCGCTATCCAGTCCACCAGCTTCAAAACCCTGGACGAAGGTCAGCGCGTTGAGTTCACCATCGAGCAAGGCCAGAAAGGCCCGGCTGCTGCCAACGTAGTTGGTCTGTAATTCAAGCCGGAGCATGCTGCTGATGGCTCATGCCAACTGCTGACAGCTCTGCAAGAATTTAAAAAAACCCGCTTCGGCGGGTTTTTTGTTTTTCCCCACTTTTTCCTCACAGATCTCCCCTCCCCCAACCGCTTGATCCCTCCCTTACATGCTCTCACCGCTTGAGTCTTACAATGAGCTCCGAATGGACTCAAAATGTAAAATAGTGACGAAAAAGTCCAGTTCTCCGCTGTATTTGCCGCGAATTCTTGCTATTTTGCGCGCCACCAACGCAAACGATTTCCTTCACACTTTCAGGATTAGTTATGGCAAAGCAAGATATGGCCGCCCAAACAGGGACTGGCGGCTTTCTGGACTCTTATTTTTCCATTTCTGCGCGCGGCAGCAGCGTGCGTCAGGAGCTGGTCGCGGGGCTGACCACCTTCCTGGCGATGGTCTACAGCATCATAGTGGTGCCGAACATGCTGGGTGCTGCCGGCTTTGAGCAGGGCCCGGTGTTTGTGGCGACCTGCTTGATCGCTGCCTTCGGCTCCCTGCTGATGGGGCTGTGGGCCAAGCTGCCGATGGCTATCGGTTGCGCCATCTCCCTCACCGCCTTTACCGCCTTCAGTCTGGTGCTGGGTCAGGGACTGAGCATTCCGGTCGCGCTGGGCGCCATCTTCCTGATGGGTGTGCTGTTTACCCTGATCAGCGTCACCGGCGTGCGCCAGTGGATCCTGGATAACCTCCCCTCCGGCATCGCTCACGGTACCGGTATCGGTATCGGCCTGTTCCTGCTGCTGATCGCCACCAACGGCGTTGGCATGGTGATCAAGAACGAAGGTGCTGGCCTGCCGGTACAACTCGGTGAAGTGACCGCCTTCCCGGTGATCATGACGGTGCTGGGTCTGGCTGCCATCTTCGGTCTGGAGCGTCGCAAGGTGCCGGGCGGCATCCTGATGGTGATCATCGCCATCTCCATCCTCGGCCTTATCTTCGACCCGAAAGTGACCTGGCAGGGCTTCTTCGCCATGCCGAGCCTGACTGGCGAGAAAGGCTCGCTGGTAGGCAGCATGGATCTGCTGGGCGCCCTCAATCCGGTAGTCATTCCGACCGTACTGGCGCTGGTGATGACCGCCGTGTTTGACGCCACCGGCACCATCCGTGCCGTGGCCGGACAGGCGGGTCTCATCAACGAACGTGGCCACATCATCAGCGGCGGCAAGGCCCTGACTGCCGACTCCGTCAGCAGCATGGTGGCAGGTGCCGTTGGTGGCGCTCCGGCTGCCGTCTACATCGAATCCGCCGCAGGCACCGCAGCCGGTGGCAAGACCGGTCTGACCGCCGCGCTGGTCGGCGTGCTGTTCCTGCTGATGATCTTCCTCTCCCCGCTGAGCTATCTGGTACCGGCTTACGCCACCGCACCGGCCCTGATGTACGTCGGTCTGCTGATGCTGGGCAACGTCACCAAGCTGGACTTCAGCGACTCGGTCGATGCCCTCTCCGGCATGCTGTGCGCCGTCTTTATCGTGCTGACCTGCAACATAGTCACCGGCATCATGCTGGGCTTCGTGGCGCTGGTCGTTGGCCGCATCTTCGCTGCCGAGTGGAAGAAGCTGAACGTCGGCACCGTCATCATCGCCCTGGCGCTGGTGATCTTCTATGCCGGTGGCTGGGCCATCTAACCCGTCCACATATTCCGGTTATAGCGAAGGGCCCTGCGGGGCCCTTTTTCATGGCTGTGAGTCAGCTAACAGTTTCCCGCCCGCCAGCCCTGCGCCGTTTCAGATTGAAACACCCATCCCCCTTCTGCTGTTTCAAATCCGAACCAAATCGCCCGTTATTTTTATCCCTTTTTCTGTCGTTAGACTGGCTCCATCAACCATTTGCCCACCCGAGCGGTGGCAAGCCAAGGAGTGAGCCATGAAGAAACTGATCAATGCCGTCGATGCCGTGGTCCGTGAACAACTGATGGGGATGGCAGCCGCCCACCCCGAGCTCAAGGTACGTATCGAGCCCCACTACATCACCCGCGCCGACTCCCCCGTGATGGGCAAGGTGGCGCTGGTCTCTGGCGGTGGCAGCGGCCACGAGCCGATGCACGGCGGTCTGGTGGGCAAAGGGATGCTGGATGGCGCCTGCCCCGGCGAGATTTTTACCTCCCCGACCCCGGATCAGATGTACGAGTGCGGACAAGCCGTTGATGGCGGCGCGGGCGTGCTGTTTCTGGTGAAGAACTACACCGGCGACGTGCTCAACTTCGAGACCGCAGTCGAGCTGCTGCACGGTGACGGGGTCAAGGTGGGCTTCGCCCTGATCGATGACGACGTAGCGGTCAAAGACAGCCTCTATACCGCCGGTCGCCGTGGCGTCGCCACGACCGTGCTGTGCGAGAAGCTGGTCGGTGCCGCCGCCGAGGCGGGCTACGATCTGGCGCGTTGCGAGGCGCTGGCCCGTCGCATCAACAACCAGAGCCGCACCATAGGCGTGGCCATGCATGCCTGCACCGTGCCGGCCGCTGGCAAGCCCTCCTTCACTCTGGCGGACAACGAGCTGGAGTTCGGCGTCGGTATCCATGGCGAGCCGGGCATCGAACGTCGCCCCTTCACCGACCTCAATACTCTGGTGGACGACATGTTCAGCGAGCTGGCTGACAACACCCCCTATGGCCGCACACTGCGCCACTGGGATCGCACCAGCGGCAGCTGGCAGGAGGAGCACACCTTTATCGAACCGCTCAACAAAGGCGATCGGGTCATCGCGCTGGTCAACAGCCTCGGCGGCACACCCATCTCCGAGCTCTATGGCGTCTATGGTCGCCTCGCCACCCTGTGCGAGGAGGCGGGCATCCATCTGGTGCGCAACCTGATCGGCCCCTACTGCACCTCCCTCGACATGACCGGCATCTCCATCACCCTGCTCAAGGTGGATGACGAACTGATGACCCTGTGGGATGCCCCCGTTCACACCCCCGCCCTGCGTCGCGGCTGCTAAGGAGTGCCGATAGCCATGCTAAGCAAACACCAAATCGTCAACTGGCTGCTCGACTGCGAACACATCTTTACCGAGCAGCGTGACTACCTCACCGCGCTGGATACCGACATCGGCGACGGCGACCACGGCCTCAACATGCAACGCGGCTTCGCCAAGGTAGCCGAGAAGCTGCCGGCGGTGGCGGACAAGGATATCGGTCAGGTACTGAAAACCACCGGCATGACCCTGCTCTCCTCGGTCGGCGGCGCCAGCGGCCCGCTCTACGGCACCTTCTTTATCCGGGCCGCAGCCAGCAGTGACGCCTGCCAGAGC
This sequence comes from Aeromonas sp. 603079, assembly GCF_049172135.1. Taxonomy (NCBI): domain Bacteria; kingdom Pseudomonadati; phylum Pseudomonadota; class Gammaproteobacteria; order Aeromonadales; family Aeromonadaceae; genus Aeromonas; species Aeromonas sp. 603079. Next base: position 25,870 of record NZ_JAAKPX010000030.1, on the reverse strand, counting down.
CTCAGCCTCAGCCAGCTGTGCAAAATGCTGAGCGACGGGGTCGAGGGGATCGTCTCCCGCGGCCGTGCCGAGCCGGGCGACAAGACCATGTGCGATGCCTGGTGGCCGGCACTGGCCGCCCTGCAACAGGCGCAGCAGCAAGATCTGCCCCTCAACGAGGCGCTGGACAAGGCGGTGGCAGCCGCCGCGGCCGGTACCGAGGCGACCATCCAGATGCAGGCCCGCAAGGGGCGCGCCAGCTATCTTGGCGAGCGCAGCATCGGCCATCAAGATGCAGGGGCCACCTCGACCCTGCTGCTGCTGACCGCCCTGCGTGACAGAGCGAGGTTGTGACATGATCGGAATCGTAGTTGTCTCTCACAGCGCCATGCTGGCAGCCGGCTTGAAAGCGCTGGCCGACCAGCTCGGCAGCCCGGCCCGATTGCTGCTGGCGGCCGGGGTCGATGACCCCGACCATCCCATCGGCACCGATGCCATCGCCGTGATGAGTGCGATTGAAGAAGCGGATGACGGCAGCGGCGTGCTGGTGCTGATGGACTTGGGCAGCGCTCTGCTGAGCGCCGAGACCGCCCTCGAACTGCTGCCCCCGGAGCTGAGCGCGAGGGTGCGGCTCTGCCCCGCCCCGCTGGTCGAGGGCACTCTGGCCGCTGTGGTGGCGGCCGGTTCCGGCCTGACACTGGACGAGGTGGCTGCCGAGGCACTCGGCGCGCTGGGCCCGAAACAGGCGATGCTGCCTGCCAGCACGGCGCAGGCTGCTACCGAGACAGCCCCCGTTGCTGACGACGGCTGGCTGCGCTGCGAGGTGGTGGTGGATAACCCCCACGGCCTGCATGTGCGCCCCGCCGCCCGACTGGTGGCCGCCCTCAAGCCCTTTGCCGCCGAACTCAAGCTGCAAAAGGGGGATAAAGAGGCCAACCCCCGCAGCCTGACCCGGCTCGCCATGCTCAACGTGCGGCAGGGCGACCAGCTCACCCTGCTGGCGCGCGGGGAGGATGCCACCGCCGCCCTGGCCTGCTTCCAGCAGCTGGCCGACGAGCGTTTCGGCGACTGAGCTGCCTGTTTGAAGGCGCGGCAGCGACCTTATCGGCCAGCCGCTGCGCCACTGTTGTGCAAGTAAAAGACGAAGGAGTCCCCGGCACTGCCGCCCCTTCGCCCCGATTCTTAATTCATAAAGAGAGAGGGATAAAATATGGACCGCATTATCATCAGCCCCAGCAAATACGTACAAGGCAACGGGGCCCTCGCCAATATCGGCAACTACGTCAAAGCGCTCGGCAGCAAGCCGCTTATTCTGGCCGACGCCTTCGTCACCAAGCTGGTGGGCGATACCGTGGCCACCAGCTTCCACGGCGCCGGTATCAAGCCGGAGTTCGACTGCTTCAACGGCGAGTGCTCCCGCCCCGAGATCGACCGCCTGCTGGCCCGTTGCAAGCAGACCCCATTTGACGTCATCATCGGCATCGGCGGCGGCAAAACGCTGGATACCGCCAAATCGGTCGCCTTTTATCAGAAGGTGCCGGTGGTCATAGTGCCCACCATCGCCTCCACCGATGCCCCCACCAGCGCGCTGGCGGTCATCTACACCCCGGAAGGGCAGTTCAGCGAATACCTGATGATCCCGACCAACCCCAACATGGTCATCATGGATACCGGTGTGGTCTCCCGCGCTCCGGTGCGGCTCTTGGTCTCCGGCATGGGGGATGCGCTATCCACCTACTTCGAGGCGCGCGCCAACAAGGTCTCCGGTTGCCAGACCATGGCCGGTGGCGCCTCCACGCTGGCGGCGCAGGCCATCGCCGAGCTCTGCTACAAGACTCTGCTGGCCGATGGTTACAAGGCCAAGCTGGCGGTGGAGCAGGGGCTCTGCACCAAGGCGGTGGAGAACATCATCGAGGCCAACACCTATCTGAGCGGTATCGGCTTCGAGAGCAGCGGGCTGGCCGCCGCCCACGCCATCCACAACGGTCTGACCCAGCTGGCCGAGTGTCACCACCTCTACCACGGTGAGAAGGTGGCGTTCGGTACCCTGGTGCAGCTGGTGCTGGAGAACGCACCGATGGCGGAGATCGAAACCGTGCTGGGTTTCTGCCGCTCGGTGGGCCTGCCGACCAACCTGCATATGATGGGGGTCAAGGAGCTGGATATGGCGCGCCTGATGGAGGTGGCCAAAGCCTCCACCGCCGAGGGCGAGACCATCCACAATATGCCGTTCAAGGTCACCGCCGAGGATGTGCTGGCGGCCATCGTCACCGCCCACCAGCTGGGGCTGTAACCACGCCACGACTGACCCTGCCATATAACACGGCCCCGCAACTGCGGGGCCGTTTCATTTTCTGCGGGCCGGTTCGCAACGGCTCGCCGTCAGCCGTGATAGTCGGCGGGATCGATCTCGAGCAGTTTGAGCCGCCGCCAGAGGGTGGTGCGACTGATGCCAAGATGATGGGCCATCTGGCTCACCTGCCCCTTGCAGGCGTGGGCGCAGCGCAAGATGGCTTGCCGCTCCAGCTCCGCCAGCGTGAGAAGCGGTTGCCCCACCACCTCGTCCGTCACCAACTGATAGCCATGACGAATGGCGGCGGGCAGCGCCTCCGGCGGGATCAGCCCCTGACCGGCATGAAGCAGCGCATGCTCCACCGCGCTGCGCAGCTCCCCCAGATTGCCGGGCCAAGGATAGGCGAGCAGACAATCGAGGGCCGCCGGACTGAACTGGCGTACCGGCTCGCGCCCCTGCGCCCCTAGCTGCTGGCTGATCAGGCCCGGCAGATCGGCCGCGCGCTCACGCAATCCCGGCAGCCACAGCTCGCACGCCTGCAAGGCATAGAGCAGCTGGCGGCCAAACAGCCCCTCCTGCACCAGTTGTTCCAGCGGGGCGCTGCTGGTGGCGATGATCCGCACCTTGAGCGGCAGGATGCGGGCCGAATCGAAGCGCTGGATGCGGCCGGTCTTGAGCAGTTGCAGCAGTGCCGCCTGCATGGGGGCAGAGAGACACTCCACCTGCTCCAGTACCAGGGTGCCACCGTGGGCCAGCTCGAACTTGCCCGCCCGCTCCTGCCCCGCCTCGTCGGAGCCCATCAACTCCAGCGCCATCCGCTCGCTCGGCAGCGCCTTGCAGTTGAGGGTAATAAGCGGCCCGGCGGCCCGCTCGCTGCCAAAGTGGATCGCCTCCGCCAGCTGGGCCTTGCCCACCTCCTCCTCGCCGCGCAGCAGGATCGGCCCCTGACTCTGGGCCGCCTGCCGGGCGTAGCGCAGCAGCTTGCGCATGGCGCTCGATTCGCCCACCAGTGCCGACAGCTCGGGCACCGTCTGGCGCAGCTGGTGAATAGCCCGCAGCCGATCGACCGGGTGCAGCAGGGCGATAAAGCTGACCCCCTCCGGCCCCGGCAGCGGCTTGAGGCTCACCAGCGCATTGATGAACTCCCCCTCCTGCGCGCCGAGCCGCTCCAGCATCACCTCCACATGGCTGAGCGGCGTCTGCCCCCTGATGGCCAGCTGCAACCGCTGGGGCAACAACAGGTGCTGCTCCAGCGGTTGGCCGAGACAGAGCGCCGGATCGAGCCGCAGCCGGTGGGCCGCCAGCGCGTTGAGGTAGCGCAGCCGCCCCTGCGGATCCCAGGCCAGCACGCCGTCATCCATGCCATCGAGCAGGGCGTAAAGCTCGCTGAGGTGGTGCTGGGACTCCTGCATCAGGGTCTCCATCTGCAGCAGATGGGCCAGCTCGCGCCCGGCGCTGACGGTGAGCGCCAGATCGCCGGCGCTCGCCGCCTCCACCTTGCAGATCAGAGCGATGATGGCAACCTGACGACCATTGCTGTTGTAGACCGGGCTGGCGCAGCTGTGCCACGGGTGCAGGGTCTGGTTGAAGTGCTGGGGGCCGCTGACGCAGAGCGGCACGCCCTCCAGCGCCGCCAGATTGATGGCATTGGTGCCGATGCGCCCCTCGCTAAAAAAAGCGCCGGGGCCAAACCCCAGCGCCGCCAGCTCGCGCAGGGTGTCGGGGTGGCCGGTCTGGGCCAGCAGACAGCCGCTCTCGTCGGTGAGCAGCAGGGCGCAGGGGCGCCCCTCCATAAATTCGTAGAGATCTTCGAGGGCCATCTCGCCGGTGGTGAGCAGGTCGCGCTTGCGCTGGCGCAGGCTCTGCAAGGTCTGCCCCTTGGCGCTGTGGGGCGGATGCCAGAGGGTGGCACTGGTCTGGTGGGCGCAGCGCAGCCAGGATGCCTGCAGATAGTCGGGCCAAGCGAGCAGCGGCTGAAGGTCAGATGGCATGGTCACAGCAATATCCGGCAAGATGTGAGCCGACCATTTAACCACGCCAGCCGGTCCGATTCAGTGACCTGCCTCAGAGGGTGGCAACCCCGTCCCAGTTGTGTAAAACCGTCAGGTTGCCACTAGGCTGCACGTACAGTCCTGACTGCTCGCAACACGCTCTGGCGCCCCTGCCAGTAGCCCTGCAGATAGCCGGACTCCAGCTTGACCGGATCCTGAGTAAAACGGGAGACCATGAAATCGGCCGGTGGCGCGATCACCTCGATTTCGCAATCGGCAGGGGGATTGGCGATGAAATCGAGCGCCCGGTTGTAGGCGCGATCCCGCTCCAGCATAGCTTGCGCCAGTGCAGGCTGGGTTTTCAGCAAGGCTTTGACCATCCAGCAGAAACGGGCCGGCTTCTTGCGATAGCCCCGGGGTTCCGACAGCACTACTGTCATCCGCCGTGCACCGCGCCGATAGGCCTCGATCACCGGAATGGAGTCGCTGATGCCGCCATCGGCCATGGGGCGACCATCGACACAGGGGGTATCATGCTGCACCACCGGCAGGGCGCAGGTGGCGGTCAGCACCTCATCCATGTTGTCGGGCCGCACCGGCAGATAGATGGCCTTGCCGCTCGCCACATCGGTCGCCACCGCATAGAAGGGAATGTCGCGGGCACAGAAGGTGTCGAGATCCAGCGGGAAGCGATGGCGACTGGCCTGCCATAGCCAGCCGATGTCCACCAGATCGCCCCCTTTGACGAAACGCAGGGGATCGAGAAACCGGGAGCTGCAAGCCAGCTCGGTGATGATGTGGTGACTGCGGCGCGGCTGCTCGCTCAGGTAGGAGACCAGATTGGTGGCACCGGCCGAGACGCCCATGACGAAATCAAACGTGTAGTGGTGACTTTCGACAAACGCATCGAGCACGCCGCTGGCAAAGATGCCGCGCATCGCCCCCCCTTCGACAATCAGGGCGCAAGAGTGGGGATTAAACATAACAAGGCTCCGTCAGCTGTAATACCTGCCGGGATCGATCCCGGCCCAGTGATGGACGCCTTCATGCAGAACATCAAGACGCCGCAGCAGGACGATTCAGGCTCACTCGCACAAGCCAGAAGCGGGCAGGAGCAAACCTGAACCGTGAAGCGACCCCCAGTATATGCAGCGCACCAACCTTCAAAAAATGAATTTAAATAATAAAAAACATGCCCTTTTGGCATGATTTAGCACATCAGCAGAGACGGCCCTTTATCCGGTAACAGCACCATCAGGATCAAGGCAGCCCGGGCCCGAACGTCCCGTCGACGGGGTTGTAGTGGTAGGCCCTATAATCAAAATCCACCTTATCCAAGCGCGGATTGGCCAACTCGAACAACAGGCGTCTGGGGAGCTGTGCCTGATCGAGGGAAGGTTTGAAGTGGCGCAGCCAGAGCTGTTGCAGCGAGCCATCCCGCCACGCCAGCTTGAGCCCGACCGAGATGCGGCGGATGGCGGCCTGATTATCCTTGTGGGTGTAGAAGAGGTGGAGGAAGGGATAGTGCAGCGCCACTCGCCGATCCACGGTGAGGCCGGGCAGATCACTGTGCTGCTCCTGCTCGATAAAGAGCTCGTTGGCCCCGCGGCAGAAGAGGTCGATGCGACCGCGAGCCACCAGCTTGAACAGCCGCTCGTAACCGTCGATCTCCTGCACCTTGAAACCCCCATGACGCAGGATCTCAGCATCCTGCCAGCCACGCCCCTGCCCGTGCAGAAATTGCTGCAGCTCGGTCAGGGTATTGACCTTTGCCACCGCGTCGGCCTGCTGCGGGCTGACAAAGCAGATGCGATAACCGAGGATGCCCAGCTCCACCGGAAAACGGACGTAATCCAGCGCTCCGCTCTCTGCAGCCGGACGCAGACTGTCGGCCACAAACAGATTGGGATATTGCTGAGTCTGCACAATCTGTCGCATCCGGATACGGTTCATCGGCGGCGCGGTTCGCAGCTCGTAGTCACCGAAGCTATCGCGGGTCTTCTCCAGCGTCAGCTGCAACAGATCGCGAAAATAGAGGGTACGCAAGTCCCGATCGCTCTCGGGGCTGATATGAGTGATGACGTCACTCGCCCTTAGGGGACTGGCAAGGAGGGAAAGACTGCACAGCAGCAAGCAGGAAGCGAGGCGATGAAAGGCCATACTGCTCATCCCGGAAATACAGGCTCACTAGAGTGTAGCGCCGGGACGAGCCGCCTTCTAAAGGGAAGCCCGGCCTACCAGAACATCCGGCCCAGCAGGGGTGCCAGCAGCACGGTCACCATACCGGCGATCATCATCACCATACTGGAGACCACTCCTTCTTCGTTGCCCATCTGATAGGCCTTGGCGGTACCGGCGCCGTGGGCCGAGGCGCCAAACCCCGCCCCCTTGCCGAGGCGGCTGCGAATGGCCAGCACGGTGAGCACGCTCTCCCCCACCGCCATGCCGATGACACCGGTGAGCACCACAAACAGCGCGGTGAGGTCGCTCTGACCGCCGATGGCGCGGGTCGCCTCCACTGCGAACGGCGTAGTGATGGATCGCATCGCCAGACTGCGTTGCAACATGTCGGAGAGATCCAGCCAGCGAGCCAGCAGCACGGTACTCCCCACCGCCATAATGACGGAAGCAATCACTCCTACCGACAACGACAGCCAGTGGCGACGAATGAGCTGGCGGTTCTCGTAGACCGGCACCGCGAAGGCGACGGTGGCGGGGCCCAGCAGCCAGAGCAGCCAGTGGGATTCCGCCATGTAATCCTGATAGGGGATGTGGAACAGCAGCACCACGGCCACCAGCAGGGTCGGCGCCAGCAGCAGGGGCATCAGCGGCAGAATGCGCTTTTTGCCATAGAGCCATTTGCTGGCGTAATAGAAGAGCAGGGTGAGGGCGAAACAGATCAGCCCGAGCAGGGTATCAGACATGACGGCGACTCCGGCGGGCCAGTTTCAGTTCGAGGCGGTAGACCCGGTCCACCACCAGCGCCGTGGTGCCGAGTACCAGCGTAGTGCTCACCAGCAGCACCACCATGATGCGCCACCCCTCCTGCAACAGCAGATCCTGATAATTGACCACCGCGACAACGGCGGGCACGAAGAAGAGCAGCATCTCCGCCAGCAGCCAGCGAGCCCCCGCGCTGAACCACTCGGCCTTAACCACCCCGAGCAGGATACAGGCCAACAACAACAGCATGCCGGTGAGGTTGGCGGGCAGCGGCAGATGGAGGGTACGCACCGCGGTATCGGCCAGCAGCCAGATGGCTGCCAGCAACACAATCTGGAAGGGAGTCTGTAACCAGCGCAAGCAGAGGGCTTTCATGATCATCGTCTTTCTGTGAACCGGCTCACAGTATAGAGTTGAGCAAAACCTGCCAGAAATGAATTAAAATTATCGAATTCATGCCTCATAGGCATACTTCATCCAGTACCCGCCAACACGAGTCGAGAGAGTCCATGGATATTCGCGCCCTGCGCTATTTTGTCGAACTGGTACGGGAAAAAAGCTTCACCCGAGCCTCTGAAAAGCTGTTCGTCACCCAGCCCACCATCAGCAAGATGATCCGCAATATCGAAGAGGAGCTGGGCCAACCCCTGCTCAACCGGGAAGGGCGCCGCTTCACCCTGACCGACAGCGGCCAGGTGCTGTTCAACCGGGCCCAGACCATCTTGGTGGAGATGCAACAGCTGGAGGCCGAACTGGCGGATCTGCAGAGCCTGCAACACGGTCGCCTCACCCTCGGCATCCCCCCCATGGTGGGTCACGTCTATGCGGACCTGATCCGCGCCTACCGCACCCGCTATCCCAAGGTGGAGCTGACCCTGGTGGAGTACGGCGGTCGCCGCATCGAACAGGCGGTGCTGGAGGGGGAGCTGGATCTCGCCATCACCATGCTGCCCACCAAGGAAGAGGGGCCGCTCAGTGCCCTCGACCTCGATCGCTATCCCATTCAGGTGGTGCTGCCGGATCAGCCGCGCTGGCGCGGCGATGCGCCGCTGCGGATGGAGGCGCTGCAGGAGGAGCCCTTCCTGCTCTATACCAAGGCGTTTACTCTGAGCGAGCGGCTGGAGCAGGCGTGTCAGGAAGCGGGCTTTGTACCGCAGGTGGCGGCGCGCAGCAGCCAGTGGGATTTTCTCACCGCCATGGTGCGCAGCGGCATGGGGGTCGCCTTCTTGCCAGAGCCGGTCTGCCACCGGCTGACCCCGGATGGTCTGGTGCTGCGGCCGCTGGAACCAGAACTGAGCTGGCGACTCGGGGTGATCTGGCCGAGCGAGCGCTATCTCTCCCGCACCGCCGAGGCCTGGCTGGCCCTCTGCCGCCAGCGGCAGGCACCTCAGTAATCGCCGAAGCGAGCGGTCTGCGGATTGTAGAAGTAGGGACGGTAATCGAAGCTGATCCCGTCGAGGAAGGGATTATCCAGCCGCAACATTCGGCGCTGGGAGAGCTTGGCAAAAGCGATGGCCGGGCCAAAGCTCTTGCGCCACAGCGCCTGTAGCGAGCCATCCTGCCACGCCAGCTGCAACCCCCGCTCGACCCGCTTGAGCGCCTCTCGATTGTTGGGATTGGTGTAGAAGACCCGGGGCAGCGGGTAGTAGATCAACAGCGCGTCATCCACCAGCAGATCCGTCATCTCCTTGTGGGTAAGCTGCTCGCTGCGCAGCTCGCTCACCCCGCGGCAAAAGAGATCGAAGCGGCCCCGCGCCACCATTTTGAACAGCTTTTCGTACCCCTCCACTTCCACCACCTCCATCCCGGCGTAACGCAGGATATCCACATCCAGCCACCCCTTGCCCTGACCAAAGGTGAACTGCCGCAGCCCCTTGAGGTCGGTCACTTTGCTCACCGCCGCCTTTTGCTGCGGGCTGACAAAACAGATGCGGTAGCTGACGATCCCCAGATGGATGGGAAAACGGACATAGGCGAGCCCCAGATCTTCGCGGGTGCTGCTGTAGCTGTCCATCACAAAGAGGTTGGGATAACTGTCGAGCTGCATACTGACCCGCTCGCGCGCCTTGGTCATGGGCGGCGCAGGCTCCAGCAGATAGTCGCCAAACTGGTCGCGGGTCTTGTCGAGGGCGAGCCGCAGCAGCTCCCGATCATAGGTGGTACGCGGATCCCGCTCGCTCTCCGGGCTGATGAAGGTAAACCGGGTGGCCGCCTGTCCGGTCAGCGACAACACGCAGAACAGAGCGACGGCCAGCAGATGCAGGGGTGACATAAACCGCGCCTTGGCTGAAGGGGTACTTTTAGTGTAGCCCTGAGCGTGGACACTCGGCCCTGCCACCACCCCACGCTCTCCTCCCCTTTTCGGCCAGTCGCATCCATCAGCCTACTCCCCCACCGGAGGTGTGCTTCTGAGCGCTGTGGCATAACGCTGATAGGCAGCAGAGTCGCGCACCTGCTCGATAGCATCCCACACCTGCCGGCTTTGTAGGGGATGGGCCTGATAAAAGCGGTGAGAGAAAACCAGATAGTAGGGCTTCTCCACCAGCACCGGCGACAGCCGCTCGATGCGGGCCTGCAACTCGGGATGTGCCGCCAGAATACTGTCAGCCACCTCGGTCTGGATGGCGGTCGCCTGCGCCCGATCCATCACCAGCTTTTTCAACATGATCAGCGGGTCACGGCTGGAGTCATCCACCTCGGCTCCCGCAGCCTGCAACCAGTCGACGATGGAAAATCCCGACTGGGCCGCCACCACGCCATTGACTCTGAGGGTGGTGCCATCCCACTGGCTCTTGCCACCCTTGAGCTGGTAGAGACTGTAACTCTCGGTCAGCAGCCGCTTGGCAGGATCGGGTTTGCCCTCACGCATTGGATAGACCCCCACTGTGGTCGCCCGCTCGACGCTGTAGCTCATCTTGATGGCTGCATCCATCTGGCCACTGCTCACCCGAGAGAGGCAGCGCTTCCACGGTAGCGGCGTCAGCTCGATCTCGGCATCAAGAGCGGTAGCAACCGCCTTTAGGTGATACTGGACAATCCCCTCCCCCGATTGCAGCAGCCAGGGGTAGGAGTCACTGTTTTCGAGGCAGGTACGCAGCGTAAAGACCGGGGCTGCACCGCCGGTGGCAGGCAGCAGCAACGCGATGAAGAGCAAGGAGAGGGCAGATGCGTGCATGGGCCATCTCCTTTGCGGCAATGATCTCTCCCTTACTCTATCAGAGCTGCGCACCTGATAACCCGGCTCAGGGTTGTGAACCGAAATCATCCGTCAGCGGGTTGTAAAGGTAGGGGCGATAGTCAAAACCGTCCTTGGGTAACTGCGGATTGCCGAGCCGGACAATCTGGCGAGCCCCCAGATTGGCAAACACCAGCGAGGGTTGGAAGTGATGGCGCCAGAGCCGTTTGAGCGAACCATCCTGCCAGGCCAGTTGCAGACCGCGCTCAAGGCGCTCGCGCTCCTGAACGTAGCGGGCATTGCTGTAGAACACGTGGATCAGCGGATAGAAAAGGGCCAGATGGCGATCGACCGTCAAACCGGCCACCTTGCCCTGATGAGATTGCCACTCCGGCAGGATCTCGTTGGCCCCACGACAGAAGAGATCGATGCGCCCTCGTGCCACCATACGAAACAGCGACTCGTAGTTATCCACCTCATGTACCGTCAGCCCGCCGTTGCGCAGGATCACCGCATCCTGCCAGCCGGTGCCCACCCCTTGAGTGAAGTGGCGCAACTGATCCAGGGTGTTCACCCGCGCCAGCTCGGCAGCACGATCCGAGCCGACAAAACAGACCCGATAGCCGAGGATCCCCATATCGATCGGGAACGGGATCAATGCCACCTGATCCGCCACCGCCTCCCCCTGATAAGGCCAGCTGTCGAGAATAAAGAGGGCGTTTTTGCCCTGCTCCTGCACCTCGATCCGCATCCGCGCCTTGTTCATCGGCAGGGAGTCCAGCAACTCGTAGTCGCCATATTCGGGGCGAGTCTTCTCCAACGCCAGCTGCATCACCTCACGGTAATAACGCATCCGCATATCCTGACTGTTTTCAGGGCTGAGCAGGGTAAAACGGGTGGCAGCCAGCAAGGCAGAGGGGAGGGATAAACAGAGGCAAAGCAACAGAAGTCGGTACATCATGGCTGAACTCATACAACGGGGTTCACCTAGTATAGACTGGCACACTCCCCGTTGAGCACGGGGCAATCACGGCTTGCGCGTCCGATCACAGGTAGGGCAATCCGGGCCGCCACAGGCCCGGAGGGCAGGTTCACACCGTGCCCGGCACTACTCTTCGCCGATAGGTGCGGCGATCCACTTCATCAGCGTCAGCATATCCTGCGGCGCCACGCCGACCGAGAGGCCGCGCTTGCCGCCGCTCACCAGGATCTCGTCAAACTGCAGCGCCGACTCGTCGAGCACAGTGGGCAACAATTTCTTCTGGGCCAGCGGGCTGATACCACCCACCTTGTAGCCGGTCAGCTTCTCCGCCTCCGCCGGTTTCATCATCTCCACCTTCTTGAGACCGGTCGCCTTGGCCAGCTGTTTCAGACTGCACATGCCGGATGAGGGAACGATAGCCACCACCGCCTGCTTGTCGTGATGGGCGACCAGAGTCTTGAACACCTGCGCTTCCGGCAGCCCGAGCTGGGTCGCGGCATGCTTGCCGAAATCGTCGTGGGCTTCGCACTCGTAGGGGTAGAGCTTGTGGGGAATTTTGAGCTTCTTCAGCAGGTTGATGGCAGGTGTCATGATGGTTGCCTTGAATCGAATCGCATAAAAACAAGGCCAAACAGTCTGCGCCTGCGTGGCGAGGGATGCAAGCCGGAGGGGAAATCTGTACCCATCACCGGTAATGAGTAGAGAGCAATGAACAAGGTGAATTGTACCGCTTGCCGAATTAAACACAGAACGAGACTAGGTAAAGAGCATTTTCGAGCGGTGCAAGGCGTGCCCCCAACGAAATACAGCCAAAAACAAAGGGCGCCTTATTGGCGCCCTTTGGCTTGATGGATATTGCTGAAGCCTGCTGGATTGAGCTGGCGATCAACCGGTGTTGCGCATACCTGCGGCAATACCGGCGATGGTGACCATCAGCGCCTTGTCCAACTCGGGGTGCAGGGTCTCCGGGTGGTTGCGGGAGCGGTTGAGCAACTCGGCCTGCAGCACGTTGAGCGGGTCTGTGTAGGGGTTGCGCAGCTTGATGGACTCCTTGATCCAGGGCTGATCCTCCAGCAGATCCCCGCGCGGGCTCAGTTTCAGCACCACCTCGATGGATTCGGCGAGCTCCTGACGCAGCTGTTTGCCAAGGCCCCACAGCTCCTGCGGTACCAGACGGGTGTCGTAGTATTCGGCAAGCCACACGTCCGCTTTGAGGAACACCATCTCCAGCATCTCGAGGCGAGTGCGGAAGAAGGGCCACTGGGCGCTCATCTCTTCCAGCACCGCCAGCTTGCCGCCGTCGATCGCCTGTTGCAGCGCCTTGTGGGCACCGAGCCAGGCCGGCAGCATCAGGCGGTTCTGGGTCCAGGCGAAGATCCACGGAATGGCGCGCAGACTCTCGACTCCGCCGTTGGGCTTGCGCTTGGAGGGACGGGAGCCGAGCGGCAGTTTGCCGAGCTCCATCTCCGGGGTGGCGGCACGGAAGTAAGGGACGAAGTCCGGATGACCGCGCACAATGCTGCGGTAGTGCTCGCAGGAGTCGGCGGCCAGCTGTTCCATCACCTCGCGCCAGCACTCTTTCGGCTTGGGCGGCGGCAGCAGGTTCCCTTCCAGCACGGCGCTGGTGTAGAGCTCCAGACTCTTGATCGCCACTTTCGGCAGACCGAACTTGAAGCGGATCATCTCCCCCTGTTCGGTGGTACGCAGACCACCGCGCAGGGATCCCGGCGGCTGGGAGAGGATGGCTTGATGGGCAGGCGCACCACCACGACCGACGGTACCGCCACGGCCATGGAACAGGGTGAGGCGGATGTTGTTGGCTTCGGCAAGCCCCACCAGCGACTCCATGGCGGCGTACTGGGCCCAGCCAGCGGCCATCATGCCCGCATCCTTGGCGGAGTCGGAGTAGCCGATCATTACGTACTGACGGCCCTGAATGTAGCCGCGATACCAGTCCACCGAGAGCAGACGCTCCATCACGGCGGTGCCTGCCATCAGGTCATCCTGGGTTTCAAACAGCGGGGCGACCGGCATGCGGAACTTGCAACCAGCCTCTTTGAGCAGCAGTTGCACCGACAGCACGTCGGACGGCGCACCGGCCATGGAGATGATGTAGATGCCAAACGCATCGGGGTCGTGCTCGGCGATGACCTGACAGGTATCCAGCGTCTCGCGCACCTCGGCGCTCGGCTCCCAGTCGTGAGGAATGAGCGGGCGGCGAGAATTCAGTTCGTTGAGCAGGAAAGCCTGCTTGTCATCTTCGCTCCACTCGGCGTAGTCACCCAGACCCAGATAGCGGGTCAGCTCGGAGAAGACCAGCCCGTGACGCTCGCCATCCTGACGGATATCGAGCTTGACCAGATGGATGCCGAAACAGGCGACCTTGCGCAGCACGTCCAGCAGCATGCCATCGGCGATGTTGCCCATGCCGCAAGCGTGCAATGAGTGGTAGCAGAGCTCCAGCGGCTCGCGCAGCTGAGCGGTGGTCTTGACCAGATCCTGGCTCTCGCTCGCCTGGCCCTGCACCTTGGCGGTGAGATGCTCCTTGGTTTCGCGCAGCGCTTCACGCAGCTCGCGCACCAGCGCACGGTAGGGCTCGGGGTGATCGCCAACGCAAGCGCGCACTGCGTCGGTACAGTCGGACATGGAGAGCTCGGAAGTGAGCTCCTTGATGTCTTTGTAGAACAGGCTCACCGCCATCCAGCGGCCCAGCTCCAGCACTTCGGCAGTCACCTTGGCGGTAACGAAGGGGTTGCCGTCTCGGTCACCGCCCATCCAGGAGGTGAACTTGACCGGCGCGGCATCCAGCGGCAGCCGCACACCCAGATGGTGTTGCAGACGCTCGTCCAGATTGCGCATGAATTCGGGAATGGCGGGCCACAGGCTGTTCTCCACCACCGCAAAACCCCACTTGGCCTCGTCGACCGGCGTCGGGCGCTGTTCGCGGATCTCGTTGGTGTGCCACGCCTGATTGATGAGCTGTTCGATGCGATTGAGGATCTTGTCCCGCTCGCGGGGCAGCAGGTCGGAAAGCTCCAGCGCCTCGAGGCAGTCGTTGAGCTGTACGTGCTTGTGGATCAGGGTGCGACGGGTCACCTCGGTGGGGTGAGCGGTCAGCACCAGATCGATATCCAGCTCGCGCACGGCCTGAATGATGGCCTCTTGCGACAGGTTGGAGGCTTTCAGCTTGTCGAACATCTGCTCCAGCGGATCCGGGGTGCAGACCTGCTCTTCGCAGCGACGGGAGATGGTGTGGAACTGTTCCGCCACGTTGGCCAGATTGAGGAACTGGCTGAAGGCGCGGGCCACCGGCAGCAGTTCATCATCGCTCAGGGTGCGCAGGGTATCGAGCAGACGTTCCCGGTCTGATTCATTGCCCTTGCGGGAGGACTTGGCCAATTGGCGAATGGTTTCGATCTTGTCGAGAAAGGCCTGACCCTGATGATCCTTGATGGATTTACCCAGCAGCTGACCCAGCATACCTACGTTGGCGCGTAGTGCGGCGTACTTTTCGTTCATTCCACATCCTTATCTTGTTGGTGCCTGACACCCATCCGGGGTGCTAGACGACCTCACTTATTGTTGTGCGATTACAACATATGCTCCGTCATCTTAGGGTGACAATCTACCCAGATTGTCTGCGCAAGGTCAAATAACAGGCCGATTCAGAACATGTATTTCCATCACCACTCCACAACCGGCTTGTTATGTAACTTACTTACAGTTTTTACGCCCCTTTCACCGCTGCCGCTACAGGCAAAAACGTCTGATCAGGTGCTGCAACACTGAGGTGGTTGGCTTGACGAAAGACAGGTCCAGATACTCATCCGGCTGGTGCGCCTGGGTGATATGACCGGGGCCCATCACTATGGTCTGGCAGCCAAGCTGCTGGATAAACGGCGCCTCGGTGCAGTAGTTGACCGACTCGGCGGCGCGACCGCTCGCCTTCTCAGCTTCGCGCACCAGCACAGAGTCGTCGGCGCAGGCGTAGGCGGGAATGGGCTCATGCAGATGCTGCAGATGCAGGCAGCCCGGCTGGTGGATCTCGATGGGAGAGAGCGCCTCTTTGAGCATCCCCATCAGCTCATCCGGCCCCACCTGCGGAGTGGGTCGCAGGTCGATATGTAGCTCGCAGCAGCCGCAGATGCGGTTCGGGCTGTCGCCGCCCTGGATGTAACCCAGGTTAAGGGTCGGCTGCGGCACGGCAAAGCGGTGGTCGGCGTAGCGATCTTTCAGATCCTGCTGCAAGCGCAGCACCTGCCCCATCGCCTTGTGCATGATCTCCATGGCGTTGACGCCGTTGGCGGGATCCGAGCTGTGACCGCTCTTGCCGGTAATGCGGATCGCCTCCGACATATGCCCCTTGTGGGCCACCACGGGCACCAGTCCGGTCGGCTCGCCAATCACGGCGTAGTCGGGTTTGAGCTCCGCCGCCGCGGCGATGGCGCGGGCCCCCGCCATGGTGGTCTCTTCGTCGGCAGTGGCGAGAATGCGCAGCGGCTTGGTCAGCTTGGTGAGGTCGATCTCTTTGAGCGCCTCGACGATAAAGGCGAAGAAGCCTTTCATGTCGATGGTGCCGAGGCCATAGAGGCGATCGCCCTCTTCCGTCACCTTGAAGGGATCCTTGCTCCAGCCCCCCTCATCGAACGGTACCGTATCGGTGTGACCCGCCAGCAGCAGACCGCCCTCCCCCTGACCGATCGTCGCCACCAGATTGAACTTGCCCGGCAGATCGGGGAGCGCCGTCACCTCGCACTGAAAACCGAGCTGACCGAACCAGTCGGCCAGCAGCCGGATCACCGCCTCATTGCTCTGATCCCACTTGGGATCCGTGCTGCTGATAGAGGGAATCGCAATAATATTCTTATAAAGTGAAAAAAAATCCAGATTGGCCATCAGCTCCTCCTTGCGTCCCCGGAATGTTTCTGTTAGAAAATACAAATGCAAAGTGAGTGCATGAATATTCTTTAATTTTACCTGAATATCTGGCTCATCAACAAAGGCTTCTAGTTGTAAGGGAAAGTTAATGTTCTGTCACCTGATCTATAACCGACGACACACACCCGCCTGAATTGCCCCTCCGCACTTGTGCAAAGGGGCGCTCGAACACCCTTGTGCACTGCAGCGTCATGCTGTGAATCTCGAACTCTGACTTGGAATATTCAACATGCTTAACACCGTTATCGTCGGTGCCAGTGGCTACGCGGGAGCCGAACTGGCCGCACTGGTACAGAACCATCCACAACTCAAACTGTTCGGCCTCTATGTCTCCGCCGGCAGTCAGGATGCCCACAAACGCTTCTCTGCCCTGCATCCCCAGTGGGTCGGCGCCCTCGATCAGCCGCTGCTGCCGCTGGACGACGACGGCATGACCCGGATCCTGACCCAGGCCGATCTGGTGCTGCTGGCCACCGCCCACGAGGTGAGTGCCGAGCTTGCGCCCAAGTTTCTCGCCAAGGGGCTG
Source organism: Aeromonas sp. 603079 (assembly GCF_049172135.1). NCBI lineage: Bacteria > Pseudomonadati > Pseudomonadota > Gammaproteobacteria > Aeromonadales > Aeromonadaceae > Aeromonas > Aeromonas sp. 603079. The sequence continues at coordinate 9,043 of NZ_JAAKPX010000030.1, read as the reverse complement.
CCGGTGTTCGATCTCTCCGGCGCCTTCCGGGTCAAGGATCAGGGCTTTTACGACAGCTTCTACGGCTTCACCCACGACAGCGAACAGTGGCTGGGTCAGGCCGTCTATGGTCTGGCGGAGTGGAATGCCGATGCCATCGCTACCGCCCAGCTGATTGCGGTGCCGGGTTGTTATCCGACCGCCTCCCTCTGTGCTCTCAAGCCGCTGCAGCAGGATGGCCTGATTGCCAAGGGGTGGCAGCCCATCATCAACGCCGTCTCAGGGGTTTCCGGTGCCGGTCGCAAGGCGGCCATCAACACCAGCTTCTGCGAAGTGAGCCTCAATCCCTACGGCACCTTCAATCACAGACACCAGCCGGAGATCAGCCACCACCTCGGCAAGGAGGTGCTGTTCCAGCCCCACCTTGGCAACTATGTGCGCGGCATTCTGGCCACCATCTATGTGCAGCTGGCGGACGGCGTAACCCCCACCCAGGTGGATCAGGCCTTCCTCAAGGCTTACGAAGGCAAGCCGCTGGTGCGCCTCACCGGCCAGATGCCCTCTATTCGCGGTGTGGCAAACACCCCTTACTGCGATATCGCCTGGCAACAGCAGGGCAACATGCTGGTGGTGGTCTCTGCCATCGACAACCTGCTCAAGGGTGCCGCCTCGCAAGCCATGCAGTGCATAAATATCAAATTCGGATTTGAACCGGCCACCGGCCTGATTTAAGGACTTAGGAAGGATCTCGAACATGGACAAACAGACGTTGGTAATCAAACTGGGCGGCGCCCTTATCGAGAACGACGAGGCGCTGACCGCCCTGTTCGCCACCCTCAAAACCTTTCTCGACGATCAGCACCGTCCGCTGTTGCTGGTGCACGGTGGTGGCTGTCTGGTGGATGACCTGCTCAAGGGGCTGGGTCTCACCTCCACCAAGAAGAACGGCCTGCGGGTGACCCCGTTCGAGCAGATCCCCTTCATTGCCGGGGCGCTGGCGGGCACTGCCAACAAGCAGATGATGGCCAAGGCGATCGCCACCGGCATTCCAGCGGTGGGGCTCTGCCTGGCGGATGGCGGCCTCTGTCAGGTGACCCAGCTCGACCCGGATCTCGGCGCGGTCGGCGAGTGCAAGCCGGGCAACCCGGCGCTGGTAGCAGGCATCCTAGGTCAGGGCTTCCTGCCGGTGGTGAGCTCCATCGGCATCACCGCCGAGGGGCAGCTGATGAACGTCAACGCGGATCAGGCGGCCACCGCCATTGCCGAGGCGCTCGGTGCCGATCTGGTGATGCTCTCCGACGTGAGCGGCATCCTGGATGGCAAGGGCAAGCTGGTGCCCCAGCTCGACAAGCTGACCGCACTGGATCTGATGGAGAAAGGGGTGATCCGCGATGGCATGGCGGTCAAGGTAGAAGCGGCCCTGCACGCCGCCCAGACCCTCGGCAAGCCGGTCTGTGTCGCCAGCTGGCGTTACCCGGACCAGCTGCTCAAGCTGCTGGCTGGCGGCGCCGTCGGCACTCAAGTGGCTATTTGATCTCCACCGGAACAAGGAACATCCGATGCAACATCTTCTGAAAGACAGTGATCTGAACAAAGCCCAAATAGAGGCACTGATTGCGCTGGGCAAAGCGGTCAAGGCCGACCCGAAGAAGTACAGCCAGGCGCTGGCTGGCAAGAGCGTGGTCACCCTGTTCGAGAAGCCCTCCCTGCGCACCCGGGTCACCTTCGACATCGGCATCGCCAAACTGGGCGGCCACAGCGTCTATCTGGATCAGCAGAACGGCGCGCTGGGCAAGCGGGAGTCGGTGAAGGATTTCGCCGCCAACCTGTCCCGCTGGTGTGATGCCATCGTCGCCCGGGTGTTCGATCACCAGACCCTGGTCGAGCTGGCAGAGCATGGCACAGTGCCGGTGGTGAACAGCCTGTGCAACCTCTACCACCCCTGTCAGGGGCTGGCCGACTTTATGACCATTGCCGAGCACTACGACGACCTGTCGAAGGTGAAGCTTGCCTACCTCGGTGATGGCAACAACGTCAGCCACTCTCTGCTGCTGCTGGGGGCCACCCTCGGCACCGACGTCACCCTGATCTGCCCGAAAGGCCACGGCCCGGATACCCAGATCTTCCTGCAGGCGCAGGCACTGGCGGCCAAGTCGGGGGCGACCATCCACATCAGCGATGACGTGGCTGATATCGAAGGGTTCGACGTGGCCTACACCGACACCTGGGTCTCCATGGGTGACAACACCCCGATGGAGCAGGTCAAAGACCTCTTTATGCCTTACCAGATCAACCAGGCCCTGCTCGACCGCACTGGCATTGCACATGTGCTGCACTGCCAGCCGGCTCATCGGGAGCTGGAGATCACCTCGCAGGTGATGGATGGCCCCGCCTCCCTCATCATGGACGAGGCCGAAAACCGGATGCATATCCAGAACGCCGTGTTGCTGACCCTTCTCGGCAACAAGTAACGCGGCAATCAACCTGAATCACGACACCTTTATTGAATCATCATCGAATCATCACGGAGAGAAGTAACATGAGCGGAATCAACAAGATCGTACTGGCTTACTCGGGTGGACTGGATACCTCGGCCATCATTCCCTGGCTGAAAGAGCACTATGACGCCGAAATCATCGCCTTCGTAGCTGACGTCGGTCAGGAGCGCGACGATCTGGAAGGGATCGAGCAAAAAGCCATCGCCTCCGGCGCCACCAAGTGCATCATCAAGGATCTGCGCGAAGAGTTCGTCAAAGAGTACGTCTACCCGACCCTGAAGACTGGCGCTGTCTATGAGGGCACCTATCTGCTGGGCACCTCCATGGCCCGTCCGGTGATCGCCAAGGCGATGGTCGAGGCCGCGCTGGCGGAAGGGGCCGATGCCATCTCCCACGGCTGCACCGGCAAGGGTAACGATCAGGTGCGTTTCGAAGGTGCGGTTGCCGCGCTGGCGCCCCAGCTGAAAGTCATCGCCCCGTGGCGGATCTGGGACATGCGCTCCCGGGAAGATCTGCTCTCCTATCTGGAGACCCGCAACATCCCCTGCAAGGCGACCTTGAAGAAGATCTACAGCCGCGATGCCAACGCTTGGCACATCTCCACCGAAGGTGGCGAGCTGGAGAGCACCTGGAACGAGCCGTCCGAAGCGGTCTGGCAGTGGACCGTACCGGCCGAGCAGGCTCCGGATCAGCCGGAGTACGTCAAGCTGACCGTGGCGCAGGGTGAAGTGGTGGCCGTTGACGACCAGCCGCTCAGCCCGCACCAGATCCTGATAACCCTGAACGAGCGTGCTGGCAAGCACGGCGTGGGCCGCATCGACATCACCGAAAACCGGATGGTGGGGATGAAGTCCCGTGGCTGCTACGAGACCCCGGGCGGTACCGTGATGGTCGCCGCGCTGCGCGCCGTGGAAGAGCTGGTACTGGATCGCCCGACCCGCGCCTGGCGGGAAAAGCTGGGTGCCGAGTTCTCCCATCTGGTCTATGACGGTCGCTGGTTCACCCCGCTGTGCAAGGCGATCCTCGCCTCTGCCAACGCCATCGCCGAAGATCTGGATGGTGAAGTGGTGCTGAAGATGTACAAGGGTCAGGTCACAGCGGTGCAGAAGAAGTCGCCGAACAGCCTCTACTCCGAAGACTTCGCCACCTTCGGCGCCGATGAAGTGTATGACCAGAGCCATGCCGAAGGCTTTATTCGTCTCTACACCCTGGCCAGCCGGATCCGCGCCATGAAGGAGCAACATCAGGCTATCGGTGGCGACCACACCCACGGTTAAGCAAGCGCGATAACCCGTTGATTCCGTTGAGGGGGCATGGCCCCCTCTTCTACAGGCAGAGAGCACAGCCCCCTGATCCATCATCGACGGGTGTGACAAGAGCGGCAGCGCCCGGGCCACTTCTGTGAGATAACAGGGGCTGTGTGAATATGATGCTGACGTATTTTCTCCCTTCTCCCCTTGCGGGAGAAGGGGCGGGGATGAGGGGGGAATTACCCTCACCCTAGCCCTCTCCCAGAGGGAGAGGGAACCGATTCGCAGTTGCTGGATTTGACGTGTTCAACGGCAACAGCACTCATCACCACCGCACTGTTATTCAGGAAAATACAGGGCAAGATTTCTGCGCGCAGGCCAAGAGGCCGCGCGAGTACGGCAGGCGTAAATGCCTACCGACAACGCATTCAAGGAGAGCAGTATGGCACTTTGGGGTGGACGCTTCAGTCAGGGAGCCGATAGCCGGTTCAAGCAGTTCAACGATTCGCTGCGGTTCGATTACCGCTTGGCGGAGCAGGATATTCAAGGCTCCATGGCCTGGGCCAAAGCGCTGGTGAAAGTGGGCGTATTGACCGCCGATGAGCAGGGCAAACTGCAACAGGCGATGGAGGTGCTGCTCGCCTCGGTGCAGCAGGATCCCCGGCAGGTCCTGAGTTCGGACGCCGAAGATATCCACTCCTGGGTCGAAAGCCAGCTCATCGCCGCCGTCGGCGATCTTGGCAAGAAGCTGCACACCGGCCGTTCGCGCAACGATCAGGTCGCCACCGACCTGAAACTCTGGTGCAAGGCGCAGGGCGAGCTGCTGCTCAGTTCCATCACCGCCCTGCAGCAGGGGCTGGTCGCCTCTGCCCGCGCCAATCAGGCGGCGGTGCTGCCCGGTTACACCCACCTGCAGCGGGCCCAGCCGGTCACTTACGCCCACTGGGCGCTGGCCTATGTGGAGATGCTGGAGCGGGATTATTCCCGGCTGCAGGATGCCCTCAAGCGCCTCGACACCAGCCCGCTCGGCTGCGGTGCGCTGGCGGGCACCGCCTATGCCATCGACCGCGAAGCCTTGGCGCTCGACATGGGCTTTGCCGGTGCCACCCGCAACAGTCTGGATTCGGTCTCCGATCGGGATCACGTGGTGGAACTGATGCACGTGGCGTCCCTCTCCATGACCCACCTGTCGCGCTTTGCCGAAGACCTTATCTTCTACAACACCGGCGAGGCGGGCTTTGTCGAGCTCTCCGACGCGGTTACCTCCGGCTCGTCGCTGATGCCGCAGAAGAAGAACCCGGATGCGTTGGAGCTTATTCGTGGCAAGACCGGCCGTGTAGTCGGCGCCCAGATGGGCATGCTGATGAGCCTCAAGGCGCTGCCGCTGGCCTACAACAAGGACATGCAGGAAGACAAGGAGGGGCTGTTCGATGCCCTCGATACCTGGCACGACTGCCTCGATATGGCGGCGCTGGTGCTGATCGATCTGAAGGTGAATGGTGAGCGCACCATGGCGGCGGCGCAGGGCGGCTATGCCAACGCTACCGAGCTGGCAGACTATCTGGTGGCCAAAGGGATTCCGTTCCGTGAAGCGCACCATATCGTCGGTGAAACCGTGGTCTTTGCCATCAGCGTGGGCCGCCCGCTGGAGGAGCTCTCCATCGGTGAATTCCAACGTTTCAGCCCGGTGATCGAGTTCGACGTCTACCCCAATCTGGAGCTGGAAGCGACCCTGGCCAAGCGGGTCGCCAAAGGCGGCGTCGCCCGCGAGCAAGTAGAAGCAGCCCTTACTGCCGCAGAGCAGTGGCTGGCCAAGCGGGTGGGTTAAGCCAACCGGCTTGTGATCCAAAGTTGAAAGCAAAACGGCAACCCGAGGTTGCCGCTTTGCTTACAAATTCATTTTATCTCAATTAAATTAACTGTTAGCCCACTAGCGATATAACACCGAACGAGCAAAAATATTTTCGCCATCAGATCCTAGCTGAACAATACAATTATTAGATGAGTGTACATAAACACTTTGAAATACAACATCAAACTTATCTTTTGAGAAGGTTAGGTTTTCACTAATATCAGCTAATGTACCAGCTAAATAGTCAGGCAACCTTATCAGTGCATCGAATCTATTTTTACCTACTTTGTCTGGCACTTCAAAAGTGACATTAGGGTTGTTTAATATTACATTGCCCAATTCATTCGTCTCGTTATTATCACAAGCCGACAGCATTAAAATAAAGTATATGTAGGATAAGTCATATACAACCGTATCATTATGTTCAATTAACTTATCTCTATCTGAGACCCATCTGATATGACCCGCACCAGTTGATTTTGTAACTAGATAGAACACTGTTGCAGCAAATGAAGATGCAAGATGAATTTGTCTGGCCAGACTAACATTCAGCTGTTTTCGGCCTAAGTCATTCAAAAATACATCCAATCTTTTCAATGTATCAGTGAAATAAGTAGGGTCTAATGTATCACTTTTAAGAGAGCTATCCTTAAGCGAATTTATTAAATTAGATACATCTGGGATAAATTCACGCATTTCAGCCACACCCAAATAATCACGTAACAAAGCCGACTTTCTATTTATCACAAATGATATGCTAAATGTTATAGGATATTCACATGTCAAATAGTCAATTAGTCCTTGAGGAACCCGTCTGACTTTTTTCAAATCTCGAGGCGCCACTTTAGATATATATTCCATTATGTTTTCAGTTTTATCATGATTAGCTATAATCACAAAAGAAAACACATCGTTATTTTTCTCGTTATCTCCCACACAATAATCTGAAACAACAGTCCATGGCATTCCATCCGGATATTTTTCAAACCATTCATGCATGTTATTTTTTATAGTTTCTGTCACCTTAATAAAAATAGGTAATAAATCCACCATCCTGCCTCCAAAATAAGCAACAAGATATCATTAAAAATAACCTGTATATTTATAATGCAATTGTGATTTTTTAAAATTAAAGTCGATACTAATCTATCGTATTTTGGATCAATCTAACAGGTGATAATACCTTATTTCCTTACCTTATATTTTACGCACTGGCATTGAGCAGCTTGCCAACCCCCTCCCCCTTGCCATTGGGCAGGGTCTGTTTAAAGGCGCCGAGCAGCTGATCGAGGTTGAGATCGCTGGCACCAAGGGTGCCCTTGAGGGTATCGAGTTCACTTTGCAACGCATCGAGGCGGGTACTCTGGATGCCGCTCGCCAGCTGGTTGCGGGCGCTATCGATGGCGGCTGGGAGGGATTGACCGCCATTCTCCTGCCCCAGAGTCTGCATCAGCTCCCCCATAAAGTGGTTGATGGCCGAGCGGTTCTGTTCGCTATCGGCATCCTTGATACCGAGTCGCTGGAACAAGCTCTGGACAGTCGGGGCAAGGCGATCCTCCTGTACGGCAGGCTGCACAGGCTCAGGTTTGCTACTGCTGACAAGCAGCTGACTGCCCAGCTTGAGGGCGATCGAGGCAAGGGGAAGCAGGCTGCTGATCATGATAACTCTCCGCGACAACGACCCTTGATGGTGTTGCCAAGAGATGTGCATAAGCGGGGCCAGCACGGCGATAAAACGTACCGCACCGGCTAATCCCTTGAATGGCTGATCTATTTGTTCAAGCAGCACGCAGGAGATAGCCGAGCGCAAAGGGGAGTCAGGCGGCCAGTAGCTGCCGCCACGGGCGGTAGTGGCAATATGGTGGCAAAGCGTTTTGCCGCCCACCCGAGCCGCGACACCTTCCTTTCACACCCTGATCGCCAACTCTTTGAGCCACTTGCGCTGCTGATGGCACCAACAGAGTAAAACCTGACAAAAGCACCGCAGCGATCAGGCACCGAATAACGACCTGCGGGCTTACTAATCGAGCGGTGATCCGCCCACAAGGCGTGACCAATAGAAATGAAAAGAGGCTCCGAAGAGCCTCTTTTTGTATCCGTGTCTGAACCCGACTCAGCCCAGCAGCAGATAGAGCTGGTGAGCGGCCACACCGGCGCACAGGCCGCCGATGGTGTGGGCAACGATGGCGCGGGAGGTGAGGTGGCGATAGCCGAGAGCATCCAGCATGGCGGTGTGGGTGCTCAGGAAGCCACTCCAGCACATCCCCATGGCGGTAAACACCGCGACCTCGTTACCGGTGATCCACCCCTTGGCAATAAAAGGCGGCACCAGTGACATGGCGGCACCAACCGCACCAAGCGAGGTGGCGGGGAAAGCGACCAGCTCCGGCTGCTGGAAGCCGAACAGCAGGTCAAACAGCCAGCTCACCTTGGCGGCCAGCACCGGCAGCAGGGCAACCCCCTGAAACGCTTCGCCGGTATAGCCCTTGTCGCCCGGGCCAAAGGTGAGCAGCATCACGAAGGTGCTGATGATCAGCACACCCGGGATCACCGCCATCCCCAGCTCCACACCGGATTTGCCGCCATCGAGCAGAGAGTTGAGGATCCGCAGCCAGCCGGGAGCCGCCTCTTTGGTCACCCCGACCTTGCGGCCGTCGGACGATACAGCGTCATCGTTCAGCACTTCCCCCACCAAGGGGCGGATCATCCGTTGCATCAATCGGGTAGAGACCACCGAGCCCACCAGAGCACCCAGCAGCCCGATCAGCGCCGCGCTGGCGGTGGATTCACCGCTCGGCAGTTGCAGGGTGGCCATAAAGGTCACCACGATCAGCCCCATGCCGAAGGCGGTGCCGAAGTTGGTCAGCGACACCAGCTGCCACGGAGTGAAGCCTTTGCGAAAGCGGCTGTCCTTGGCGAGGCTGATCACCGCCGGGTTGTCGGAGAAGAAGGTCATCAGCGCCGCCAGCGCGGTGCGACCGGGCAGACGAAACACCGGCTTCATCAGTGGGGCCAGCAGCACCTCCAGCAGGCGGATCACCCCGAACTCGCTCAAGAGCTGGCTCAGGGCACCGGAGAGCACCGTGATCCCCATGATAAAGAGCACGGTATTGAGCAGCAGCTGGTGGGCGGTATTGAACAGGGTGTTGACCATGGCAGAGAGGCCCATCTGGCTGCCGAGGTAACCGAACAGGCTGCCAAGAATAAGCAGCACCAGCACGGGTTCCATCCAGTTTCGAATGGCGGCAAGTCGCCCCTTTGACTCTATAACTACATGATTTTCCATATCTATCCTGCGGTTCATCTGTGCGTGTGTGGTTGTTTTTATGGTTAAAAAATGGCTGCGCCAAATAGAAAAAAGCCCTTGTCTTGCGACAAGGGCTTTTTGAATTGGCTCCTCCTACTGGACTTGAACCAGTGACATACGGATTAACAGTCCGCCGTTCTACCGACTGAACTAAGGA
>NZ_JAAKPX010000029.1:0-66763 GCF_049172135.1 Aeromonas sp. 603079 | reverse complement strand
GACTGGAGCGGGGTCGTGAATGGCAACGTGGCGGGGACCACGGACGAGGGTGGGGCAGACAACAAGCCCTTCACCGTGACCGTCACTGCAACTAATGATGCTCCCATGCTGACTGTCTCGGATCTGCGCATATCCGAGGAGGGATTACCGGGATCCAATCCAGACAATTCACCCAATCCCGGCGATATTACCGATAGCACCTCGACCCATGCGACGGCAAGTGTGACAGATATCGACAGCAATACCTTTACGTTCACTCTTTCTGCTCCATCTGGCCTGAGCTCTGGAGGGGTACCAGTTGTGTGGAGTGGTATAGGGTCTGCGACACTGGTGGGTTCAGCGGGAGGGATCCCAGTCATACAAGTATCTGTAGATCCGGTTGGTAAATATACCGTCACCTTGCTGGGGCCCATCGATCATGAATTTGGAGACAATAAGGAAGGACTGAAGACATTTACCTTCAACCTGTCAGCCAGTGATGGTGACTTGAGTGATACCAAGCAGGTCAGTGTTGTTATTGAAGACGATATGCCCGTGATCACAGGCATCGAAAGTCTGGAAGTGATGAATGTAGCCGACATCACTACCGGTGGATTGTTTGGCGTCTCTTTTGGTGCTGATGGCCCTCTGGGTACTGGTGGACTGAAACTGACTGGATGGCCTGATTTGGCAGGGATCACCGAAACCTTGTCGACTGATGGCAAGACTCTGGTAGCAACCATTGATGGTAGTGGGCAGCCACCTAAAGTGTTCTATACATTGACACTCAATGACGACAATACTTACAGCTTTGAACTGGTTACTCCCCAGCCAACCCAAACTTTCTCGATCGGGGCACAGTTCGGTGCTGGCGGGCCTGTTGAGACGATCGGAGTTACTGCTGGCGGGATTGGTGTACTGTTCGATGGTCTGCTGTTCAATGGCAGCGTCAATAATCCTCAGGATCTGCCGGGGAGTGATGCAGATAATCTCAACCCGAACAACAATGGTTTCGGGATTAAGAACGGCAACCTGGACAATAACGAAGGGTTCAAGGTATCCACGACTGCAGCCGTTGATGGGCTCTCTTTCAACGTCTACGGGGTTGGCAACACCAATACCAGCACCATACAGTGGGTGGCTTATGCTGCCGATGGCGTGACCGTCGTCGATTCCGGAGAGCTTGTTCTGTCAGGACTCAAAGGGTCGATGCAGTTGGCCAGCATAGAACCCGATGGGGAGTTCAGCCAGCTTTATGTCCGCTTTGTGCTGAATGGCAATGACTCGGTGAGGATCGAGAATTTCGGAGTGATCGACAAGATCACGCCTCCTGATATTGACCTTGATTTCAGTGCTACCTTGACTGATGCCGATGGAGATAAAGCCAGCGCCAACTTTACTGTATCGGTCAAGAGCAATGAGCCTCCCGTCGCGTCCAATATTCTGGTTGTGGGCAGCAACACCTCGGATACCCCCGACACTACCGGGACCCCCGGCACGAATGATGATCACAAGGTGCCCAACTCCAACGGTAGTGTGGATGGTCTGGTTGCAGGCGGTGCTGGTCACGATATTGTGGTGGGGGACATCGGCGGCACCAGTACCAATTTCATCCCGGGTGAGAATTACAATATTGCCCTGGTGGTCGATGTGTCTGGAAGTATGGCTGGAGCACGACTGAATATGCTCAAGGCCTCCCTGACCCATTTGGCCAACCAGTTGAAAGATCATGATGGTGAGATCAATGTCACCTTGATTGGTTTTGCGGCGAATGCCAGCGAGAGTGTGACAATAGTAGGGCTTGATGCCAGTAATGTGAGCAACCTGACCAATGCCATTGATGCACTGGTTGCCAATGGTGGCACCAACTATGAAGCCGCGTTCAATCAGGCCGTGCAGTGGTTCAATGATGGTAGCAAGGCTGCTCCCGGTTACCAGAACCTGACATTCTTTGTCACGGATGGTAACCCGACTTACTACCTCAATGACAGCAATCAGGTCGCCGGACCAGGCAACAGCACCACATTTGAGGTGATCAAGGAGTCGGTGGATGCTTTTGTTTCACTCAGTGCCATCAGCCAGGTCAATGCAATCGGGGTGACCAATGATGTTAACAAGGATTTGTTGAAGTTCTTTGATAACACGACTGAAACGGCAGATCAGTTTTACTCGGCAGGCAGCTTCCTTGACTTGGCCACATTTGGTAGTGGTAGCGGCATAAATGCCGCCTCGGGATGGGTGCTCAGTGGTGATGCTCAGGGATCGCATACCGTTACAAATGGAAGCTTGCGGATCCGGGATGATCGAACCGGTTCTGATTCTGACAGGACAATATTGGCGCTCGCCGTGGCCAATGCCATCCAGGTTTCTGCGGCACAAGCCGGAGCAAGTCTGCAGTTCCAGTATGCCTTGAATGGTGTTAATAGCAGCGACAGCTTCACCTGGAAGTTGGTGAAACTCGAGGGTGGCGTCTGGGATATGCTCAATCCAGTGCAAACGGGCACCATTACTGGCGTTAGTTCATCTGTTTTGACGGCTTACAGCACTATCACAACCGATGGACTGCCTGTCGGGCAATACGGGTTTGTGTTCGAACTGCTCGACAGCTCCAATGACCGGAATGCTGAGGTACGGATAGACAATATCCGGATCGAGCAGGGTTTCAATGCCCCGATCGGCGATGCCCAGATTGTGACCAGTGCCGAGCAGTTGACGGCAGCCCTGACCGAGGGGGATCAGATTACCGTGTTGCTGGGGGCCGGCAATGACGTGGCCGATGGTGGTGTTGGCAATGACATCCTGTTTGGCGATGTACTCAATACCGATACGCTGGCCAGCGAGTTGGGACTGGATCTGCCCCAAGGTTCTGGTTGGCTGGTATTTGAAACGCTGGAGTCCAGTCATGGGTGGACACGTGAACAGACGGTGGATTACATCCGGACCCATATTACTGAGCTGAGTGGGGAGAGTAGCCGCAGTGGTGGTAATGACACCCTATATGGTGGCAGTGGCAACGATATCCTTTTTGGCCAGGAAGGGAACGACACCCTTGTTGGAGGTGTCGGTGATGATTATCTGGATGGTGGTTCTGGTAGCGATATACTCACGGGCGACCTTGGTAAGGACATTCTGATCGGCGGCCTTGGCAGCGATACCATGACCGGTGGTGGGGAGAGTGACACCTTCAAGTGGCTGGCGGGGGATGCGGACGGCAGTATCGATACCATTACTGATTTCACTTTAGGTGATACCAACAATGGTGGAGATGTACTGGATCTCTCGGATCTGCTGGTCGGCGTACCTGCAGTGGGGAACAACGAGGATCTGGCAGCCGTGCTGGACAACTATCTGCAGTTCAACACGACGACCAAGACGTTGACGATAGATCCTGCCGGGGCCGGTGGGAGCCCGGAACTGACCATCCAGTTCCAGAACTCACTCGACCTCGCCTCACTGGGCTCCAATCAGGAGATCATCAAGCACTTGCTGGATGACGGTAACTTGAAGGTTGATCCGTAACCCTCTCTCGGGGCCGGGCTTGCCTGGCCCCTGTTTTTTCTTTAGGTGGATGGATAAGATAGCGGCCGTAGAAGAGAGGGTAATCATGCAGTCATTCAACTGGGTCGACATTGATGGCATCCGTTATAGCTGGGATGGACAGGGCAACATTACCTGCGCAGGTCAGTTTGGCTATCAGGCCTCGATCGCCGGTGATCGGCTGGATGGGATGGAGATAGAGAATGAGGCCGGTGATGTCGCGGGCTCGCTCTATGTTGACTTTGCTGCAGCCTCTATCACCTATGTGCCTGTTTTGGATACCGAGTCTGCCCATAACATGATTCTGGTTGGCCATGAGCAGGGTCAGCAGGAGTATCCACTGGTCAGTTTTCACCCTCCGTTGTTGCAAAATTTGCTTGGGCCGTCTGATACCATCCCTTGGTCTGCGATGGAGGAGGCAATTGGTGGCACCGATCTCGGACAGGCGGTGCAAGGACATGTTCTGTCGTGGGACTCGTTCCATTTCGATGATGAGGTGCAGGTCTGCGGTGCGACATCGTCACAAGATAAGGTAGAGCAGAGCCCAGATGTCTGCAGCGTGGTCACCATCAGTCTCGATCTGACCAATCAGATACTGGATCAGTTCCCCCCCTCGCATGATATATGAATCCCGTAACTGCACGGGCATAATGACCTCAATCTTTCCGATTGAGGTTTTTTTCTATGTGGCGTCCCCTTCTTACTCTTTCTGCTCTGGTTGTCAGTGCTCCGCTGCTGGCGATTGAAGTGCCGCAAGCGCCCCATCTGGTGGTGAGTGGTTATGCCGAGCAGAAGACCGAACCCGATATGCTCACCCTCAATGTGGCGGTGAGTGCACTGGATAAGCAGGGCCTCAAGGCCAAGCAGCAGGTCGATACCAAGGTCGCAGCCTTTTTCAGCCAACTGGAAGGGCTGGGGATCAAGCGCAGCGATGTTGAGGCTGGCAACCTGATGGTCTCTCCGGAATATCAGTATGGCGAGAACAAGAAGCCGGTATTGTTGGGATACCGTGCTCAGCGACAATTGGCGGTGAAGCTCTATCAGCTCGACAAGTTGAGCCCCCTGATGGATACCGCACTCAAAGCCGGGCTGGAGTCCGTATCCCAGATTGAGTACGGGTTGAAATCGCCGCAGGTCATCAAGGAGCAGGCCCGTTTGAATGCCGTTGAGGATGCCAAAACCAAGGCTGAATCTCTGGCCAAGGCCTTCGGGATGAAGCTTGGCAAGGTCTACAGTGTGGAGTACCGCAATGCTTCGCCCATTACCGCCTACAGCCGCAACCTGAAGGTAGTGCAGGCCATGGCGATGGCTGCACCTGCGGCGGATATGGCGGACAACAGCTATCAACAACAGCAGATCACGGTAAGTGATAATATCGAGGCTGTTTTCTTGCTGGAGTGATGCCCGTCGTTTAAGTCCAGTCATGAACACCCCCGCCATTTGCGGCGGGGTTTCTATTGCGCATCGATGCAGATATAAAAAAGCCGACGCTCGTGTTTACTAAATCGAGCATCGGCTTTTTGTTGCGCTGGGTTTATCAGGCGGTCACAGCATCAGCCTTGGTCGCTTCCGGCGCCGGGTTGCGGATGAGGTAATCAAACGCACCCAGTGCGGCGGTGGCGCCAGCACCCATGGAGATGATGATCTGCTTGAACGGTACCGTGGTGGCATCCCCTGCGGCGTAGACGCCGGGCAGGGAGGTCGCCCCTTTGGTATCGATCTCGATCTCGCCAAAGCGGGTCATGGCAATCTCGCTCCCTTTGAGGAACTCAGTGTTCGGTACCAGGCCGATCTGGACGAAGATGCCCGCTACCGCCAGGTGCTTGATCTCACCTGTGGTGCGATCTTCGTAATCCATGCCGACCACCTTGCTGCCATCACCGATCACTTCGGTGGTGCGAGCGCTCATGATGATGTCGATATTGCCCATGGAGCGAGCCTTCTTCTGCAGCACTTCATCGGCACGCAGGGTGTCGGCGAACTCCACCACAGTCACATGCTCGACGATGCCAGCCAGATCGATGGCCGCCTCGATACCGGAGTTACCGCCACCGATCACCGCTACTCGCTTGCCCTTGAAGAAGGGACCATCGCAATGCGGGCAGTAGGCCACGCCTTTGGTGCGGTACTCGAGCTCGCCCGGTACGTTCAGATCACGCCAGCGGGCGCCGGTAGCCAGGATCACGGCGCGGCTCTTCAAGGTGGCGCCAGAGGCGAGATCCACGTTCACATATCCATCTTTGCTGATGGCGGCGGCGCGCTGTTCGGTTATCACTTCCACGCCGTACTCTTTGACGTGCTGCTCTAGGCTGGCGGCCAGTTTGGGGCCTTCGGTATAGGGCACGGAGATAAAGTTCTCGATGCCGACGGTGTCCATCACCTGACCACCGAAACGCTCGGCAACGATGGCAGTGCGAATGCCTTTACGAGCGGCATAGATGGCCGCAGCGGCGCCAGCCGGGCCTCCGCCTACGACCAGTACGTCGTAGGGATCTTTCTCATTCAGCTCGGCAGCCTTGCGCTCGGCGACGCCGGTGTCGAGTTTGGCGACGATCTCTTCGAGTGAAATACGGCCCTGGCTGAACGGTTGACCGTTCAGGTAGACATTCGGTACCGCCATGATTTGACGCTCGGCGACTTCTTCCTGGAACAGGGCGCCATCGATCATGGTGTGAGTGATGCCGGGGTTCAGGGTCGCCATCAGGTTGAGAGCCTGTACTACGTCCGGGCAGTTGTGGCAGGAGAGGGAGATATAGGTCTCGAAGTGGAACTCACCCTTGAGATTGCGGATCTGCTCCTGCACGGCCGCATCGGCCTTGGAGGGGTGGCCGCCGCTTTGCAGCAGGGCGAGTACCAGAGAAGTAAATTCATGACCCATGGGGATGCCGGCAAAGTGAACGCGCGGGGCTTGGCCCTGCGGCGCGACACTCATGGAAGGCTTGCGAGCGGCAGTGCCAGAGGTCTGGGTGATCTTGGGTGACATCTCGGCGATCTCGCTGGCCAGTGCCAGCAGCTCTGCAGATTTGTCGCTGTCGTTGCCGGACACGCTGATCTCGATGGGATTGACGATGTACTGCAGATAGGTGTTCAGCTGTTGTTTGAGGTTGGTATCCAACATGGTCGAATTCCTTCTTGTAATGGCGAGTTGGCATTAAATGTGAGTCGGTCTGCTTTCAGGTCTATTTGGCAAGGCCGGAAAGCAGACCGGCCCTGAAGCGGGCCGGTCTTGGAAGCGGGAGGCTTAGATCTTGCCTACCAGATCCAGGGACGGGGCCAGAGTGGCTTCGCCTTCTTTCCATTTAGCCGGGCACACTTCACCCGGGTGGGAGGCAACGTACTGGGCCGCTTTGACTTTGCGCAGCAGTTCCAGTGCGTCACGGCCGATACCACCAGCGTTGATCTCGACGATCTGGATGATGCCCTGCGGGTCAATCACGAAGGTACCGCGGTCAGCCAGACCAGCTTCTTCGATCATCACACCGAAGTTGCGGGTGATGGTACCAGTCGGGTCACCAATCATCGGGTACTGGATCTTCTGAATGGTGTCAGAGGTGTCGTGCCATGCTTTGTGAGTGAAGTGGGTGTCGGTAGAGACAGAGTAGATCTCGACGCCCAGTTTCTGGAATTCAGCGTAGTTGTCAGCCAGGTCGCCCAGCTCGGTCGGGCAAACGAAGGTGAAGTCAGCCGGGTAGAAGAAGACCACGGACCACTTGCCTTTCAGGTCAGCGTCAGACACCTGAACGAATTTGCCATTGTGGTAGGCGGTAGCATTGAACGGCTTGATTTCAGTGTTGATGTAGGTAGACATGTAATTGCTCCTTGGTGATGTATATATGCCGGTCTGGTGTTGAAGACTCTTGCCAGACGAGGCGCTTAACTTTCGATGGATTCATCATAGGGGCTTCAGCTAATCGATAAAAGCCGCAATTTTGAATCGCTTAAATCTACTTATTAGATAGCTCACTATGGCTGTACCTAACATGAATATCTCAGGCCTACTGAGATAACTCCTTGTCGTGGTTCAATATCTGTGCGCTACATCGCCTTTTCAAGGCATAAGAAGGGGTGTGCAGAGCCACGATAACGCGATGAGATAAACGGTGGTGCAAACATATAGAGCAAACAGGTGGCGAGGAGGTTGAGACCGTTCCTCGCAGCGATGGGGGATGTGCTGACAAGGGGGAGAGCAGAAAACGCGGATAAAAAAATCCCGGCGCTATCGCAACGACAGGGCCGGGTCATCAAACAAGGAATGGCTATATAAACAAATGCTTTACAGCAAAGACTAACTACGGGGTGTGCAAACTTGCAGACATATGAGAGGAAGATAATGGGTGCACAATCCCTCGTCTCCCCCTCGGCAACTATTGCATGAGAGGATGATAGTGTGACACAGATCACAAGGCAAGTATTTGGTGTAATTTTTCAATCAAAATGAAAGTGTTTCATCATTTTAGCTTATTTCGACGGCTGAAAACGCTTTTATTGTAATTTAATTACATCCAGATCTGTCAAAAGTCGGTAGGTGGTTCCTGCTCTTCCATCAATTCCAGCAGGTTGATGGCCACGGCAATGAAGTCCGACTCGGTGACAATGCCGATCAGCTTGCGTCCTTTGAGTACCGGCAGGCAGCCATATCTGTGCCGCTGCAGGTAAAGTGCCGCCTCCTTGATGCCGGCGTGAGGATCTACGCTCGCCACTTGCCGTGTCATGATCTCGTCGAGTTGCACGCTGTCGGTAAATTCGGCTTCCCGCTCCGGGCTGATGAGCAGCAGCTTGGATTCCCGGGTGGCCAGGATATCGGTGAGGGTTACCAACCCCAGCAGGTGATGCTGCTCGTCGACGATGGGAATGTGGCGGATCCGCTCCTGCTGCATCAGGTCCATCGCCTGTTTGACACTGTTTGACGGACCCAGAGTGAAGGGATGTTCGGTCATGATTTCGGATAGGGTCATCATGGTGGGCCTCCTTGTGTATCTGCTTTCACCCTAGCCCAGCCCCAACTGGCAAAACATGATCAGGGTCAATACAGAACATTAAAGAATCATTAACCGGAGTTGTGTCTCAATATTGCTCGCTACCCCTTGTCTCTCTTGGGTTTTTGGTCTTTTGGGTTGCCTTGGAAGATGGGGATAACTAGACTAGCCGCCGATTCCCCCCGAGGTGAAAGATGCAAGTATCCGATTTTCATTTTGATCTGCCAGACGAGCTGATTGCCCGCTATCCGATGGCAGAGCGTACCGCCAGCCGCCTGTTGCAGCTCGATGGTCAAACTGGCGCCCTGCGCCACGGTCAATTTGTGGATGTGCTGGATCAGCTCAATCCGGGTGACCTGCTGGTATTCAATAACACCCGTGTCATTCCGGCGCGCATGTTTGGCCAGAAGGCCAGCGGCGGCAAGCTGGAGGTACTGGTCGAGCGCATTCTGGACGAGCACAGCGTGCTGGCCCATGTCCGTGCCTCCAAGGCGCCCAAGCCCGGCACCCGGATGATCATGGATGGTGGTGTGGAGGCAGAGATGCGCGCCCGCCACGACGCCCTGTTCGAGATCCACTTCCTAGACCCGCGTCCGGTGCTGGAGATTTTGGAGGCCATCGGCCACATGCCGCTGCCCCCCTATATCGACCGTCCCGACGAGGATGCCGACAAGGAGCGCTACCAGACCGTTTACAATCAAAAGCCGGGCGCCGTTGCCGCGCCGACCGCCGGTCTGCACTTTGATGAGCCGCTGCTTGAGAAAATTCGGGCCAAAGGGGTTGAAACGGCCTTCGTCACCCTGCATGTAGGGGCGGGGACCTTCCAGCCGGTGCGGGTAGAGAAGATTGAAGATCACCACATGCACTCCGAGTATGCGGAAGTGCCGCAAGAGGTGGTGGATGCCATCGCGGCCACCCGTGCTCGTGGTGGTCGGGTGATCGCGGTGGGGACCACGTCGGTGCGTTCGCTGGAGAGCGCGGCCAAGGTCACCCTGGCGCAGGGCAAACCGCTGGCGCCCTTCTTTAGTGACACCGATATCTTCATCTTCCCTGGCTATCAGTTCCAGATTGTCGATGCCATGGTCACCAACTTCCATCTGCCGGAGTCGACCCTGATCATGCTGGTCAGCGCCTTCGCCGGTTATGACAACGTGATGGCGGCCTATCAGGCAGCCGTGGCCGGGCAGTACCGTTTCTTCAGCTACGGGGACGCCATGTTCGTCACCCGTCGCCAGGTTGAAGCATAAGCTTCAGCTTATTTACCGGGCCGTGAGCGGCCCTCCTATTGTCAGACTGTTTATCTGACGCAGCCGAGGTAGCAATGAAATTTGAACTGAAAACCACCGACGGCCGTGCCCGTCGCGGTCAACTGGTCTTCGAACGTGGTGTGGTACAAACGCCGGCCTTTATGCCGGTCGGAACTTACGGCACCGTCAAGGGGATGACCCCGGAAGAAGTGCGTGAAACCGGCGCCCAGATCCTGCTGGGTAACACCTTCCACCTCTGGCTGCGTCCGGGTCAGGAAGTGATGCGTGCCCACGGCGATCTGCATGACTTCATGAACTGGCAGGGCCCGATCCTGACCGACTCCGGTGGTTTCCAGGTGTTCAGCCTGGGCCATATTCGCAAGATCACCGAAGCGGGCGTCCACTTCCGTCACCCCATCAATGGCGAGAAGATCTTCCTCGACCCCGAGAAGTCCATGGAGATCCAGTACGATCTGGGCTCCGACATCGTGATGATCTTCGACGAGTGCACTCCGTACCCGGCCACTTATGAAGAAGCGCGCAAGTCCATGGAGATGTCCCTGCGCTGGGGCAAGCGCTCCCGCGACAAGTTTGATGCGCTGGGCAACAAGAACGCCCTGTTCGGCATCATCCAGGGCTCGGTCTACGAAGATCTGCGTGATGTCTCCCTCAAAGGGCTGCTGGAGATCGGTTTCGACGGTTATGCGGTCGGCGGTCTGGCGGTGGGTGAACCCAAAGAGGACATGCACCGCATCCTCGAGCACGTCTGCCCGAAAATTCCGGCTGACAAGCCGCGCTACCTGATGGGTGTCGGCAAGCCGGAAGATCTGGTGGAAGGGGTGCGCCGTGGTATCGACATGTTCGACTGCGTCATGCCGACTCGCAACGCCCGCAACGGCCACCTGTTCACCACCGATGGCGTAGTGAAGATCCGCAATGCCCAGCACCGCAACGACACCAGCACCCTGGATGCCGAATGCGATTGCTACACCTGCAAGAACTACAGCCGCAGCTACCTGCACCATCTGGACAAGTGCAACGAGATCCTCGGTGCCCGTCTGAATACGATTCATAACCTGCGTTACTACCAGCGTGTGATGCAGGGTTTGCGGGACGCGATCGAGCAGGGTAAATTAGACGACTTTGTAACAGAGTTTTACCGTCGGCAAGGGAAGCCTGTGCCTCCGTTAGCTGAAAATGACGTTAAATAACAACAACATATAATTTTTTTTAAATCTACATCAATAAGAGGTTGTTAAATGAGCATTATCTCCAAGGCGTATGCAGAAGGCGCAGCACCGGGTGCACAGGGTGGTGGTATGGAAATGATCATCATGCTGGCCGTATTCGGCCTGATCTTCTACTTCATGATCTATCGTCCCCAGGCCAAGCGTGCCAAGGATCATCGCAATCTGATGAGCTCCTTGTCCAAGGGTGATGAAGTGCTCACTTCCGGTGGCCTGGTTGGCAAAATTGCCAAAGTGGCTGCAGACAGCGATTACCTGGTGATCGCCCTGAACGACCAGACTCAAGTCACCATCAAAAAGGACTTCGTCTCTGCCGTTCTGCCCAAGGGTTCTATCCAGTCCCTTTAATCTCCCAAGGAGCACAGCGTGTTGAATCGCTATCCGCTGTGGAAATACCTGATGGTGATCCTGGTGATCGCCATCGGTTTTCTATATGCAGCCCCCAATCTTTACGGCGAAGATCCGGCTTTGCAGGTTTCTGCCAGCCGTGGTGCCGAAGTCAAGCTAGATACTCTTGATCTGGTGAAAGAGACCCTTGAAGCGGCCAAGATCCCGGTCAAACATGCTGCATTCGAGCACGGTTTTATCCTGATCCGTTTCAAGAACACCGAAGACCAGCTGAAAGCGCGCGATATCGTTGCCAACAAGCTGGGCGACAACTTCATTACCGCACTCAACCTGGCACCTTCCACTCCCGCCTGGCTCGAAGCCATCGGTGCGGCGCCTCTGAAGCTGGGTCTTGATCTGCGCGGTGGTGTGCACTTCCTGATGGAAGTGGACATGGCCGAAGCACTGACCAAGCAGCAAGAGCAGATGGTGCAGGATTTCCGCTCCGAGCTGCGCACCCAGAAGATCCGTTACTCCGGCGTGCGCCGAGTCGGTGATCAGGTGCAGGTGATCTTCCGTGACGAAGCCGATCAGGAACGCGCCGTTTCTCATCTGCGTCGTCAGAACCCTGATTTGACCTTCACTACCGAGCAGAAAGGGGATGAGTTTATCCTGCTGGCGGGTCTGAGCGAAGCCAAGATCAAGGAAGTGAAGAAGTACGCCCTCGAGCAGAACATCACCATCATCCGTAACCGGGTCAACGAACTGGGTGTGGCCGAGCCGCTGGTACAACAGCAGGGCGCCGAACGCATTGTCGTTGAACTGCCCGGTATTCAGGATACCGCTCGTGCCAAGGAGATCCTCGGTGCGACCGCGACCCTGGAGTTCCACATGGTGGATGAGGCGGCTGATATTCAGGCGGCTGCTGAAGGGCGAGTTCCCCCCAGCTCCAAGGTCTATACCGATCGCAATGGTCGTCCGGTGGTACTGCACAAGCGAGTGATCCTGACCGGTGACCACATCGTGGGTGCCCAGTCCGGTTTCGACGAGTACAGCCGTCCCCAGGTCAACATCAAGCTGGATGGCCAGGGTGGTAACAAGATGGCCAACTTTACCAAGGACAACGTGGGTAAAGGGATGGCGACCGTCTTCATCGAGTACAAGCCGGTCGGTCAACCGGGTCCGGATGGCAAGCGCAAGTTCCGCAAGCAGGAGGAGGTGATCAACGTCGCCACCATCCAGTCGCGTCTTGGCAGCCAGTTCCGTATTACTGGGATCGACAACGCCAACGAAGCCCACAACCTGGCGCTGCTGCTGCGTGCCGGTGCCCTGATCGCCCCGATCCAGATCGTGGAAGAACGCACCATTGGCCCGAGCCTGGGTCAACAGAACATCGACAGCGGTATGGAAGCCATCGGCTGGGCCATGCTGGTGATCGTGCTGTTCATGGGGATCTACTACCGCGCGTTCGGCTGGGTCGCCAACCTGGCGCTCTGCATGAACCTGGTGTTGATTGTCGGCATCATGTCGATGATCCCTGGGGCCACCATGACATTGCCGGGTATCGCCGGTATCGTCTTGACGCTGGGTATGGCGGTGGATGCCAACGTACTGATCTACGAGCGTATTCGTGAAGAGATCCGCAACGGTCGCGGTGTTCAGCAAGCCATCCATCTGGGCTTTGATCGGGCATTCTCCACCATCGCCGACTCCAACGTGACCTCGCTGATCACTTGCGTGATCCTGTTCGGTATCGGTACTGGCGCCATCAAGGGCTTTGCCCTGACGCTGGGCATTGGTCTGACCGCCTCCATGTTTACTGCCATCACAGTTTCCCGTGCCATTATCAACCTGGCTTGGGGTGGACGGCGTATCGACAAGCTGCCCATCTGAGGATAGAGAAATGTTTCAGATTCTACATTTTGAAAAACCGATCCCGTTTATGCGCTATGCCAAGCCGGGTGTGGTTTTCTCTTCCGTGCTGATGGTGGTAGCCCTGTTCTTCCTGTTTGATCGGGGGCTGAACTGGGGTCTGGACTTTACTGGTGGTACCACCATCGAGGTGGGATTCCAGCAGTCGGTGAGCCTGGACAAGATCCACGACGTTCTGGAAGAGCAGAAGATTGAAGGGGCCACCCTGCAACACTTTGGCTCCAGCCGTGACGTGCTGTTCCGTTTGGCGCCGAAAGAGGGGGTCAAGGTCGAGCAGCAGGGTAACGAGGTGCTGGCAGCGGCCAAGCTGCTCGATGAGGGCGCTGTACTCAAACGCGTCGAATTCGTCGGCCCTTCAGTCGGTGACGAGCTGGCTACTGACGGGGCGTTGGCGATGCTGGCCTCCATCATCTGTATCCTGATCTACGTGGCGGTGCGCTTTGAATGGCGTCTGGCCATGGGCGGCATCCTCTCGCTGGTGCATGACGTGGTGATCACCTTGGGCGTCTTTGCCTACTTCCAGTACGAGTTCGACCTGACCGTGCTGGCGGCATTGATGACCCTAGTGGGTTACTCCCTGAACGATACCATAGTGGTGTTCGACCGCTTGCGGGAGAACTTCCGCAAGGTGCGCAAAGGGGATACCGACTACATTCTCGATCTCTCCATGACCGAGACCCTGAGCCGTACCATCATCACCTCCGGGCTCACCTTCGTGGTGGTGCTGGCGCTGCTGCTCAAGGGCGGCGCGCTGATCCACGGTTTTGCCGTGGCCATGGTGATCGGTGTGGCGTTCGGTACCTACTCCTCCATCTATGTGGCGAGTGCGTTTGCCATGTTCCTCGGCGTCAAGCGCGAGCACATGCTGCCCACCCAGGTAGAGAA
This sequence comes from Aeromonas sp. 603079, assembly GCF_049172135.1. Taxonomy (NCBI): domain Bacteria; kingdom Pseudomonadati; phylum Pseudomonadota; class Gammaproteobacteria; order Aeromonadales; family Aeromonadaceae; genus Aeromonas; species Aeromonas sp. 603079. Next base: position 52,633 of record NZ_JAAKPX010000029.1, on the reverse strand, counting down.
AGAGGGTGCGGACCAACAGGAAATCCTGCCGTAACAGTGAAGAGCGCCTCATGGCGCTCTTTTCTTATCTCTGCGTGTCGTTTGCTGACGCAGATGATTTCAACAAAAGGAGCTTGCCATGCAACACAATCCCCGTTTTTTGGCGCTGGTTGACGGGATCCGCTCCCGCATCACCGAAACCGATGTTCACCAGATCAAGCGCTGGCAGGACGAAGGGCGCACGTTTCACCTGATCGACGTGCGGGAAGAGAGCGAGTGGGCCAAAGGCCATCTGCCCGGAGCCCAATATCTGGGTCGTGGAGTGATTGAGCGGGATATCGAGACCCTGTTCCCGGATCCCGAGACCACGCTCTATCTCTATTGTGGTGGCGGTTTTCGCTCCGTACTGGCGGCCGACAATTTGCAACAGATGGGTTATCGCAACGTAATCAGTGTTGACGGCGGTTTTCGCGGCTGGCTGGAGGCCGGATACCCTGTCGAATCCTGATTTATTTGATGGAGAGGGGCTCAGCTACATGACAAAGTGGCGGCTGACCTTTACCATATGCGGGGTCAAGCGTAAGCGTCGGAGTGTTCATTGAACGTCAGGAAAGGGATTGGATACCTCCTTGGTATCCTGTTGCTGCTACCCATGTGGGGTTGCAGCAGTAGCAGTCATGTCAACACCCCTAAGGTTCCCAAGGCGCAGCCTGCTTCACTGGTATTGGCGACCCCCCTGCAGGTCTCCTACCAAAGCGAGTTGGCGCTCGCCCGACTCGGGCAGATGCTGAGTGAAATGGAGTTGACCACGGAGCAACGGGCCGAGTTGTTCTATGAACGTGCCGTGGTGTTTGATCGCGTCGGCTTGCGTTCCCTTGCCCGTCTCGATTTCAACAGGGCCCTGCGGGAGAAACCGGATTTCGCTGAAGCCTACAACTTCATCGGTGTCTATCTGGTACAGCAGCAGAACTACGACGAAGCCTATGAGGCATTCGACTCAGCCCTCGAGCTGGCACCCGATTATGACTATGCCTACCTTAACCGCGGTATTGCCCTCTATTACGGTAATCGTCCCGAGCTGGCAGCGGCCGATATGAAGCGTTTCTACGAAGCGCAGCCGGAAGACCCTTATCGGGTGATCTGGCTCTATCTGGCCGAGCAGAAGCTCAATCCCGCTGCGGCCATGAGCCGGATGCGCGAGCGCCTCAACAAGTACGATGACGACGCCTGGAACTGGGATCTGGTTCGCCTCTATACCGGCGAGATCAACGCGTCCCAGCTGATGGGCAACGTGGTGAAAGGGGTGAAGGATAACCGGGAGCTGGCCGAGCGCCTGTGTGAAACCTATTTCTATCTGGGCAAGTTCGAGTTGGGCAAAGGCAACCGCAAGGAAGCCATCAGCTACTTCAAGCTGGCGCTCTCCAACAACGTCTATGACTTCATCGAGCACCGCTATGCTCTGCTCGAACTGGAGTTGATGGCGCGCAAACCCTTGCCGCCGGGTGCCCAGAGCAAAGGCGAACAGCCCTCCTGAATGGAGATGGCGATTACCCGGTGATAAAAAACCTCGATATGAGGCTAATGCCAGTCAGTAAAGCCTGACTGGCATTGTTTTTATCTGCTTTTTCACACCCACTCCCGTGGCTTGGCTCCATGTCACAGTGAGCTTCGTGTCGCTAATCCACACAACCCTACCAGTTTTTCCAACTCTGCCGCCCGCCTCTGAATAATGAACGGGCACATCTGATCCATGCAGCTCAACAGATGGATGGGGCCGACTCCGTGTGAAACCCGGTCGGCTCGTCGTATGCCTCCTGATATGGGTGATTCTCTTCCCTATCGCGGTGGGCGACTGGTTGACTATCGCTGCTCTTGTCCGATTCCTGCCGGACTGCCTCTCTCATAATGGGTGAGGCTGACGATAGGGAGTAAATATGCGTGCTGGCCCGTGCTTTTACACTCCGTTACATCTGCTCGTCCTGTGACCGCCCCATAATGGTCCTTGGTCTCCTAACCCTGTTCGATGGGAGGTGGATCAGTAGTCGATAAAGTGGAGATCACGAGCAATTTCCTGTCAGCACGGAGGCCTGGACGACGGATGTCACAGAGCGTATCAAACCAGGTGATCAGACGAATGCTGGGAGCCTGCCAGCAGCAGGGGGGCGATCCCGATGCCATTTTGATGGCGGGCGGCCTCACGTCGTTCGACATCGAGCGGGAGCTGGGCCGGCTGCCGGCCCACAGCCACTACCGGATGCTGCAACTGATGCAGCCCTATCTGGCCATTTTTCACGAAACCATCCTCTCCTACGACATCGGCCAGCTCTACCAGCACTATCCACCCCTCATCAGCCTGTGCCTGAACCAGCCATCACCGCGGGCGGCGCTAGAGATGCTGCTGGCCTATCGCCCCATCATCGGCAGTTGTGACGAGCTGCGGGTGCGGCGGGGGGCGCAGGCCAGCCAATACCTGTATGTCAATCAGGGGCCCGCCAGCCTGGGGGCGAGTCAGGCCATCCCCAACTTCATCATGCTCTACCGGATTTTGCGGGTCTATCTGGCGGATCCTCGGGTCTCGGTGGGCTTCACGGGGCGGCCGCCACCGCGCCATCAACTGCTGGACCAGTTCTTCGCCACTAGCTGCCGCTGGGAGCAGGGGGAAAACACCCTGACCATCGACAATGCCCAACTCGACTGCCCCAGCCACTGCTACAACGAGCCGCTGGGTCGTCTGCAACTGGCCCAGCTGGCGCAGATCTGCGCCGACATCGCCGAGCGGGCCCCCTTTGCCTGTCTGGTGGGGGAGCGGATCCGCCACAAGATCCGGGAAGGGGAGCTGGAGAGCAACGAGAGCCTGCTCAAGGAGGTGTGCGCGGCCATGAATGTCAGCCGCTGGACCCTGAATCGCAAATTGCAGGGGGAGGGGAGCAGTTTCTCGACCCTGCTGAGGGAAGCGAGGGTGAGCGAAGCCTGCCGCTTGCTGGGTGAGGGGGATCAACCGCTGCAGAGCATCAGCGATCGGGTCGGTTTCTCGTCCCAGAGCGCCTTCAACCGCTTCTTCAAGGCCAACACCCGGATGACGCCGCTGGCCTATCGCAACGCCCGCCAATAAAAACGGGACCGGTGCAAGGCCGGTCCCGTGGGCGGGTCATTGCTGGGCAATGTTCGGGCAAGGCCGGGCTGGGGGCCCGGCCGTGCCTGCCTTTGTTAGCGGGTGATGGTGGTGACGCTGGCGGGATCCACCCCGGTCGGCAGTGCCAGTGCCCCTGGCGTGGTGTTGCTCACCACGATCTCCTTGCTAACCGTGAAGCTGACCGGCGTGCTGGCGGAGACATCCGACGAGGGGCTGATGTAGGCGCTGTAGCGGCCCGGCTCCACGATCCACTGGTTGCTGGCCTCATCGAAGCTGGCGAGGATGCTGGCCGGAATGGTGAAGCTCAGCTGTTCGCTGGCCCCCGGTGCCAGCTGCGCCGTCTTGGCAAAGGCCTTGAGCTCGATGAGCGGTTTCTTCAGCTTGACCTCGGGGGCGGTCACATAGACCTGGGCCGCCTCCTTGCCTGCCATGGCGCCGGTATTGGTGATGGTGGCGGTCAGCACCAGGCTGCCGGTTGCACCATCGGCCAGGGTATTGCTGGCGATGGCGGGGCTGGTGTAGCTGAAGCTGGTGTAGGAGAGACCGAAGCCGAACGGGTAGGAGACCGCCTGCTCGAAGGTGCTGTAGTAGCGATAGCCCACGTAGATCCCCTCGTTGTAGTAGAGATCGTCCGGTTCGCCGTCCCCGTCGGTGTCCTCACCCGGGAAGGTGCCGGCGGAGGGAACGCTGGCGTAGCTGTGCGGGAAGCTCTGGGCCAGCTTGCCGCTCGGGTTGACCGCGCCGGAGAGCACGTCCGCCACCGCGTGGCCGGTCTCCTGGCCAGCCATGTAGGCCAGCAGGATGCCATCCACCTTGTCGCTCCACTGGGCGGTATCGATGACGCCGTTGACGTTGAGCACCACCACCACCTTCTTGCCCTGGGCGTGGAAGGCGCTGCTCACCGCGTCGATGAGGGCGCGCTCGTCATCGCCGAGCAGATAGTCCCCCTTGCCACTGCTGCGATCCGCCCCTTCTCCGGCCTGGCGGCCAATGCTGATGACGGCGGCTTGCTGGGTGGCGGCCGCATTGGCGATCAGGGCTGCCAGATCGCCGCTGATCGGTGCCTCGGCGCAGGTGTAGTAGCCCTTGGCGCCAAATTGCCCCTCGTGATAGACCTTGTTGTTCTCGTAAAAATCGCGGTAGTAACTCTGCAACGCCTCGTTGACCGGGAAGCGTGCCGCCAGTCCCTGCGCGATGGTGGTGGTGCTGGCGGCGTTCACATCCCCGCTGCCGGTGCCGCCCTTGTAGGTGTTGATCTGGTTGATGCCAAAACTGGCCAGGCTGCTGCTTGTCGCCAGCGGCAGGGCCGCGGCCTCGTTGCGCAGCAGCACCATGCTCTCGGCGCCGGCCTGACGGGCCAGTTTGGCGTGGGTGGTCAGATCCGGGCTGTTGCTGATGGCCAGCTGGTTGTAGGAGGGGCTCTTCATCACCTGGGTCAGGATGTGGATGGCGGCCTCGTTTACCTTGGCCTCGTCGAGATCGCCCTGCTCGATGGATTGTTGCAACTGCTCCTTGACGTTGCCCGGCTCGATCAAATCCTGCCCCGCCAGCACCTGCTTGTAGGCGTTGTTGGCCACGTCACCGGCAAACCAGTCGGACATCACCAGGCCGTCGAACTTCCACTCGCCACGCAGTAGGTCGGTTACCGCATCCCTGCGCTCGTTGACATAGGTGCCGTTGACCTTGTTGTAGGAGGTCATCACCGCCCAGGGCTGGGCCTCGTCCACCGCTATCTGGAAGCCGCGCAGGTAGATCTCGCGGAAGGTTCTCGGTTCGCCGATGTCGTTGATCTGGTTGCGGTTGCTCTCGGAGTTGTTGCCGAAGTAGTGCTTGATGGTGGTGCCCACCCCGTTGCTCTCCACCCCATTGACCATGGCGGCGCCGATTTTGCCGGTGAGCAGGGGGTCTTCCGAGTAGTACTCGAAGTTGCGGCCATTGAGGGGGTTGCGCTGGATGTTCATGCCCGGGGCCAGCAGGATGTCGACCCCGTACTGGCGCACCTCGTCCCCCATGGCTTCACCGACGGCCTTGACCAGCTTGACGTCCCAGCTGGAGGCGAGCAGCGAGCCGATGGGCCAGGCGGTGGCGTAGTAGCTGGCGCTGTCACCGTCGCGGTTGGCGTTGATCCGCACCCCGGCCGGCCCGTCGGCCAGTTTGAGGGCCGGAATGTCGATGCCGTCCGCGCTGCGCAGCACGCCGTTGATGTAACCGGCCACGCCGGGCACATCCTGCTTGACGTTGATGGCGCCGTTGGCACTGCCGTAACCGGGGCCGGAGAGCAGGTCCAGCTTCTCGCTCAGGGTCAGCCTGGCCACCATGGCCTCGGCTTGGCCGCGGTAATAGGCATCGTCCTTGACCAGGGGATCCGAATCATTCTGGTTGCAACCGACCAGCAGGCCGGCCAGCGCCAGGCTGACCCCCAGTGAAACCGCTTTCAATTTTGTGGTGATAGGCATAAGACGTCCTCGTAACTGTCTGAATAAAAATAAAAAGGAGATATCGACACCGGGTGCAAGGCATCCGCCCGGGCTGGGCCGCTCTGCTGGCGGCTGCCATTGGATATCGCAAGGAAGACCAAACGGGCCCGTGGGCAGGCGTTTGGCTGCCCGCAGGTTAACAAGCCGGGCGATGACCGCCTTGCCCCTGGGGAGCGAGAAATGTGCCGGCGGGAGCAAGGGGGCCGAGTTGTGAGCAAGGTCGCATCGAAAGGCGGTGCCAAACCAAGGGCTGAAAGTGACAAGAGGGGTGAAGGGCAGGGGAGATTGGGAAAACGGGTGACCTGATGGCCAATGACGCTGGCCGCGGGCAATACGCGAGGGGGCCGGCAGCCCCCTCGAAGATAAGCCAAAACGTCCGGGCAGTGGCCCGGAGCGGTTTACTTGGGCCGTTTGAGGGCCCCGGCGAGTTCAATCTGCACCTTGACCCCCTCCTGCTTGAGCGCCGTGGCGACGGCGTTCAGATCGGTGCCCGGCTTGGCCTCCAGCAGGGCGATGCCGCCGCTGCTCTGCTTGAAGCGCAGGCCGTGCCGGTTGGCCAGCGCGCTGGCCTGGTTGTCATCGGCCTCCACCAGCAGGGTTCCGCTGACGGTGAGCTCGGGGCTGGCCGCCCCCTGCATCAATACATCGCCGCGGCGCAGGCTCTGCTGCGGCACTTTGTCATCCAGACTGCGGGCTACGCGCTTCTTGCTGCCATTGTCGGGAATGAGGTAGGTCTGGCCGTTCACCTCTATGGTGCTGTACTGCTTGCCATCCATGGTGACGGATTCCTCGGCGCAGAGCTGTCCCGAGAGGGGGGCCAGCAGGGTTGCCAGAAGCAAGGTAACAGGTTTGTTCATGGTAATACTCCTAGCGTGTTAGCTGCGGTTGGCATCGTGACCCAAGACCCGCAGGGACCATGAGATCAGTTTGCCCGGTTGACGGTTGTTGCGCTCGGTCAGGGTGGTGCGCTCCTTGGTCTTGCGATTGAGCAGAGAGACCTGACGGGTATCGTTGGCAACGTCGGTTACCTCCAGTCGCCACTGGCCTTCGGCCGATTCACCGTAGAACTTGTGGGAGAGCAGGCGCATGTCACGCAATCCCTTGGTGCGCACAAAGCCCAGCTGCTGCTGGTCGAGAGATTGGCCGACCAGGCTGTTGAAGGGGCTCAGCAGGATGCTGCGGGTGCCGGCGGGGGAGACCAGTTCGATCAGAAGATCAGGCAGACGCTGGTGATCCAGGCTCACCATCACCTGAACCGCTTCGACCGTCAACGGTGTGGCAATGCGGGTCGTCGAGCTGGTCGGGCTGTTGCCCACATCCGGGATGGCAGCGGCACTGCCGGTGACATTGATCTTCTGCCACGGCAGCTGCACCAGCGGGGAGAGTGGCTGGTGATTGGCTGCCAGCTCAAGCGCCTTGTTGACGTCGATCAGACCAAAACCGTAAGTCGGGCTGAACCACATGCCGGCGGCATTGCGCTCCCACCCTTCCAGCCCTTTCACGTCGCGCACCTTGCCGGTGCTGCTGGTGTAGCTGACCATCACGGGTTGATGTTTGGCATCGACCCGGGTAGCGCTGCGCGCCAGCAGATCCCGAAAATCGCGTACTGACAGATCCGGGTAGGCGGACATCAGCAGTGCCATGGCGCCCGAGGTACTGGGGGTGGCGGAGGAGGTGCCGTTCATGACGCCGTTGTAGTCGCAACTGGCATCCAGCTGCGGGTTGCCGTGCAGCCGGTTGGTGCGGGGATCGTCGGTGCGGTTGTAGCCCATATCGCAGCCGGGGAGATCCGTGGTCACCATGGCGGGGGAATCGGTACCGTACTCGCCGCCGGTGGCGCTCAGGAAGATGTTGCTGCCGACGCTGGAGTAGGAGGATCTGACACCATCTGCGTTGAGCGCGCTTACCACCAGGTTCCAGAAGTTGCTGTTGGAGGGATCGAGGTTGCTGTTTTCAAACGGCAATTTGGGGCCATTGCCGGTGCGGTTAAGCACATAGCCGCCCGCCGCTATCTTGTTGAAGCCGTTGCCGGCGGCCTTGATATAGGCCGCGCCCTGCGCCTTGAGGGTCTGCTGTTCAAACAGACGATCAAGCTGGGATTGATCCAGAGAGTTGGCAGAGCGGGGATCCACCACACTCATGCCGTAGCTCTGGTTGAACACCCGGTTGTCGCGACTGGCATCGCTGTCGCCAAGGGCGTAGAGCCAATCCTTCTGCAACTGCTGGCTGTTGTCATCCAGCAGGTTGAATCCCTGCAGCTGGGCTCGCGGGGCTATCCCCTTGGTACCGATGGCGTTGTCTACCGCCGCAATAATGCCGGAGACCGAGGTGCCGTGGGCCGTATCCGGATCGGTCGGTGTCGGGTCATCGCTGCCGGTTACCACGTTTTTCGAACCCGGACGCACGTTCTCCGCCAGATCCGGGTGGGCGATGGCCAGACCATCATCCACCACGGCCACATTGACTCCCTGGCCCAGCACGCCGGTGCGATGAGCCCACCAGAGGTTGAGATCATTGCCCGCTATACCGCCACGGGCGCTGAATCCATCCTGGCCGCTGTTGAGCAGATACCACTGCTGATCCTGCAGGGGATTGGTACCTGGCAGGCAGCGCTCGGTGCTGCTGCGTCCGATATCCATGCCGCTCTCCTTGCCGGTGAGCGGCGCACAACCTTCATTTGCCTGAACGAGCGCACTGGGCAGGGTCGACAGCAATGCTGTGATCGCCAGTGCTAACGATGTTTGCTTCATTATTTTTTTAACTCCATCTTGGATCGCACCATCCTGAGTGCGACGGAAATCTATACACGGGTGGTAGGGGTTCAAAAAGAGCCATTTTCAAAAAACGCAATGAGGTTCAAAGAAATCCGATCTGATTTATGGTAGGTATTCCAATGACGCTGGTTATGTGTTTTATTGAGAATGGTTCTCACCGTTTGCTACTGATCTTTTTATCTGTAATTCACTCCTCTCGCGACTCTCCTTCGCCGCAGCCATCTCGATTCGGGGCAATCCCGAGGGGCGCTCGTGCGCTCTTGGAAATAAACGGCATGGTGGTGTGTGCCAATGTGAGTGCTGGTATGCGTTCGGGTGAGCCTGCAAGAGTGATAAGGTGGGGGTGGGTCAGTGGTTTATTGCTTGGCGGCGGTGGATGGCTCTGTTATGGTAACTTAAATAGCCGTTTGGATGGCTAGATTGCTGCGGTGTGAAGGGCGTTACTTCTGAGGGCGGCCCCGCCGCAGTCCCATAGCTTGATGCGTACCTGACTGGGAGTCCCTATGCCGTTTCGTTCCTTCTTATCTTCTCCTTTGACTGCTTCCTTGCGCGCCACTGCTGGCGCCAGCACCTTTATTGCCGCGATAGCGGTCGGGAGCCTCTCTTTTTCCGCGGTTGCCGCCGATGCGTCCTTGCCGACCAAACAGGAGATTGTGATTGGTACTACGGTGGGGGATTTTGCCGACATGGTGACCGACTCCATCAAGCCGCAGCTGGAGGCCAAGGGGTATAAGGTCAAGCTGGTGGAGTTCACCGACTATGTGACCCCCAATATTGCTCTGGCTGACGGATCACTGGATGTGAACTGCTTCCAGCACAAACCTTATCTGGAGAGTTTTGCCAGAGATCGCGGCTTGTCGCTGGCACCCATTACCCAGGTGCCAACCGGTCCGATGGGGCTCTACTCCGGCAAGCTGGCAGCACTCGACAAAGTGAAAAAGGGGAGCACGGTGGCCATCCCCAACGATCCCACCAATCAGGCGCGGGCGCTGTTGATGCTGCAGGATCTTGGTTGGCTCACTCTCAAGGAGGGGATAAACCCGCTAAAAGCGAGCGAGTTTGATGTGGTGAACAATCCGCACAATCTCAAGCTGGTACTGCTGGAGGCGGCGCAGTTGCCCCGCTCGCGCGAGGATGTGGACTTCTCGGTGATCAACGGTAATTTTGCTGCCTCCAGCGGTATCCCGTTCAGTGAAGGACTGTTTCTGGAGCGCAGCTACGATTTTATCAACTGGGTGGTGGTGAAAAGCGCAGATGCGGAGCAGCCGTTTGCCAAAGATGTGGCGGCGGCCTACAACTCGGCGGCTTTCAAAGCCTATGCAGCCAAGCGTTTCGTCGGCTACAAGTACCCGCAAGGGTGGGGTGGCTAACTGTCGTGAACGTGGCCCGGCTATACAACGAAAAACGCCCCGAATTCGGGGCGTTTTTTATGGTAGCAAGCCATTAACGGGCGCTTCACTGGTTGCGATAGAAGCGGTTCAGCTCGTTCATCACCTGGATCATGGCGCCCATATCCGGGGTGCCGTGCTTGATCGGGCGATAGCTGTTGCGCTCCAGCAGTTCGAAGTCACCCTGCTTGTTGAAGTGGGTGATGGTGTCCCCTTCATAGATGGCGAAGTCGTTCTGATCCCCGGCCAGCAGCCAGTTGCGCGGGTTGGTATCAAACAGCGAGCGGCCAACGCTGTAATCGCGCGCCGGATTGCGCACGCCCAGCATCCCCTGCATCAGGGTCGGCGCCAGATCGAAATGGCTGCTTGGTTGTTCCCGAACGTCACTGCCGCGCCCCGGCCAGGCCAGTACCAGTGGTACCTGCACCTGATAGGGTGAGTAGTTGCTGCCTGCGCCCCAGCTGTTGCTGCGGGTGTCGTTGAACTCCTGACCATGGTTGGAGGTGATCACGACGATGGTGTTGCTGTCCATCCCCTGCGACTGCAATTTGGTCAGCATCTGCTCAAGCAACTGGTCGGTATAGAAGACCGAGTTCTTGTAGCGGTTCTCCAGTTTTTGCAGGTTCTCCGCCCGATAGGCGGTCGCCGGATTGAAGTTGGCGAGCTCCGGTTGGAACGGCCCCTTCATGGTGGCGGGCAACTGGTAGTCGCCGGGGCTCGAGAGATAGACCAGCGAGAACCAGGGACGCTCGGGAGAGCGCTTCTCCAGCCACTGCTGCCAGTCGGTCAGCAGCTTGCCATCGTCACTCTGCTCGGAGACAAACACCTGTTTGCGCAGACCGGCGAGGATGCTCTTGCGATACTTCTGGGCATCTTCCATCGCGCCGAATAGCCCGAACTGGTAATCCTGGCGCAGCATCTCGTCGAACAGCACCGGCGGACGCTTGTCGCTGCTGATGTCCTTGTAGTAGTGGCCGGGCAACCCGTAGAAGAGGCTGAACATGCCCATAAGGTCATCGTTGCCACCACTCAGGTGATTGCGGAACGTCAGATGCTGATCCGCATAGCGCTGCAGATTGGGCATGTTGATGTTGTTGAGCATGTCAAAACGCAATGAGTCGACCACCACAATAAGCAGATTGTTGTGAGTCAGGGGGGCGTTGACGTTGAGCGGGCGCAGCGGATAGTGCATCCGGCTGTCGCTGTTATCCCCCTGGGAAGCAGCCTGCTTCTCGTATTGATCCAGATCCAGCCAGCCATGTTTGGCCAGGAAGGAGCGGGCCGTCATGGGGTAGGAGAGGGGGAAGTTGGCTCTCTGCATGGTGATCGGCTGATAGAGGGTCGCATCCGCCCAGCTGTTGACCACGTGGGTCAGAATAAAGCAGATCAGCAGGGCCAGCCCCACCTGATTGCCGTACTGGCGGCGCTTGCGCTTGTTGATCTTGCGCCAGACATAGGCCGACAGCAGCAGTTGCAGCAGGAAGATGGTGGGCACGGCAACGAAGATGATGCTCCAGATTGAGCCCTCTTCGGTTTGCGCCTGATCCAGCAGCAACTGCCATACCTGACTGTTGAGGTGGAACTTGAACAGCCGGAATACCTGGGTGTCGATCAGCAGCAGCACCAGCGCCAGGGTAGCGATGATGGCCGAGATGAACCGCAACGACTTCTCCTTGGGCAGCACGAAGCTTAGCGGGAAGATCGTCAACAGGTAGGTGACAAAACTCAGAAACGAGAAGTGGCCAATCCAGCTTACAACGAGATAGATCACGCCAAGCGTGGTCGATGGCCAGCTGATGGCACCCAGATAACGGGTGGCAATGAGCATGGCCAGAATAATGTTGAAGAAGGAGAACCAATGCCCCCAGGTGATCAGGCGAGAGACATTATCACGATAGGGGTTACCGGTTTCGACCATAGTGATCCATCTGCGTTGAGAAACGTCAAATCAACAGAGTCGGGGACTCAGTGTGCGTCGTGGCGATTATTGACCGATGCGGTCAGGGCCTGGACAAACTTTTCAGTGATGGCCTGGCGCTGGGCCGGTGCCATACCGTTGATGATATTGGTGGTCAGATTGCCAAGCACCATAAGGCTGAGATCCACCGGCGCTTTATGCTTTTCCAGCGCGGTGATCAGGTCGTTCATCAGGGCGTCAAATTGCTCGTTATTGTACTTTGATACGATAGGCATAATCTTCAGTTCATCTCGGTTCAAAGCGCCTTATAATACTTCACCCTTTCGGCTAACACTATGGCTTTGTGACATGAGTCTCGATATCGACAAGATCATTCTTCACTCCTTGCGCCAGGGCGGCGATGGTCAACCTCACGCCGATACCCGCAGCCAGCTTCTGCCTGCTGACGAGGCAGTACAGGGGCTGATGGCGGAGCTGCACCGCATTTACAATGGCAAGGGGGGCAAGGGCTTTGGCTTTTTTGCAGACCCCGAGGCCGCTGTCGCCGAGCTGGCGGACGGTGAAGAGGCCCCCAAACAGCCTTCTCCCCTGTTTCGCATTGCGCTGGAAAAACTGCTCGACGAGCAGCTCGAATTTGTCCCCTTCTCGGTGGAGATGACCCAGCTGCTGGTCAGGCAACTGGTGGAACATGCCCTCGACGAGCAGGGGGTACTGCTGTTTGCCAAGTACAACTATGTGGGGGTTGATTACCTGATGATCGCTCTGCTGGAAGGCAAGGAGAGCGTCACCGTCAGCGAAGCGCTGGAATTGCGCCATATCCAGTATCTGGATATCGGCAAACTCAATCTGGTGGCCCGCATCGATTTGACCGAATGGAAAACCCAACCTGATTCGCGCCGCTATATCACCTTCAGCAAGGGGCGCATTGGCCGCAAACTGGGCGACTTCTTTATGGATCTGCTGGGGGCCCGCGAGGGGATGGATGCCAAGGTGCAAAATAAAGGCTTGCTGCAGGCGGTAGAAGATTATTGCGACAGTCGCCAGCTCGAACCGACCGAGCGCAATGACTATAAAAAGCAGGTCTTCAAATATTGCACCGAGCAGGCGAGCGCCGGTGAAGAGATCGAAATCAAGGAGCTGTCAGCGGAATTGCCCGGCGATGGCGATCTCGATTTTTACAGCTTTATCGGTCAGGAGTATGAGCTGGAAGAGCGTTTCCCGGCTGATCGCTCTACCCTGCGCGGCTTGACCAAGTTTGTCGGCTCCGGCGGCGGCCTGACTTTGAGCTTTGAGCAGAAACTGTTGAACAGCCGGGTGTTTTATGACCCGCAGACCGATACCCTGACCATCAAGGGGGTGCCGCCCAATCTCAAGGATCAGCTGCTGCGCCAGTCATAATGTGATCCGGCCTTCATTTTTGGCAAAAAGACACCGCAGTTCGCTGCGGTGTCTTTTTATTTAATGGGGCAGGGGGTAGCGAAAGCAACTCGGTGCTTTGTTAACAAATTAAACAGAATTATCCATGTGAAAGGGTTTTCAATGAGGTGAAAACCCTTTCATTCATGTCTTTTTATTTCTATTTGGTAATTTAATTTCTTGTGTTGGCGAGAAATATGCCAATAAATGGCGCTAACCCCCTGAAATAAGAAAATGTTTTCAAAACTTTCTGGAAGGAAATACGTAATTGCATTTCAAAAATGCGAGTTGCGTCATGTGAGCCGTTTGCCGCTTGGGATAATATTCATCTCGCACACAATGCTCTTACAGCGCGGAACTAATACAAGGAAAGGCTCATGAAAAAGAAATTGCTGTCATCCCTGATCGGTCTGGCCACTCTTGGCGTCGCTTGCTCTGCTACTGCTGCCATCGATGAAGGCCAGCTGACCATCTGGATCAACGGTGACAAGGGATACAACGGTCTGGCTGAAGTGGGTAAGAAGTTTGAAGCAGAAACCGGCATCAAGGTTACTGTGGCTCACCCGGATCAGGTTGAAGTGAAATTCCAGCAAGCCGCCGCCACTGGCAACGGCCCGGACATCTTCTTCTGGGCTCACGACCGTTACGGTGAGTGGGTCAAAGCCGGTTTGCTGGTTCCGGTAACGCCGAACGCTGCCACCAAAGGCAAATTTGAACAGCTGGCATGGGATGCCATGACTGTTGATGGCAAAACCTATGGCTACCCGGTTGCCATGGAAGCAGTCAGCCTGATTTATAACAAGGACCTGCTGCCCGAGCCGCCGAAAACCTTCGAAGAGATCGCCAAGATTGACGAGACTCTGAAGAAAAACGGCAAGCGCGCCATCATGTGGGCTTATGACACCCCGTACTTCAGCTATCCGCTGGTGGCTGCCAACGGTGGTTACGCCTTCAAGAAAACCGCTACCGGTTATGACGTCAAAGATACCGGCGTGAACAACGCAGGTGCCAAGATGGGCGTGGGCTACATCTCCGAGATGATCAAGTCCGGTCACCTGGAAAAAGGCATCGACTACGGTGTGATGGACGCCAAGTTCAACAAGGGCGAAGTGGCCATGATGATCAATGGTCCCTGGGCCTGGAGCAACCTGGACAAGAGCGGCATCAAGTACGGTGTAGCGCCGCTGCCGACCCTGAACGGCAAGCCGGCCAAAGCCTTCGTTGGCGTACTGGGTGCCACCATCAACGCTGCCAGCCCGAACAAGGATCTGGCTATCGAGTTCCTGGAAAACTACCTGCTGACCGATGCCGGTCTGGCGCCGGTTAACGCCGACAAGCCGCTGGGTGCCGTTGCGCTGAAATCCTTCCAGAAGACCCTGGAATCCGATCCGCACATCAAGGCCACCATGCTGAACGCCCAGGCTGGCGAGCCGATGCCATCCGTTCCCGAGATGAGCCGTTTCTGGTCTTCCTTCGAAACTGCCCTCAAGAACGTGACCTCCGGTCGTCAGGGTGTTGACGAAGCTCTGGATACCGCTGCCAAGCGTATCGTTCAGTAAGCACGCACTACCCGGGAGGCCGTCATGGCCTCCCACTCTCTCAAATCTCTCTTGGCGTTATAAAGGTTAATTGGCATGGAAGTAGTACCTTCTGTTGAGTCCTATGCCGGTCCGAAGGATAAGCACACCTGGCTTAAGTGGACCATAGCGGCCCTGGTTGCCATCCTCAACGGCTACGCAGCCGTGATGATGTACGCCAGTGGCGAGTGGGTATTCGCGCTGCTGGATCTGGTGGTGGTTTCCGTCGGTCTGTATGTCTTCATGAACAAGAAGACCTATGCCCATCGCTACATCTTTCCGGGTGTTGCGGGCATGGTTGTGTTTATCATCTTCCCTCTTGCCTACACCATTGGCATTGCCTTCACCAACTATTCGGGGTCCAACTTGCTCTCCGTGGAGCAGGCGCGGGACTACCACCTGAAGAAAACCTACAAGGTGGCGGGCGGTGAATTCGATTTTACCCTGCTGGGTGGCGACAACGGCCAGTTCCAGCTGCTGCTGACACAGGATGATCAATCCTTTATCAGCCAACCTGTTTCCCTGATGACCAACAAGGCCCGTGAGCTGGCGTCCCGCGAGGGCCGTGTGCAGAACACCCAGCAAGTGGTCGAGCTGCAGCCCTTCACCGGCGAAGCGGCCAGCAAGGCCGCACCGATCCGCGCCATTGTTGAGCATCGTACTCACCTGAGTGACCTTGATCTGGTGCTGCCGGATGGCGGTACCCACCTGACCCTGAGCAGCCTGCGCAAGTTTGCCGCCCAGAAGCAGCACTACACCCGTCTGATGGATGGTGCCGTGCTCAAGTCCGGCGTGGTGATCAAAGACAGCAACCTGCTGCGTGATACCCAGAATGGCGAGCTGATGCTGCCCAATGGCGAGACCGGCTTCTATCAGTACATCGACGAACAGGGTCAGTTTGTCGGCAAGGGGATTGCTCCGGGCTTTGTGGTGAGCGTCGGTTGGAAGAACTTCGCGCGCATCGTCACCGATCCGGGCATCCAGTCACCCTTCCTGCAGATCTTCATCTGGACCGTGATCTTCTCAACCTGCTCCGTCGCTTTCACCCTGGCTATCGGCATGGTGCTGGCCTGTCTGGTGCAGTGGGAAGAGCTCAAGGGGCGCGGTTTCTATCGGGTCATGTTGATCCTGCCCTATGCGATCCCGGCGTTTATCTCCATCCTGGTGTTCAAGGGGTTGTTCAACCAGAACTTCGGTGAGATCAACATGTTCCTGGAAGCGGCATTTGGCATCAAACCGGACTGGTATACCAACCCCTTCCTGGCCAAGGTGATGATCCTGATTGTCAACACCTGGCTCGGCTACCCCTACATGATGATCCTCTGCATGGGCCTGCTCAAAGCCATTCCGGAAGATCTCTATGAAGCGTCCGCCATGGACGGTGCCGGCCCGGTACAGAACTTCTTCAAGATCACCGTGCCGCTGCTGATGAAGCCGCTGACACCGCTGTTGATTGCCTCGTTCGCCTTCAACTTCAACAACTTCGTGCTTATCCAGTTGTTGACCAACGGTGCGCCCGACATCATCGGCGCCAGCACCCCGGCCGGTACCACCGACTTGCTGGTGAGTTATACCTACCGGATTGCGTTCCAGGGATCGGGTGGTCAGGACTACGGTCTGGCCAGTGCCATCGCCACAGCCATCTTCCTCATCGTAGGTGCGCTGGCGCTGCTCAACCTGAAATTGTCCAAAGCCGACAAGCAGCTGTAAGGAGGCTTCAACATGGCAATCGTACAACCCAAATCAGTCAAATACCGGGTGTGGGCAACCCACCTGGTCATGTGGGGCTTCCTGGCGTTGATCATCTTCCCGTTGATCATGGTTATCGCCATCTCGTTCCGTAACGGTAACTTCGCGGTAGGGGAGATCATCCCCTCCAATCCGACGCTGGATCACTGGAAGCTGGCGCTGGGCATGTCCATCACCAACGCCGACGGCAGCATCATGCCGCCGCCGTTCCCGGTGCTGACCTGGTTGTGGAACTCCATCAAGATCGCCGGCATCACTGCCCTGATGATCGTGACGCTCTCCACCACCTGTGCTTACGCCTTTGCCCGCCTGCGTTTTCGTGGCAAGTCCACCATCCTGCAGGGTATGCTGATTTTCCAGATGTTCCCGGCAGTGCTGGCACTGGTAGCCATCTACGCGCTCTTTAACAAGATTGGTGACTATATTCCCTGGCTGGGTCTCAACACCCACGGTGGCCTGATCCTGGCGTACATGGGGGGGATTGCCCTGCACGTCTGGACCATCAAGGGCTACTTCGAGACCATCGACTCCTCCCTGGAGGAGGCGGCGGCCATCGACGGGGCGACCCCGTGGCAGGCATTCCGTCTGATCCTGTTGCCCCTGTCGGTGCCCATCCTGGCGGTAGTGTTTATTCTGGCCTTTATCGGCTCCATTACCGAGGTGCCCATGGCCTCCATCCTGCTGCAGGATGTGAACAATCTGACCCTGGCGGTCGGGGCCCAGCAGTACCTCTATCCGCAGAACTATCTGTGGGGTGATTTCGCGGCGGCCGCAGTGCTCTCCGGTTTCCCCATCACTGTGGTCTTCCTGTTGGCACAGCGCTGGTTGGTTGGCGGTCTGACTGCTGGTGGTGTGAAAGGTTAAGTTTATGGCCGGGGGAGCTGACTCCCCCCGCTATCACGATTTGCAAAGATTCAAGAGCGGAGCTCGTCATGGCTGAAGTAGTACTCAACAACGTTCGCAAAAATTACGATCCGGCTGTTCACAAGGACACCCTGCGCAACATCAACCTCTCCATCAAGGAAGGGGAGTTCATTGTCTTCGTCGGCCCGTCCGGCTGTGGCAAATCCACCCTGCTGCGGATGATCGCGGGTCTGGAAGACATCACCAGCGGTGAGCTGACCATCGGCGGTCGCTACATGAACGACGTGCCGCCGGTAGAGCGCAACGTCGGCATGGTGTTCCAGTCCTACGCCCTTTATCCGCACATGAACATCTACGAGAACATGGCCTTTGGTCTGAAGCTCAAGAAGATGGACAAAGAGAACATCCACAAGCGGGTGATGCGCGCCGCCGAGATCCTGGGTCTCGAGCCGCTGCTGGACAGAAAGCCCAAGGCGCTCTCCGGTGGTCAGCGTCAGCGGGTCGCCATCGGTCGCTCCATCGTGCAGCAGCCGCAGGTGTTCCTGTTTGACGAACCGCTCTCCAACCTGGATGCCGCGCTGCGGGTCAAGATGCGGATCGAGATCGCCAAGCTTCACAAAGAGCTTAACTCCACCATCATCTACGTGACCCACGATCAGGTGGAAGCGATGACCCTGGCCGACAAGATTGTTGTGCTGAGCCCGCTCAAGGCGGAAGCTGCCACCAACCTGGAACAGTTCGGTTCACCGCTGGATCTCTACCACAACCCGGACAACAAGTTCGTGGCGGGCTTTATCGGCTCTCCCAAGATGAACTTCCTGGCGGGCGAGTTGCTGGAGATTGGCGAGCAGGAGTGCCTTGTCAAGTTGACCTCTGGCGATACCGTGCGTGCCCGGGTCGATGCCCGCAGTGGCGCTGTGGGTGACAAGGTGGAGCTGGGCATTCGCCCCGAGCATCTGATGCCGCTGGATCACCCCCATGCACACAGCAAGGTGAGCGGGATCGTGCAGGTGGCCGAGCACCTGGGCGCCGAGTCATTCGTTTATATGGATGTGGATGGTCACGATTTTACCGTCAAGGCCACCTCGGATGTGGATGTGGCGACCGGTCAGACCTACAGCGTGGGTATTCCGGCCGAAGCCTGCTATCTGTTCGATGCCAAGGAGCAGGCGTTCCCCCGTACCGCCAAATATATCCGTACCTGATTTTTGTTGTGCTGGTTTTCCTTTCTTAATAATCAATGCCTTTTTGCCGGTCGTCAGACCGGCTTTTTATTGCCTGCGATTTGAACATGCAGATAGGCAAGGTAACCCGGTTCAAGCCTCGAGTTCGGCGGTAATATCGGGTACAAAGGTTTGGCTGGCCAGCGGCGGGCGTTCATACCCTTCGGTCTTGATGGGGGGGAGCTTGATAGGCTCGTAGTGGATCGCCTCGTAGGGCACCTTGCTCAGCAGATGTGCAATGCAGTTGAGGCGGGCACGGCGTTTGTCATCTGCCTCCACCACGAACCAGGGACAATCCTCGGTGTCGGTGTAGGTGAACATGTCATCCTTGGCGCGGGAGTATTCCACCCAGCGCGAGCGGGACTGCAAATCCATCGGGCTGAATTTCCAGCGCTTGATGGGGGTGTTGATCCGCTCTTTAAAGCGCTTCTCCTGCTCCTCGTCACTGACCGAGAACCAGTATTTGATCAAGGTGATGCCGGAGCGGATCAGCATCCGCTCAAACTCGGGGCAGGCGCGCAGAAACTCGCGATACTCGGCGTCGCTGCAAAATCCCATCACCCGCTCGACTCCGGCCCGGTTGTACCAGGAGCGGTCAAACAGCACCATCTCGCCAGCGGCGGGCAGGTGGGCCACATAACGCTGAAAGTACCACTGGGAGCGTTCCCGATCGGAGGGGGCGGGCAGCGCCGTGACCCGGCAGACCCGGGGGTTGAGCGGCTCGGTGATCGCCTTGATGACGCCCCCTTTACCCGCGGCGTCCCGTCCCTCGAACAGTACCACTACCTTCAATCCCTCCTGCTTGACCCACTCCTGCAGCTTGACCAGCTCCTCCTGCAGATGGGCAAGGTGGTGCTCGTAGCACTTCTTGTCCAGACGTGGCCGCTTCTTGCTCTTCTCCTTCGCCATGGGCTTCTCCTTTTGGCATCCTTTCATGGGTGACTTCTTTGAGTCACTGCCAGCTTGCACCAGGGAGGCGTCACCTGCCAAGGGGAGACGTGATACACTGCCCGCCCATCGCTGGCAACAGGAGATAACATGAAGCATTTTATGGAGATAGCGGGCCGCCGGATGGCCTATCTGGACGAAGGGCAAGGGCCGGTACTGCTGTTTGGCCACAGCTATCTGTGGGACAGCGCCATGTGGGCGCCGCAAATCGAGGCGCTCAAGGGCAGCTATCGCTGCATCGTTCCCGAGCTGTGGGGCCACGGTGATTCCGACCTGCTTCCGGAAGGCGCCTGCACGCTGGCAACCCTGGCGCGGGATCACCTGGCGCTGCTCGATGCCCTCGGGGTCGACGAGTTCGTGCTGGTGGGCCTCTCCATCGGCGGCATGTGGGGTGTGGAGCTGGCGCGCATGGCACCAGCTCGCCTCAAGGGGCTGGTGCTGATGGACAGCTTCGTTGGCCTGGAACCGCAGATCACCTGCGAGCGCTACCTCGGCATGCTGGCGATGATCGAGCAGCTCGGCACCGTGCCGGCGCCCATCATCGAACAGGTGGCGCCTATCTTCTTTGCGAACCAGCCCGATGCCGACTTGCTGGCCGATTTCAAGGCGCGTCTGGCCGCCTGGCCAAACGAGAAGATTGCCGCCATGGTAGCGGTGGGCCGCAGCTTTGTGACCCGCGAAGATCGTATCGAGTGGCTGGAGGAGATCACCACTCCCGCGCTGGTGATGACCGGCTGCGAGGACAAGGCGCGTCCGGTGCTGGAGGGCTATCTGATGGCCGAGGTGCTGGGTTGCCCGTTCAGGGAGATCCCGATGGCTGGCCACATCTCGTCGCTGGAAAATCCGGCCTTCATCAATCAGCAGCTGACCGAGTTTCTGGCGGCGTTGTAAGCCTGAATTGGCAGCTTGAGCAGGCTGTACGACCAGCTTGATGGTCGTGGAAAAGGGAGCCGATGGCTCCCTTTTGTTTGGTCGTGTCTCACGGTTCAAGATTCATAACTGTTACCAGATATAGCCCAGCGCAAAACCCGCATAGAGCTCGCCGTCGTGCTGGACGATGGGGCTGTTTTTGATGTCCCGATCATACCATTCGTAGTTCATGGCAAACATGCCAATCCAGTTGGGGCTGAAGCGGTAACTGGTGATGAGGGCCGTCATCGGGGAGAGGGTGGTACCGGTATCCCAGGCGGGCCGCTGGGCGGTTGCCTCGCTCTCGGAGATGCCGCCGAAGTAGTAGTTGGCCATCTTGTCGCTGCGCAGCATCAGCCCCATCCCCGGCATGATCAGCAGGTTGTCACGCAGGATGGGGAAATCGGCCCACAGCAGCAGCTCCTGTCCCTTGCTGCGGCCGGTGACATCGCTGTTGGCACGCACGGTCAGCAGGGCGTAGGGGGTGATGATGTTGCCACCGATCCCGCCTTCCAGCTGCCATTTTCGCTGCTCCATGCCAGTAAAGGCCGGAGAGTCCTCGGGATCCAGATTGCCAAAACGGACCCGGCCATAGCCGTAGAGGGCCACGTTCTCATCCTTGTGGAAGTAATAGCGGGCCCGATCTCCCAGAAACATAAAGTCGTCGCCGAAGTAGATAAAGCCCGGGATGGCGTAGAGGGCGTTGTCCTGCGCTTCATAACGGGCCTGTCCCCCGATGAGCGCCGCACCGGCGACAAAGCCCTGTGGCACCGGGCTGGTAGGGCTGTCGCTGGTGAGCAGATCCATGGCGCCAAGATCGATATCGGCACGCGCTGGCATGGCGGCAGCGAGGAGCAGGGCCGTTAGCCCTGCCGCTCTGATTTGACGGAAAAATATCATGGACACTCCGTTGTCACGATTGCAGGGGAAGCAGGTTATTTTGCGGCACTGGGCATCTCTTCGCGTTTTGGCCAGGCATTGAGCACCGCCTTGACCAGGGTGGCGAGGGGAATGGCGAAGAAGACTCCCCAGAATCCCCACAAGCCGCCGAAGACCAGCACGGCGATGATGATGGCCACCGGATGGAGGTTGACCGCTTCCGAGAAGAGCACAGGTACCAGCAGGTTGCCATCGAGGGCCTGAATGACCAGATAGGCCACCATCAGCCAGGCGAATTCGGGGGTGAGCCCCCACTGGAACAGGGCGACCATGGCTACCGGTACGGTCACCACGGCGGCGCCGATATAGGGGATCAGCACAGAGAAGCCGACCGCGACCGCCAGCAGCACAGAGTAGCGCAATCCCATCAGCGCAAAGGGGATATAAGTGGCAATCCCGACGATCAGGATCTCGATCACCTTGCCGCGGATGTAGTTGATGATCTGGTTGTTCATCTCCACCCACACCCGGTTGACCAGGGTGCGGTTGCGCGGCAGAAAGCGGCGCAGGCTGCCCATCAGTACCCGCTTGTCTTTGAGCATAAAGAAGACCATCAGCGGTACCAGAATGAGGTAGATCATGATGGCAACCACATTGACCAGCGAGCTGAGGGAGGCGCTCACCAGATGCTCGCCGCCACTGAGGATACGCTGGCGAATATTATCGATGACGGTCTCCACCAGACTGACGTCGATGAGCTCGGGGTAGCGGTCGGGCAGGGTGCGCACATAATCCTGAGCGTGGGTCAGCATGGCGGGCGCCTCTTTGGCCAGATTGATCCCCTGACTCACCAGCGTCGGGATAAGACCCAGCAAGGAGGCCACAGCCACCGCAATAAAGAGGATCAGGATGATGCTGGTGGCCAGGGTGCGCGACAGCCCCGCTTTTTGCAGCCGGGCGACCGGCCACTCCAGCAGGTAGGCCATTACCAGTGCCACCAGCAGGGGGGCCAGCAGATCGCCAAACAGCCAGATGATGGCAAAGCAGAACACCAGCAACAGGAACAGGGTAACGGCATCGGGATCGGAAAAACGGGTCTGATACCAGTGCTTCAATACTTCTAACATGACGGCATCCTTACATCACTGGGGCTCAAGATGGCTGTTTCGCCCCGACAACCAACTGCAAAGAGAGGGTATTGTCCGCTTCTTGCTGCATCTCGACATGGTGGCCCTGACGGTGCAGATAGGCCGGAATATCCTGCCGGGAGCCCGCATCGGCCAGCCGGATGGTGACGGTTTGACCGCTTTTGGCCTCCCTTAACCAGAGCTTGAGCCGGATCAGCGGCTCGGGGCAACGCCAGGGGGTCAGGTCGAGAACTTCCATGGGGGCTCCATCAGGCAGGTGGCCGCTATTATGGCCGTGATAAGAGCGTGAAACAACGCTTGTAGCCCTTGATGGGCAAGGGTATTCTGCCGAGGCCCTTTCTGATGGAGATAGAGATAACGTGGCACGCTTTTCCCCCCTGATGGCATCGCTTCCCCTGCTGGCTTCCCTGATGGGCGCCACGTTTCATGCCGAGGCCAACAATCAGCTTCCCGACATCGGCACGGCCGGGGTGGCGGCCCTGCCCATCGAGCAGGAAGTGCGTTACGGCAACGCTTTTATGCGCTTTGCTCGTGCGGGTTTGCCGATCATCGATGATCCGGTGCTGAGCCAGTACATTGACGATCTGGGTCAGCGACTGCTGACCAACGCCGATGGGGTGCGTTTCCCGTTTACCTTCTTCCTCATCAATGATCCCAGCATCAACGCGGCCGCTTTCCTCGGCGGGCGAGTCAAGGTGCACACCGGCCTCTTCCTCTACGCCGACAGCGAGAGCGAGCTGGCCTCGGTACTGGCCCACGAAATCACCCATGTGACTCAGCGCCATATCGCCCGTTACATGGAGGCGCAGGCGAGCAGCTCGGCGGTGACCCTGGCCGGTCTGGTGGGCTCCATCGCGCTGGCGGTGATCAACCCGACCGCCGGGATCGCTGCGTTGCAGACCACGCTGGGTCTCTCCATGCAGTCTGCCATCAACTACACCCGCGACAACGAATACGAAGCGGACCGGATCGGCATGAAGACCCTCTATGATGCCGGTTTCGATCCCATGGGGATGGCCAACTTCTTCCAGAAACTGGCTGCCGAATACCGTTACGCCAGCAAGCCGCCGGAAATGCTGCTCACTCACCCGCTGCCGGAGACCCGGATCAGCGAGGCCCGCGCTCGGGCGGGCAGCTATGGCCGCCGCGACTTGCCGCCCAGCCTCGACTTCTGGCTGGCCAAGGTGCGGATTCAGGTGCGTTTTGGTACCGATACCCCGCAGGGGCTGCTGAGCTACTTCGATAGCCGGATCCAGAAGGGGGATTACCCGCTCAAGGATGCCGCCATCTATGGCAAGGCGCTGGCGCTGATCCAGCTCAAGCGTACCGACGAGGCGGATACCCTGATGCAGGAGCTGGCGGCCCGTCATCCGGAAGATCTCTTTATCGTCGATGCCCAGACCGACATCGATCTGGCCAAGGGGCGCAGTGCCCAGGCCATCGCGCGCCTCGAGAAGTTCCGCAGCCGGATGCCGGATAACGAAGTGGTGGTAGTCAACCTCGGCAACGCCTACCTCGAGAGCGGCAACTACAAGAAATCCATCGCTATCCTTGACCCCTATGCCCGTGCCCATGAGGAGAACAATCTGGCCTGGAACCTGCTGGCTGATGCCTATCGCAAGGCAGGCAGAATGACCGAGCTGCATATGGCGCGGGCCGAGATGCTCTCGCTGCGCGGGGATTATCAGGCAGCCATCGACGAACTGATCGTGGCGCGCGGTACCACCAGCGACCGGATGACTCTGGCTCGTCTGGAGGCGCGCATCACCGAGCTGGAGCGGGCCAAGAAGGATCTCGACAGCCTCAAGGGCTAACGAAACTGGCATTGGCCAAGCAAATAAGGGCGCACTATGGTGCGCCCTTGTTGTTTATGGCGGTGGCGTGATGTACATGACGGTGATTGCAGCGATGGGCTAGTGACGCATGCTGCTGGCGGTCGCCTTGAGCATCTCGATCTGCTGCTGGTCGAGCTCGCCGACCAGCGTCTTCTTGAGCTTGCCCTCGCTATCAAGCAGATAGCTGGTGGGCAGGCCGCTTGGGTGAGGGAAGGGGAGGCTGGCATCTTCATTGGCAATAAGGAGCGGCACCTTGATGTGATACTGCGCAGCCAGCTTGTCCAGCTCTGCTGGCGTGGTCGGGTCGTAGTTGATGGCCACCACTGTGATCTGGCCTTCTGCCGCCAGCCCGTTGAGGCGCGGCATCTCCCGCAGGCAGGGGGCGCACCAGGGGGCGAAGTAGTTGACCAGCAGCGGCTTGCCGGCAAAGTGGCGCAGGCTGACCGACTGCCCTGTTGCATCGGTAAATTCGGGGGCGGGTGTGCAGGCGCCCAGCAGGCCCGCCACAATCAGCCAACAAATTCGTTTCAATTCCTTTCCACTGCCGCTTACCCTGACCATCACTTTCCCCTACAATAGCGCCGTTTCTAATCCCATCTTGCGATTAATCAGGGAGTTACCATGAGCGAGACCCAAATCTACCACAATCCGCGCTGCTCCAAGAGTCGCGAAACCCTGGCCCTGCTGGAACAGCACGGGATCGCCCCTGATGTGGTGCTCTATCTGGAGCAGGCCCCGAGCGAAGATGAGATCCGCAACCTGCTCTCTCTGCTCGGTTTTAGCGATCCCCGCCAGCTGATGCGCACCAAGGAAGAGCTCTACAAGGATCTGGGATTGGCCGATGTCAGCGGTGATGCCCTTATTCGCGCCATGCACCAGCATCCCAAGCTGATCGAGCGCCCCATTGTCATCAAGAATGGTCAGGCCCGCATTGGTCGCCCGCCGGAGCAGGTGCTGGAGATCCTCAAGTGAGCACCCGCTTCGCACGTCTGCTGACTCTGGTCGGCTTCTTTGGTCTGCTGGGCTGGGTCATCCTCTGGCATCTGTGGCTGTCGCCCCATCCGGACCTCAATCCCTGGCTGCTGCCGGTGATCTGGACGGTGCCGCTGCTCTTCCCTCTCAAGGGGATAGTGCAGGGCAACCCCTACACCCACGCCTGGGGCAACTTCGTATTGATGCCCTATTTCCTCCACGCCCTCACCCTGATCACCACGGATGAGGGGGAGCGGTGGCTGGCGGTGGTGGAGCTGGTCTTCACCACTCTCGCCTTTGTCGGCACCATCTATTACGCCCGACTGCGTGGTCGGGAGCTGGGCTTAAGCATTCGCAAAAAGAAAGACGAAGCCAACTGATGACAAATGCCCCGCAAGGGGCGTTTTTTATGGGGAAGCTGCTTTATCCAGAGGGATCACTGTGCCCCTTGGGCTGCCCGATATTGGGCCAGCTGCTGCTGGCTAAAGTCCATCAGCGCGGGATAGAAGCGCAAAAACCCCGCCTTGCCTGTTTGCCACTGCGATTCATCGAGGGTCAGTAGCGCCTCTCCCAGTTGTACCGGGCGGCGCAGCCGGCGGCCAATACCATTGAGGGCCTGCGCCAGCCCCTCCTTGCGCTGATAGGAGGCGATCCAGTTCTGCTCGGCCATCCGTTTGAGGGGAAGTGGCAGTCCGTCCGGCAGGCGTGGGTGATCCGCCAATAGCTGCTCATAACTGCGTTGCAGGAAGCGGGGTAGGGGCTCGGTACTGAACAGCTCCCAGTGCAGGCTCAGCCAATGGTCGTAGATCATATCCACCACTATGCCGCCAAAGCGGCGCCAGGGGGCCTCGAAACTGGCGACGGTCGCCTTGTGCTCGGGGTGGCTGTCGGTGAAAGCGTCAATTTTGCCGGTGCAGCCAGATCCCCTCATCGAAGTGGGCGGCAAGCCCCGTGGGCAGCGTGCCTTTGACAAAATCACCGAGCAGGTTGCCGGTGAGGGAGCTTCGGGTGTGGGCAGCCAGATGGAGATGGGCCAGAAAATTCATCGGTCGCTGTGGGTCTGTTATGGGATGGCAAGGTGCTTCGAGCCTAACGGATCCCGCCCGCCTTGACCATGATCGGGATTTTGCTACTGCCCGGCGGCTGCCTCTTGCCGGGCAAAATTCGGGCATGCTAAGGTGATGCCATCTTTGTCACAGGACGCGACAAACCACCATGATGCGCAAAGCCAGAGGCTTTTTTCTGGCCTTCTACTTCAAGCCTTTCTATCTCTCCGAGTGGTTCGACGAATAGAGCGAACCTCTGGAGCAGTTCACTGACGCCCGCTTGGGCGTGATCTCGCTCATCCAGATTTTGCCGCTTTTGGTCATCGCATGCATTCGCCTGCGGTGCCTTGTCCGCGCCTGTGCGCTTTTTATGTAATGGAGTACACATGATGAAGATCAGACTGACCCTCTCAGCCCTGTTTGTTGCCAGCCTGCTGGCCACCCCCGCTATGGCCAAGGAGTGGAAAACCGTGCGTTTCGGGGTGGAGGGGGCCTACCCGCCCTTCTCCTGGACCGATGCGTCGGGCGAGATCAAGGGGTTTGATATTGATCTCGCCAACGCCCTGTGTCAGCAGATGGCGGTCAAGTGCGAGCTGGTGGCGCAGGATTGGGACGGCATGATCCCGGCCCTGCTGTCGCGCAAATACGATGCCATCATCGCCGCCATGTCGATCACCGACGAGCGGCGCCAGAAGGTCGATTTCACCGAAAAATATGCCCATATTCCCAATCGCTTTGTGGCGGCCAAGGGGACCGAGCTGACGTTGACCCCGGAAGGCATGGCGGGCAAGCGCATCGGGGTGCAGCGTGCTACCACCCACGACAAGTACCTGACCGACAATTTTGGCTCGAATGTCACCATAGTCCGCTACGGCAATGCCGATGAGGCCTATCTCGATCTGAAGGCGGGTCGGGTGCTGGCCCTGTTGGCCGATGCCTCTGCCATCGAGCAGGGGCTGCTTGGCAAAGAGGGGGGCGACAAGTTCGACTATGTGGGGCCCGCCCTGACCGATCGCCAGTGGTTTGGTGATGGTATGGGGATCGCCGTGCGCAAGAGCGATAAGGAGCTCAAGGGCAAGCTGGACGAGGCGATCAAGGCACTGCGTGCCAACGGCACCTATCAGCAGATCAACCAGAAGTACTTCAAGTACGATATATATGGTGGTTGACGGGAGGAGGGAGCTTGCTCCCTCTCTTTTCATTGGGCAAGCGACAATCGTGCAAGGAGGATCGCCATGTTGACCCTGATCGAGGGGGCCGAGATCTTCAGCCCCACCCACCTTGGCCAGCAGGATCTGCTGGTGGCCGATGGCCGTATCGCCTGGATGGGCAAGGGGTTGACGGTGCCCACAAACTGGCCGCTGCACAGGGTCGATGGTCGAGGCCGCTATCT
This sequence comes from Aeromonas sp. 603079, assembly GCF_049172135.1. NCBI lineage: Bacteria > Pseudomonadati > Pseudomonadota > Gammaproteobacteria > Aeromonadales > Aeromonadaceae > Aeromonas > Aeromonas sp. 603079. The sequence continues at coordinate 25,005 of NZ_JAAKPX010000029.1, read as the reverse complement.
GGTACCCGGGTTGGTGGATCCGCTGGCCCATATCACCGGCGGTGGCGGTGAGGGGGGCTTTGCTTTTCGCACCCCTGAGCTGGCGGCGAGCGAGGCGCTCAAGGCCGGCGTCACCACCCTGGTGGCGGCGCTTGGCACCGACAGCCTGACCCGCACTCCCGTGCAGGTGCTCGGCAAGGTGCGCGAGTTTCGCGCCGCCGGGGTGAGCGCTTTTATGTATACCGGCTCCTACCATCTGCCGATCAAGACCCTGACCGGCACGGTGGAGTCGGACATCATCCTGATCCCCGAGGTATTGGGGGTGGGGGAGGTGGCCATCAGTGACCACAGATCCAGCGCGCCGACCCACGATGAGCTGGCCAGGCTTGCCAGCGAGGCGCGAGTAGCCGGGCTGCTTGCGGGCAAGAGCGGGATCAGCTTCTTCCATGTCGGGGATGGCAAGGGGGCATTGGCCCCCCTGCGGGCCCTGCGCGATGAGACTGACATTCCGCTGCGCCAGCTCTATCCCACTCACTGCAACCGCAACCCCTGGCTCTTTGCCGAGGCCATCGAGTGGGGCAAGGCGGGAGGTTGGGTCGACCTCACCACCTCGAGCTTTCCCGATCTGCTGGAGGATGGCGAGCGGCTTGCCGCCGATGCGTTTCTCGAGCTGCTGGCCGCCAATGTGCCTGCCGATCGCATCACCTTCAGCTCGGATGCCAACGCCAGCCTGCCGCGCTTTGATGGCGAAGGGCGGCTAATCGAGATGCGCTGCGGCCAGATTGCCAGCCTGTGGCAGCAGTGCGTGCGCGCGACCCGGCTCGGTGTCTCGCTGGAGAGGGCGTTGGCCGTGGTGACGAGCAATCCGGCGCAGGCGCTGGGGCTTGGCAGCAAGGGGCGTATCGGGGTCGGGCAGGATGCGGATCTGCTGCTGGTGCACGACCGGACGTTTGCTATCGAACGGGTGATGAGTGGCGGCCAGTGGCGCAAATAAGGCTGCGGGTAATATCGTAGTCAGTGCGAGTGCGTGGTTGCTCCAAACAGCCAAAGCCCGACAACAAGGTCGGGCTTTTTGATCTGCAATGTGGAAATCAGGCTTAGATCGCCAGAAACCCGAGGATCAGGATGGGGCCGAGCAGGCTCAGGATAAAGCCGGAGACAATGGCCACCGGCACCACCTGAATGCCCCCTGATTTCTGGATGACCGGCAGGGTGAAGTCCAGCGCCGTGGCGCCGCCGTAACCGATGGCTGCCGAGGGGTGGCGTCGCATCAGGACCGGGATGATCAGAATGGCGATAAGCTCGCGCCCAAGATCGTTGATAAAGGCAGCAGAACCGAGCACCGGCCCCAGTTTGTCGGCTACCAGAATGCCGGAGAGCGAATACCAGCCGAAGCTCGAGCTCATCGCCAGACCATGGGCAAAGGGCATGCCCAGCAATTGGGCCGCCAGCAGGCTGCCAAGCCAGCTGCTGAGGATGACGGTGGCGGCTATCTTCATCCCCCAGGGGTTGAGCAGGATCTGGCGCAGCCGCATGCCGGAGTTGCGCATCTGCACCCCGATGAGAAACAGCAGCAGCATCAGGGCCCACTCGCTCCACTTGTCGATGGGCAGTGCGCGCAGATCCACCAGCAGCCCGAGCAGCACACCGCCGAGCACCACAAAGCAGAGCTGCAGGGATTCCCACAGCAGGTGTAGCTTGCCCGGCATCTTTGCATCGTTCGCCTCGTGGGTCGGCGGCGTGCGCTTGTCGAGCCACCAGAGGGCCAACAGGTTGCAGAGCGTGATCGCGGTCAGCATCACCCCGGCGACCTTGAAGATCACCGCCAGATTGCTGCCCAGGTTCTCCACATAGGCAAGCCCGAGCCCCATCAGAAACAGAATGAGGTAGACCATCTTGCCCAGACTCTGGTTGACCAGCTTGATCAGCCGGGCAGAGGAGAGGGGGATCAGATAGCCGATTGCCAGTGGCAACAGGATCAGCAACACATTGAGCAGCATCGAGGCCTCGATCACAAAAACTGATAAAAACACCACCTTATCATTACTTATTGGCTCTGTGTCACATATCTCTCGCTTTCATGGTCAAAAACAGCCCTTTTGGGGGCTAATTGTTACTTTTTTGCCACAACCTCTCTGTTTGATAAGGTTCTGTGCGAGCCCGAGTGCACCAATGAAATCAAGTTGATCCGATCTTGGGGTCTGATATTTCGCTCTGCAAGGGTCTGCATAAAGCCATTTTGGTGCCGGTTTGGCACACATCACGCTTTTCTCTTGCCACTGATATGATTGGGGTATAAAAAGGCGGTATCGGAACAGCCATTGAAACGGCTGTTTATGCAAACAAAGTGCTGAAAAATACGCAAAGAGCGAATAAAAATAGAGCGAATCCTCTGAAGACCCTCGTTCTGTATTGTTTTTTCACTATCCGGGTGATATTTTCGCTGAAGGTTGCCATCGGTTAACTTTTTGTTAAATGGACGGTGGTTGAGTCACGCCCCTGCGGCGTCTAGGGACAGACAAGGTTGTAATGGATGAGCGACGTTGCCGCACTGGAAGTACGTGATCTGCACAAATATTTTGGCACCCACGAAGTGCTCAAGGGCATCGACATGACCGCCCACAAGGGGGATGTGATCTCCCTTATCGGCTCCTCCGGCTCGGGGAAGTCGACCTTTCTTCGCTGTATCAATCTGCTTGAAACCCCCTCATCCGGCACCGTCTCGCTCCATGGCGAGTTGATCCGGATGAAAACCAGCCGCGCCGGCGAGCGGTTGCCCGAGGATATGCGTCAGGTGGAGCGGATCCGCAGCCGACTGGCCATGGTGTTTCAAAGTTTCAATCTCTGGTCACACATGACCATCATGCAGAACATCATCGAAGTGCCGATCCAGGTGCTCAAGGTGCCTCGCGCCGAAGCACTGGCCAAGGCAGAGCAACTGCTCAACCGGGTTGGACTCTGGGAGCGGCGCGACTACTATCCCGGTCACCTCTCCGGTGGTCAGCAGCAGCGGGCCGCCATTGCCCGTGCGCTGGCGGTAGAGCCCGAGGTGATGCTGTTTGACGAACCCACCTCGGCGCTGGATCCCGAGCTGGTGGGAGAAGTACTTGGCCTGATGCGCGAGCTGGCCGAAGAGGGACGCACCATGCTGGTGGTGACCCACGAGATGTCGTTTGCCCGGGATGTATCGAACAAGGTGATGTTTTTGCATCAGGGGCGGGTGGAAGAGGAGGGCAACCCCAAGGAGATTTTCGCCCATCCCAAATCCGAGCGGTTCAAGCAATTCATCTCCTCCATCTACTGATGGCGGGATGCCTGGTTACCCAATCAACTGTTTTATCAAGGAGAGATACATGAACAAGCTGATGCTGGCGACAGCCGTAGTCACTGCCCTCGCGTCCGGTAGCCTGATGGCCAAGGAGTGGAAAGAGGTGCGTATCGGGGTTGAGGGTGCCTATCCCCCCTTCTCCTGGACCGAGCCCAGTGGCGAGGTGAAAGGCTTTGATATCGACATCGCCAACGCCCTGTGCGAAGAGATGAAAGTGAAGTGCACCCTGGTCAAGCAGGACTGGGACGGCATCATTCCGGCGCTGCTGTCACGCAAGTTTGACGCCATTATCGCCACCATGGACATCACAGAAGAGCGCAAGAAGAAGGTGGACTTCACCCAGAAGTACCAGCACATTCCGGCCCGCTTTGCCGCCAAGAAGGGCACTGATGTGCAGCTCGACAAAGCCTTTATGGAAGGCAAGTCCGTCGCGGTGCAGCGTGCGACCTCCATGGATACCTTTATTACCGACAACTTCCCCAACGCCACCATCAAGCGTTACGGCACCGCCGATGAAGCCTATCTCGATCTGAAATCCGGTCGTGTGGACTATGTGCTGGCCGACTCTGCCGCCATCACCGACGGTCTGCTGAAGAAAGAGGGCGGTGATGCCTTCGAATTCGTCGGCCCGAAACTGACCGATCCCAAGTGGTTTGGCGAGGGTGCCGGTATTGCGGTGCGCAAGGCTGACAAGGATCTGAAAGAGAAATTCAACGCCGCCATTCTGGCGCTGCGTGCCAACGGCAAGTACAAGGAAATCAACGACAAGTACTTCGAGTTCGACGTTTACGGAGAGTAAAACAAAGAGACGTTTACGGCGAGTAAGTCCAAAGACGTCTACGGCAAGTAACGACAGGTTGATCCCGTCAGTAGTCATCGGGCCCGTCACCTCCCTGAGGGAGTTTACGGGCCCGCATTGATTGCAATGGAGCTGCACATATTTCATTCGGACTGCTATGGAGCCTTCTGGTTAGCAGGTGCGTGAAGATTCAGTGGCGATGGAGCTGCATATGTTTGATTTGAAAGGATACGAAGCCTCGCTGCTGGAGGGCGCCTGGGTCACCCTGGAAGTGGCGCTGGCCTCCCTGCTGCTGGCGTTGCTGCTGGGGATGCTGGGGGCGCTGGCCAAACTCTCTCCCTACAAGTGGGCCAGGGCCATCGCCACTGGCTACACCACCATCATTCGCGGCATCCCCGATCTGGTGCTGATGATGCTGCTCTTCTTTGGCGGCCAGGTGCTGATCAACGGCATCTGCACCTGGGTCAACGAGACTTACAACAGCTGGTTACTGGAGAGCAATCCCAATCAGGAGTGGGTCTCCCTGCTGCCGGACTATATCGACATCAGCCCCTTTGTGGCCGGTGTCGCGACCATCGGTTTTATCTTCGGCGCCTACATGACCGAGACCTTTCGCGGCGCCATTCTGGCGGTGGACAAAGGCGAGCTGGAGGCCGCACGGGCCTTTGGCATGCGGGCAACCCAGGTGTTTGTGCGGATCCTCTTCCCCCAGATGATGCGCCACGCTTTGCCGGGGTTTGGCAACAACTGGCTGGTGCTGCTGAAAACCACCGCGCTGGTCTCCATCATCGGCCTTGATGACATGGTGCGCAAAGCCTCGCTGGCGGCGGGCTCGACCCAGCAACCCTTCACCTTCTACATGGCGGTGGCGCTGATCTTCCTGATCTTCACCGCAGTCTCCACCTCGGCGCTCAAGTGGGCCGAGCGTCACTATGCCATCAAGACGAGGTAAGCCATGGATTTCTCAATCATTCTCAAAGAGTGGCCCACCTACTGGGAGGGGCTCTATACCACCGTCTGGCTGGTGGCCCTCTCTCTGATCCTTGGGTTGATGCTGGCGGTGCCCATGGGCATCCTGCGCAATAGCCGCAACTGGCTGATCAAGGGGCCGATCTGGGCCTATATCTACTTCTTTCGCGGCACCCCGCTGCTGGTGCAGCTCTTTATCATCTACTACGGCGCCGCCCAGTGGGAGTGGCTGAAGAACAGTGCCGCCTGGTCGCTCTTCTCCGAAGCCTGGTTCTGTGCGCTGCTGGCTTTCACCCTCAATACCGCCGCCTATACCGCCGAGATCGTGCGCGGGGCGGTACACAATATGCCGCGTGGCCAGATTGAGGCAGCCAACGCCTTTGGCATGACCCGCTGGCAGACTCTGACCCGGATCATTTTGCCCAACTCGTTTCGTCGGGCACTGCCGGCTTACAGCAACGAGGTGATCTTCATGCTGCAAGGCTCGGCGGTGGCGGGCATCATCACCATCGTCGATCTGACCGGCGCGGCGCGGATCATCAACTCCCGCTACTACAGTCCGTTCGAGGCGTTTTTGACCGCAGGGCTGCTCTATATGCTGCTCACCTTTGTCATCGTCTGGCTGTTCAAGAAGTGGGAAGCGCGCTGGCACGCCCACCTGCGCCCGCGCAATGTGTAAGGTGTGATCTGCCAAGATGAGCGAAAATGGCCCCGCCTGTTGCAGGCGGGGTCATTTTTCATCTTCATCCTCTCCCCGCCCGGTTTGCCAAATGGCGACCGAGCAGGGAGAATGCAGCACTCCCGAGCGCCGCCAACCGTTGGCTGCGTGCCTTATCCCCCAGTTCCCGAGGTTTTATGTACCGGATATTGTTTGAGCATCCCGCTTTCCTGGTTATCGACAAGCAGCCCGGCATCGGCATGCACGACGAGAAGGGCGACGGTGATTCGGTCAATCCGGGACTGGTCAATCGCGTGAAGGCCGATACCGGGCTCACTCTCTATCCGGTGCACCGGCTCGACAAGATGACCTCCGGCCTGGTGCTGCTGGCCCGCACCACGGAGGCGAATCGCGAGCTGAGCATGGCTTTTGCGGCCCGTGAGGTGAGCAAGCAGTATCTGGCGCTCTCCGATCGCAAACCCAAGAAAAAGCAGGGCTGGGTGAAGGGGGATATGCAAAAGGGGCGCGGTGGCAGCTGGATGCTGGCTCGCACGCTGGAAAACCCCGCCATCAGCTGGTTTGATTCGGTGTCGGTGCGCGAGGGGCTGCGGCTCTATCGCATCAAGCCCCAGACCGGCAAAACCCACCAGATCCGGGTTGCCCTCAAAAGTATCGGCGCCCCCATTCTCGGGGATGAGCGCTATGGCGGTACGCCAGCCGATCGCGGCTATCTGCATGCCTGGCGACTGAGTTTTACCCTGGCGGGCGAGCCGTTCGACTTTGTCTGCCCGCCCGATGTGGAGAGTGAATTTGTCACTCCCGAGCTCACGGCAGCCATCGCAGCCCTTGCGCCCTGATGCTGATGCGCCCAGCGTCTGACACCATGATCCATTCAGCGAAAGAGCGTGATCCTGACGGACGTGCGCCGCGCTGGATCCTGGCCGACTTTGACGACACCCTGGCCCCCGGCGACAGCCACGCCGGCCTGCTGCGCTATATCCTGCGCCGCCGGATCTGGCCGCTGCTGCTGTTGCCAGTGATTGCGCTGGGTGGCTTGGTCTATCTTCTTCCCAGCCAGCGGCGGCGCGGTATCTCCCTTATCTGGTGGGCCATCACGTTGGGGCTCTCTCCTCTCGGCTGGCGCAAGCTGGTGCGCGCCTATTGCCGCACGAGGCCGGGGCTGTTTTGTCAGGCTCGCGAATTGTTGCAACGGGAGGGGGCGCGCTGCTGGGTGATCTCCGCCAGTCCCTGCGCGCTGGTGCGAGCCCAGCTCTATCAGCAACTGCCCGGCCAGTTGCCCCACAGGATCATTGGCTCGCAGATGCACTACCGTTTTGGCGGCCTGATGCCGCGCTTCTATTGCCACGGCCAGCACAAGCTGCTGCCGGAGATTTGCGCCCTCAATGCCGAGCTGGCCTTGAGCGACAGCCTGCACGATCTGCCACTGCTGGGGTTGGGGAAAGAGGCGTGGCTGATCAATCCGACGCCTGTGCGACTGCAAAAGGCCCGGGCCTGCTTGCCCCATCTGATGGTTAAAAACTGGCAACTGTAAGGCAAAGCTGACAGCCCTGCGGGTCATTACCGTTTGATCCGCAAGGCTGCGGCTTGAATGTCACAATCCATTTACATTCTTTGCTGCCAGCTGCGAAAAACTATCTGCATCTCGCCTCTTCTCTTCCTGCTACGCCCTGCTTCTAATGAAACAAGTTGTTAACACTTGCCGCGCCGCTGGGTGCCGCAATCCGTTTTAACCGAATCAAGAGCAAGGAGCGCCCGATGAATGCCACCTCTTCCGCCACCCATACCATCAATCCGTTAGGCACAGACGGTTTCGAGTTTGTCGAGTACACGGCCCCCGATGCCAAGGGGATTGCCGCCCTCAAGAGCCTGTTTGTTTCGCTCGGGTTTGCCGAGGTCGCCAAGCACATACACAAGCAGTGCTGGCTCTACCGGCAGGGGGATATCAACTTCGTGGTCAATGCCGAGCCTCACTCCCAAGCGGAGCAGTTTGCCAGCCTGCATGGGCCGAGCGTTTGCGGCATGGCGTTTCGGGTAAGTGATGCGGGCAAGGCCCAGCAGTTCGCCATCGCCAAGGGGGCCAAGCCCTTTGTCGGCAAGATTGGCCCGATGGAGCTCAATATTCCCGCCATCTACGGTATCGGCGAGAGCACGCTCTCCTTTGTCGACCGCTACGGCGACAAAGGCTCCATTTATGACGTGGATTTTGTCTTCTACCCCGACTGGCAGGCCCGGATGGCGGAGGTGGATGCCGGTCTTATGGAGATCGATCACCTGACCCACAACGTCCATCGCGGCAATATGGATGTCTGGTCCAATTTCTACGAGCGGATCGGCAACTTCCGCGAAATTCGCTACTTCGATATCGAGGGCAAGCTGACCGGGCTGCACTCCCGTGCCATGACCGCCCCCTGCGGCAAGATCCGTATCCCCATCAACGAGTCGGCGGATGACAAGTCCCAGATTGAGGAGTACCTGCGTCAGTACAAGGGGGAGGGGATCCAGCACATCGCCATGGCCTCCAGCGATATCTACCACACCATCCGCACCCTGCGCAGCCGCGGTACCGGCTTTATGCCGACCCCGGATACCTACTACGAGAAGGTGAACAGTCGGGTCGAGGGGCATCAGGAGGATCTGGCGGCCCTCAAAGAGCTGCGCATCCTCATCGACGGCTCCCCCACCAAGGATGGCATCTTGCTGCAGATCTTCACCGATACCGTGATAGGGCCGGTCTTCTTCGAGATCATCCAGCGCAAGGGCAACGAAGGGTTTGGTGAGGGCAATTTCAAGGCGCTGTTTGAATCGATCGAGCTGGACCAGATCCGCCGTGGCGTGCTGGATGGCGGCGAGGATGGGAAGGGTGCCCGCAAAGAGGGAGCGAGCAATGCGTAACTGGATTAACTTCCCCTATCGGGAGGGGACTCACTCCCGACAGGCCCATGCCGATCTGCCGGAGCAGGCCATCTATGAGCGCGAACTGGGGCGCAGCGGCTTTTTCGGCCCCGCCACCCACATGCACCACAAGCATGCCCCCACCGACTGGAGCAGTTGGGAGGGGCCGCTGCGGCCACGGCTGTTTGACTTGAATGCCCTCCAGGAGGAGGTAAGCTCGCTCTCCCCTTGGGTGGCCCCCGACATTCTTAGCAACCCCCATTGCCGCTATCGCATCTGGCGGCTCTCCGAGGCGATGCCGTTTCTGGTGCGCAACGCTGACGGCGACGAGCTGCTCTTTATCCACGAGGGGGGCGGTGAGTTCTTCTGCGACTACGGCCACCTGACTCTGCGGGACGGCGACTACGTGGTGATCCCCCGCGGCACCATGTGGCGCATCGAGCCGACGGCGCCCCTGTTCATCCTGATGATCGAGGCGACCAACGACAGCTACCAGCTGCCGGACAAGGGGCTGGTGGGCAATCACGCCATCTTCGACCCGGCGGCGCTGGATGTGCCTGCCATCAACGAACGCTTTTTGGCCCAGCAGGATGAGAATCCATGGTCGCTGCAGGTGAAGCGCCACGATCAGGTGTCGGTCATCACCTGGCCCTTCAACCCGCTGGATGCGCAAGGGTGGCACGGCGACTTGTGCGTGGTGCGCCTCAACTGGCGGGATATCCGCCCGCTGATGAGCCACCGCTACCATCTGCCGCCGTCGGCTCATTCGACCTTTGTGGCGAGCCGCTTTGTCATCTGTACCTTCGTGCCGCGCCCCATCGAGAGCGATCCCGGCGCCCTCAAGGTGCCCTTCTATCACAGCAATGATGATTACGACGAGGTGCTCTTTTACCACGCAGGGGACTTCTTCAGCCGGGACAATATCGAGCGGGGCATGGTCACCTTCCATCCCGCCGGTTTCACCCACGGCCCCCATCCCAAGGCGTTTGCGGCAGGGCAGGCCTATGCCAAGAAGTTCACCGACGAGGTGGCGGTCATGCTCGATACCCGCGATGCGCTGAACGTTGGCAGTCTGTGCGAAGGGATCGAGAACACCCGGTATGTCTCCAGCTGGCAGCGCCCGGACGCTGCTGCCGGCAAATAAGGAATCGCTTATGAAATTGGCAACATTGAACAATGGCAAGCGCGATGGCGCTTTGGTGGTGGTGAGCCGGGATCTGACCCGTGCGGTACGGGTGAGCGAGATTGCCCCGACTTTGCAGGCCGCCCTCGACGAGTGGGCCGAGGTTGCCCCTAGGCTGGAGGCTGTCTATCAGCAGCTTAACGAGGGCCGCGTGGCCGAGGCGTTCCCCTTTGACGAAGCGTCTTGCCTCTCTCCGCTGCCGCGCGCCTATCAGTGGGCCGATGGCAGCGCCTACGTCAACCATGTGGAGCTGGTGCGCAAGGCGCGCGGCGCCGAGATGCCGGAGAGCTTCTGGCACGATCCGCTGATGTATCAGGGGGGCTCCGACAGCTTCCTCGCCCCTCGTGGGCCGATTGTCATGGGTTCGGAAGAGTGGGGGATCGATTTCGAGTCGGAAGTCGCCATCATCACCGACGACGTGCCGATGGGGGTGAGCCCGCAGGGGGCCGCCAGTCATGTCAAGCTGCTGATGCTGGTCAACGACGTGAGCCTGCGCAACCTGATCCCGGGGGAGCTGGCCAAGGGCTTTGGCTTCTTCCAGTCCAAACCATCCAGCGCCTTCTCGCCGGTGGCCATCACCCCGGACGAGCTGGGCGATGACTGGCGTGATGGCAAAGTGCATCTGCCGCTTCTGACCCACCTCAACGGTGCCCTGTTTGGTGCGCCCGAAGCCGGGGTGGACATGACCTTCAACTTCTTCGAGCTTATTGCCCATGCGGCCAAGACCCGCCCCCTTGGTGCGGGCTGCATCATCGGCTCCGGCACCGTCTCCAACTACGATCGCAGCGCCGGTTCATCCTGCATCGCCGAGCGCCGCATGCTGGAAATTCTTGATTGTGATCAAGCTATAACCCCCTATTTGCAGTTTGGTGATAGAGTGTCGATCGCGATGGAAGATCGCTCTGGCCAAAACCTGTTTGGCACCATCTCTCAACAGGTGGTGCCAGCGAGCGGTCAGGGAGGTTGATGGCAAGCGCCGGTTGGCGGCAAGGATATTCGGGATATGTCCGGATCACGACGAGCCCTCAACCGGTGCCGGATACACAAGGAGGCAGGTGGTGAGCACCTGCCGGGCTTCGGGCCCAGATAAGATGCAGGGACAGATTATGTTTCAGTTGTTTGGCTATTGGCGTTCGTCGGCAAGTTTTCGGGTGCGGATCGTGTTGCAGCTCAAGGGGCTCGCCTACGAGCAGCATCCCATCAATTTGCGGCAAGGCGAGCAGAGCGAGAAGGCCTATCGCCGGCTCAATCCGCAAGGGCTGGTGCCGTTTCTGGTGGATGGCGATGTGCAGATCGGTCAGTCGGTCGCCATCATGGAGTACCTCGACGAGACCTATCCCGCCTACTCACTGATGCCCTCTTCCCCCGACGCGCGGGCTCGGGTGCGCCAGATCGTCAACATGATCGCATGCGATATTCACCCGCTCAACAATCTGCGGGTACTCAACTATCTGGAAGAGCACTTCAGGGCCAACAACGAGCAGGAGGCTCGCTGGTATCGCCACTGGATTGACGAGACCTTCACCGCCCTCGAACAGCTGTTGATGACCACCGCCGGTGTCTACTGCGTCGGCAACGAAGTGACCCTGGCCGACTGCATGTTGGTGCCCCAGGTCTACAACGCCCGCCGCTACGACATGACCCTGGACGATTACCCCACCATCCGCCGCATCGTCGCCAACTGCGAACAGTTGCAAGCCTTTATCAAGGCCGCCCCCGCCAACCAGCCGGATGCGCAGTGACCTACTGACTTGAATCGCGGGATGGCGTCAGCACGCCATCCCGCGCGTTATATCTCCTCATCTCTTTATTTCCCTTCTGTATGCGCCTTGCGTGCCTTGTGTTGACGGCTGAATGTCGCCAAGGATCCTGCACTTGTCACACTTATCAACATTTTGCATCGATTGAGTCTTTATTGTTGGTGTTTTGGGCTGTCAGTCACACTCAAGTCAGTTGATTGGGCCTAGTATCGCCACGCCAGCGGGACAGCGGAAAGCAGAAATGCGCACAGGTCGCCTATCAGGGGGCCTGGCTACCTCCCTGGTTTCCATGGTTTATTCGCACTGCTCTTTTTCGTGTTTACGGTTTGATGGCCCGCACTGCCCGCCCGTGTCACCGCGCAGATCCCTTGTGACAGCGGCAGGTTGACTGGCGCGCCACCGCTTATTTGCAACCACTCTGTGCAACAAGGAGATCTCATGTATTCCTTCAAAAAGTGCGTCGTCGCACTCTCCATCAACCTTGCTCTCTTCTCGTCGGCGTTCGCCTGTACCACCTTGCTGGTCGGCAGTGAAGCCAGCGCCGATGGCTCCATGATGGTGGCCCGCAGCGCCGACAGCGATGCCCTGAAAGCCCAGCATTTCGTGATCCATCCGGCCAAGCAGGGGCAGAGCGGTATGCACAGCTCCAAGGCTCACAATGGCGCCAATGATTTCAGCTACCCCTTGCCGAAAAACTCCCTGCGCTATACCACGGTACCGAACTGGAAGACCCAGCTGCATGGCGCCACCGGGTTCAATGAGAAGGGGGTAGGGGTGAGCGGCACCGAGTCCATTTTTGCCTCACCCGAAGCGCTCGCCTTTGACCCCTATGTGGAAGATAAGGGGATCACCGAGGATGACATTCCCGATGTGTTGCTCTCCCGGTCCACATCGGCCCGCGAGGCGATCTCGTTGCTTGGCAACATCATCGAGACCATTGGTGCTGGGGAGGGATTTGGTGTCGCCGTGGTGGATGATAACGAGCTCTGGTATCTGGAGACTGCCACCGGCCATCACTGGATGGCGCAGCGTCTGCCGAAAAATCACTACTTTGCCACCGGCAATCAGGGCCGCTTGCAGCAGTACGATCCCGCCAGTGCCGATATGATGGGATCGAAGAATCTGATCAAATTTGCCACCGAGAAGGGGCTCTACCATCCGCAAAAGGATGGGGCGTTCAACTTCTCGAAAGCCTATACCCGCGATGACGAGCGGGACCGCACCTATAACGATCCGCGGGTCTGGACCATCCAGCAGATGTTCAACCCCTCGCTCAAGCAGGCGGTGGATGCCGGTCGTCAGTTCCCGGTCACCCTCGCCCCCGAGAAGAAGATGACGCTGGAGGAGGTCAAGGCGGTGCTGCGCAATCACTATGACGGCACCGAGCACGATCCCTACAGCAAGGGGTTGAACGGTCAGGAGCCGTGGCGCCCTGTCAGTGTGTTCCGCACCTACGAGTCCCACGTGATGCAGGTACGCCCCTGGATGCCGCGTGAGGTGGGGGAGGTGACCTATGTGGGCCTCGGCATGGCGGACTTGACCGCCTTCGTTCCCTACTACAGCGGTCTGGAAGCCTATCCGGCCCACTATGCCATGGGTAGCGACAAGGCCGACAGCGACTCCATCTACTGGAAATATCGCAAGCTGCAGACCCTGGTGATGACCGATTACCCCAAATTGGCCCCCATAGTGAAGCAGGCGTACCAGAGCTGGGAGGCGAAGATCGCCAAAGAGCAGAAAGAGATGGAAGCCAGCTACCTGAAAACGGTCAAAACCGACAAGGCCGCCGCTAACAGCATGCTCAACGACTTCAATCTGCGGGTGATGAAGGAGGCGGAAACGCTGACCGAAGATCTCACCAACCAGATCTTCACTGTACGCACCCAGGATATTCAGGCCGATATCTTCTTCGCCAACAAGGCGAAAAAGGACTGATTGCCCCCATGATGTGGTAAGGCGGCAGAGCGTGTCGTCATCCATGTCTTGAGTATGGTGATCTTCTCACTGTCACCTTTGTTATCAGAAGACGACATAACGAAAAGCCTTCACGGGAGTGAAGGCTTTTTTGCAGAGTGTTCAGATGAGCACGACGAAGCCTGTCTGGCTAAAAACGGTACTCGATATGGAGGGTATGGCTGTCCAGCCCCGGGTTCTTGTCATACATATAGGCGTTGGACATGTGCTCATACTGATAGCCGATCAGCCAATTCTTGGTGATGGCGTAACCGAGGCCGATACCCAGAGCGAACTGCAAGGGACCGCCGTAATCCTTGTAGCCGTGGCCGCGGGTGCCAAATTGATACTGATCGAGCCAGACCATTTCGCCGGGGATCCAGGTCACCCAGTTACCCCATTGGCATTCGATACGGGCACCGCCTCCCAGTCTTGCTGTCTCTTCATCTTCTACCTTGAGGGTACCGCCACGCACTCCCAATCCAAATTGACAGGCCGAGTCTCCCCAGCGCCAGAACATGTGGTGAAACTTGGCATCGGCGATCTTGATGTCAAGCTTTTCATTGCTGAACGCCTTGCCCAGCTGCAGGGCAAGAACATTGTCATTGGCCACGGCCCCTGTGCTGGTGAGCAGTGAAACCAGCAGGCCAATCCTTGATAGAGTGTTAGCGTCCATGCCCCCTCCAATGTCGTTGAGACCCTGTGGTGCCGATTCAATCGGACACATATCAGGCATAGTCAACAGGCAATAACCCTGTCAATCACGGCCAGAAAAACTAAAAAAAACCATGTTGGCGAATAAATGGTCTATCGCTTTTATGTTCTCAATAACGGGGGAAAAACGGAGTCTGCCTGAACGTTATTTGAACAGTTTGTTATGTGTGATGTTAATGGCGGTCACTTTTCAGGCAATGGCTGAGTGGATTGATGGGGATATCAGAGAGGTTGCCGAACTCGAATAAAGTATTGCTAACCATATTTTAATTGAAAGTTCAATGGATGTGACTCGCAAAAAATTAATTTCTTTTTGGAGGAGCGAGGGATAATTAAGAAATTTCTAAATTAATCTTGCTTGTCGTCAAAAATATTTACACCGTGCGAATACATTTATTACCAATGTTGCTTTGAGCGTAAATCTTTTAAAAACAGAGTCTTGTGTCCCTCCTTGTCGTGTGAAGAATGCAGGTGAGTTTTTTGAGTGTTGACCCAATTGTGGCTTATTGATAGCATTCGAAAAAAATGAGAATAAGTATGATATACGTCACATTGTGACGTTCTCATGCACGGGGTGGGTGCTTACATTGCAATCAATTTCTGTCTGCTTTTTGAGCTGGCAGGTATCGTTATTTTCCCTCCTGTTTTAGTTTTACATCCATTTTGTCTGTTTTTTGTCCGGGAAGATGTCATTGCCGTGCGGTAGCTATGGCAAAAAAACAGTGTTTCGCATCAACATCGCTACATCTTTACAGCAATTGAGCAGCATTGCTCATTTTAGAGCTCATGCCTACTTCTGATGAGACTATTGCTGTTCTGTCTGAGATCCATCATATATCGTGTCTTGCTCGATTCACTCAGAACATTCTGAAATGTGTGCTGTAAATGGTAATTTTTTGAGCAAAGCCCTCTTGTTCAGACTGCCTGGTATCGCTTCGCAGTCTCGGCAGATTGTCTGTTGATGAGGAACTCAAAACCCGCTTTTGCAGTTGCAGGGCTGGGGATGAACAGCCACATGTCAGTTCGTTTTTTGGTCATGAAAGATAATGAGTCGATCGGCAATAGCGTTGCCAGACCATAAGGCGACCTGGCTTTAACAGATCAACACTTGACTCCATGGGAAATATTGACACATGAATTTTGCAACCCGGTTATTGGCCATATCGTTAGCCATACAAGTTGGTGGCTGTGCATATGAGCCAAAGCAGGTAGAAGCGTCTCGTCCTCTCGTCAACCCGTCAGTTGCTACTGAATTGTATGCCATGCCTCCCGATCTGCAGCAGGCGCTGAATACACTGCCACAAGGCGCTGCATTCAGTAGAAACAATGTTACCTATACCCTGGGGCAACGCTATGTTTCGGCTCTGGGTCTTGAGTGCGTTGAGTTGTTGTTTAACAGCATGCAAGGCCATTCGCAAAGGCGCGCGGCATGCAAGACTGAAGAACAATGGTATCTGATACCTCAACTGGAACAGACCTCTGTCAGCAACCTTCTTGCTGAGCAATAAAATGAAGGCACATGTTTTGAACAAAATGAAAATTTATCAGCTCGGCACAC
The DNA here is from genome assembly GCF_049172135.1 of Aeromonas sp. 603079. NCBI lineage: Bacteria > Pseudomonadati > Pseudomonadota > Gammaproteobacteria > Aeromonadales > Aeromonadaceae > Aeromonas > Aeromonas sp. 603079. Next base: position 9,191 of record NZ_JAAKPX010000029.1, on the reverse strand, counting down.
TTCTGTTTCTCATCAGTACATCCTGCGCAACCATGGCCATTGCCGCCCCGGATTTAGCGCAAGCAAATGGATCATCATTTGGTTACACCCTTTCAGGAAAGGCTGCTGAAAACACCGGCACCCAGCTTGGTGGTCAAGCAGCACTGAGTGGGCAGGCCAACACAAGTTCAACGACCGGGAGTTTTACTCAACAGAATCGTCAAGGGATGTTGTTACCCGGTGAGGCAGATGTACGTAAATTACTGCCCCTGGCAGAGGCTGGATTACCTCCTCCCTATGGCGCCAATCTGTTTGCCGGTGGCTATGAGACCGAACGCAGCGATGGCTTGAATGACAATTATCTGATAGCGCCAGGGGACAAGCTTAATATCTGGATCTGGGGTGCCGTCAATTTTTCAAATGTAGTGACGGTAGATAATCAGGGCAATATTTTCATCCCTGATGTCGGCCCGATAAATGTCAAGAATGTACCTGCCAGCCAGGTCAATAATCTGGTGACCAGCAGGATTGGCGATGTTTTTACAAATAATGTCAATATCTACGTCAACCTGCTGACAACAACTCCCGTGAGTGTGTTTGTCACTGGCCCGGTAATACGGCCAGGCCAGTATGCGGGTCAATCCTCTGACAGTGTGCTCTATTTTCTAAAGCGGGCTGGGGGGATCGACTCGGAGCGCGGCAGCTATCGTCAAATAAAGGTATTACGCCAGAATCAGGTCATCCAAAAAATCGATCTGTATGAATTCATGCAGCAGGGCAAAATGCCCAAGCTCTCTTTTAAAGATCAGGATGTCATCCTGGTAGAGCCACAGGGCCCGATGATAAATGTTGCGGGCAAGGTTCGTAATCCCTTCCGTTTCGAATTGACTCAGCGTAATACGCTAGGCTCGGAGCTGGTTAACTACGCACTGCCGCTTGCCAAGGTGAGTCATGTCGGGGTGATAGGTGACCGTCCAAGTGGTCCATTCTCCATCTATTTACCTTACAAGGATTTTGCCAGCCTCCAGCTTAAGGATGGTGACAAAGTCTTGTTCAATGATGACATGCATGCACAGGTTTATGATGTGCAGGTCGCTGGTAGCTATATGGGGCCCTCATATTTCACTGTGCGCAAGCAGACCAAACTGCATGAGCTGCTCAACCATATTCCCATTGACCCACAGCTTGCCGATTACCAATCCATCTACCTGATGCGCAAGAGTGTCGCTGCGCGGCAAAAAGAGATGTTGGAAGAGTCGCTCAACCGGTTGGAACGCAGTGTGTTTACTGCTCCTGCCAGCTCGGATGGTGAAGCGTCGATCCGTGCCAAAGAGGCTGAACTGGTGATGCGCTTTGTCGAAAAGGCCAGAAAAATCCAGCCTCTTGGCAAGGTGGTGGTCGCAGACAAGGGGATTGTTGCGAACATTCAGTTGGAACAGGGTGACCAGATTGTCATACCGAACAGAACGGACCTGATCCAGGTCGGTGGGGAAGTATTGATGCCGCAAGCTGTGGTCTATAACGCCAATGCAACTCTCGATGACTATGTGGCCTGGGCGGGTGGATTTACCGAGCGTGCGAATGACCAGCGGATTGCCGTGGTTCATGCCAACGGGTTGGTGGAGTTTAAAGATAAGGGGAGTGTCCAGCCCGGTGATCAGATCCTGGTGTTGCCCAAGGTCGACAGCAAAACCATGCAATCGGTCAAGGATATTACCCAAATCATCTATCAGATCGCCGTGGCTGCTAACGTAGCAATTAAGTAAGCCGCTTCTTGATGAGAAAAAGCAGACTCGCCAACGGGCGAGTCTGCTATGGGTAAAGCGAACTAATGAATAAACCGATTCTTAATCAAACGCCGCGCACATCCCTGCAGGTGTTGCGAGATGTTGTCTTTGGCCTGCTTATTCGTGAGCTTAAAACCCGCTTTGGTAGTTATCGGTTGGGTTATGCTTGGGCACTACTGGACCCTCTGCTGATGATCGGTGCCTTTAGCCTGATCTTTGGCTTGCGCGGTCATAGCGGATTTGGCGGAGCGCCAGCACCACTCTTTATCACCGCAGGGTATCTGCCTTTTCTCTTTTTTAAAAATGTGGTGAGCAAACTGCAAACGGCAGTTAGCTCCAATATGGGGCTGTTTTGCTACCGTCAGGTCACCCCATTCTCAACCTTCATCGCTCGTTTTATGCTCGAAAGCATGGTGGGGATGATGGTGGGAGTAATACTGGTCCTAGGGTTACTCTGGCTGGGCTTTGATGCCATCCCCGCCGATCCGCTGCAGGTGATACTTATCTATCTGCTGCTGATGATATTCTCGTTTTCTCTCGGTATTGTTTTTTGTGTGATCTGCAACCTGATGCAAGAGGCCGACAAGTTTCTCGGTCTGCTGATGATGCCATTGATGTTTATCTCTTGTGTCATGTACCCGCTGGCCACTATTCCGGCCCAATATAGGCATTGGTTTTTATGGAATCCGCTGGTGCATGCCCTCGAGCTGATTCGCAGTGGCTGGATTGCCGGCTATAGCAGCCCATATGTCAGTTGGGAGTATCTAGCGGCTGTCACCCTGATACTGCTCACCTTTGCCATGAGTTGCTATCGGTTAAGCCACCGTCGCTTGATTGCAAGTTAAAGTGAAACCAGATGATCGTTCTTGATTCTGTTACCAAGTACTACCCGACCAAATTTGGCCGTAATTATGTGCTGCGCGATGTCTCGCTCACTTTGCCCCAGGATCGCAATATCGGCATTCTGGGGGTCAACGGGGCGGGCAAATCGACCCTGCTACGACTGCTCGGGGGCATGGATATGCCCAACCGTGGCAAGGTGAGCCGGCATTGCCGGGTCTCCTGGCCACTGGCATTGGGGGGGGGCTTTCAGGGCAGCATGACGGGGCGTGAAAATACCCGTTTTGTTTGCCGTATTCATGGGGTGCGCGAGACGGCTGCTGTTGAGGAGTGGGTCAAGGAGTTCTCGGAAATCGGTCAGCATTTCGAGCTGCCAATCAAGGGATACTCCAGTGGTATGCGTTCCAAATTTTCCTTTGCGGTTAGCATGGCCTTTGATTTCGATATCTATCTGACTGACGAAATCACTTCGGTGGGGGACGCTCGTTTTAAGCAGAAGTGTATCGATGTTTTTAACCAGAAACGTGAAACTGCCAGCCTGATTATGGTGTCGCACGATATGAAAAACCTGCGTCAGCAGTGTGATATGGGTATTTTATTACGAAATAGCAGATTGGAGGTATTTGACAATATCGACGATGCGATCCGTATTTATCAAAATCTATAATAAGCACAATTAAACATGACACAACCTATCAGAATTGAAAAGCCATCACGCTTCGTGCGGAAGCTTCGCAAACTTGGCAAAGAGCCGAAGCGTTTCTTCATTGATTCCAACGGTTATAAAATCGCCCACAGGTCTTGGCAACAGAGTCTGAAACTGGGCAGCTTTTTGTGGGTTGTAGCCTGCTTTACCATGGCATCGATCTATTTTGGCGGGATTGCTTCAGACCGTTATGTCAGCCGAAGTGACATCATTATCAAGCAGGCAGATCAAATCAAAATGTTGCCCGATGCCCTGTCTATGCTGGGGCTGGGTGGTAGCAATCATCAGGACGTATTGCTGGTACAAGAGTACCTGCGCTCTTGGGATCTGCTGGCCAAGCTGGATCGCGAATTGGCGCTCAAAGCGCACTACCAAAGCCATGATGCCGACTTCTTCTCCCGTTTATCGGGGGAGGCGACCCGCGAAGAGTTTCTTGAATATTACCGTGATCACCTGACCTTGCGTCTTGATGAACTCTCCGGGGTATTAACTATCGAATTGCAGGCTTTTGATCCCGTATATGGCCAGCAGGTAGTGAGCATGATGCTGAAAGAGGCGGAAGGTTTTATCAACAAGCTGGGCCACCAGGTCGCCATGGATCAGCTCGCATTTGTCGAGCAAGAGGTTAACCGTTCCCATCAACGCTTGCAGGCAGAGAAAGCCAAGGTACTGGCGTTTCAAAATAGCCATCAGCTAATCAGCCCGGAATCGACCAGCACTGCACGCCTTGGTGTGGTCAGTGAAATTGAAGCCGAGCTGGTGCGCCAGCAGGCAGAACTGAAGCAATTGCGCAGTTATATGAAAGAGAGCGCACCAGGGGTGGTATCGGTGCAAAGTCGTGTTGATGCGTTAAGCAAGCAACTGAAACAGGAAAAGGCGAAATTGACCACCAATGATGCCGGTGCTGGCACTCAGGTGGCACCTGAGGCAATGAACGAAATCACTGCCCAATATATGGATCTGAAAACCCAGGCCACTCTGGCTGCTGATCTCTACAAGACGGGCCTTATCAGTCTGGAGCAAGCCCGCGTTGAGGCATATCGCAAGCTGAAACACCTGCTGGTTGTGACGAAGCCAACCTTGGCGGAAGAAGCCGAATACCCACGTCGCTTGTATAACCTGGTCACAATTGGTGTTCTGCTTTGCCTCTTCTATGGCCTGATTGTTATGGGGTTGGCGACCTTGCGTGAACACCAGGATTGATAAGGTGATGCAAGATAGGTCAGATCTGTATTCTTGGCAGATGAGAATATCATCTGCCAAAGAGATAACGTTGAGGATTGAGGTCTGCCTGTCAGAATATAGCCAAGCAACGACTTTATAAAAACTTATTGGTTTTTGATAAAACCTGCATGCTGTTCATATTCCACGCTATGTAGATAATAGGTGGCTATAATTTTCACTTAATTATATATGTGGAACAATTTCTTTGGGCAATAATAAACGACCATGTATTGCTTTAGTGGCCGACCAGTTTACTACATTCAGTTTGGCTCCAGACGCAGATTTAATTCAAATAACACCGATAGATTGGCAATGGAAGTTAAGGTTTTTCAAACCTGACTTTTTATTTGTCGAATCAGCCTGGCGTGGTTATAAAGATAGCTGGAAAGGGAAAATAGCCAGTTATGCCCATAGTTCGCCCAATAAACCAGAGCTACGCAGGTTGCTGGAATTCTGCCACAAGCGGAAAATCACAACAATTTTCTGGAACAAAGAGGATCCGTTTCACTTCGAACGCTTTGCTGATGCGGCCGCGTTGTTTGATGTGGTATACACTACGGATTCCGGCTCACTGAGGCGCTATCATGCGCTCCCCCATCAGCGTTTTCAGCATGTCGGTGTGCTGATGTTTGCTGCCCAGCCACGCTGGTATCACCCTGCAGAGAAGGGAGTGCGGGGTCCGGAGGTCGCATTTCTGGGGGGCTATTATGGTAATGAGCTGGCTGAGCGAAGCAGGGCTCAAGAAGATATTCTTCTGGCATTGCGAGATAAAAAACTGATTATTTTTGACCGGTTTTGGCAGAAGGGAAATGGCTGCAGCTATCCTGAGCAACTACAACCTTACTGTAAACCTGCGATCACTCAAATGTCGGTTGCCAAGGCATATCAGAAATATCAAATATATTTAAACTTCAATACGATTAGTCAATCTTCAACAATGCTATCCCGTCGGGTGTTTGAATTGGCCGCTGCTGGCTGCCCTATTATCAGCACCCCTTCGATCGCCATGGATAACATTTTTGGCAAGAGCATTGTCGCAGTGCAGGATGGTGCTGCGGCGCGCGAATGGTGTGAACAATTACAAAATAATGTTCGACTAAGAGACGAATTGGGTCAAAACGCGATGGAAATCGTGCTGGCCCAACACACCTGGCAACACAGGCTGACACAGCTCAACAGTGAACTCAGTCTTTATTAGTTAATTTCGGATAGATAAAACCAATTAGCTCACACGGGAGTGATTATTATGCCAATTAAGGCGCAGCGAGTATTGATCGTTTTTGGTACCAGACCGGAAGCCATCAAGATGGCCCCTATCGTCAAGGCTTTCCAGGCTAATCGCAAGGTTGACGTCAGGGTTTGTGTTACCGGGCAACACCGGGAGATGCTGGATCAGGTTCTCAACCTGTTCGAAATTGAGCCGGAATATGATCTCAACATCATGAAGCCGGGCCAGGATCTGACCGATGTCACGACCGCCATCTTGCAGGGGCTCAAACCTGTTTTTGCCGAGTTCAAACCGGACCGCATTCTGGTGCACGGTGACACGGCTACGTCGTTTGCGGCGACACTGGCTGCCTACTACCACCGTATCGCAGTTGGCCATGTTGAAGCTGGGCTGCGCACCGGCAACATCTACTCTCCCTGGCCGGAAGAGGGGATGCGTCGTTTGACTGGCGGCATCGCCGATCAACACTACACCCCGACGATCAGCTCGCTGAAAAACCTCATCATGGAGAACATCGCTCCGGAGACCATCTTCGTCACCGGTAACTCGGTGATCGACGCCCTGATTGAGGTTTCCCAACGCATTGATAAAAACCATGGCATGAAGGCTGAGCTGGCCGCGCGCTTCCCTTTCCTCGACAAGAGCAAGAAGCTGATCCTGGTCACCGGTCATCGCCGCGAGAATCACGGTGATGGCTTTGAACGGATCTGCAAGGCGCTCTCCGTGCTGGCCCAGCGGGATGATGTGCAAATCGTCTATCCGGTTCATCTCAACCCCAACGTACAAGAGCCGGTCAACCGCAACCTCAAGGGGCTCGACAATGTGCATCTGATCGAGCCGCAAGATTACCTGCCGTTCGTCTATCTGATGAAGCAGAGCTACCTGATCCTGACCGACTCGGGCGGTATTCAGGAAGAGGCACCCACCCTGGGCAAACCGGTGCTGTGCATGCGAGACACCACAGAGCGTCCTGCTGCTGTCAAGGCCGGAACAGTTCGTCTGGTGGGGACCTGTGACGAGACGATCGTTGCAGAAACCGTTCGCCTGCTGGATGACGAGCTGGCCTACCAGGTGATGAGCCATGCCAACAACCCCTATGGGGATGGCAGAACCAGTCAGCGCATCGTCGAGGCCGTCATCGGTCTGAGCGGCGCCCTCGGTCAGCAGATTGACAGCAGCCTGCAAGTGGCCTGATTTACAGATTACATACCTGTCCTTGGGGGCATGCATTATGTCCCTTTTTTACTTTTGAGAGCACAAAATAATGAAATTTGAAACCATCTCCGTCGTTGGTCTGGGTTATATCGGTTTGCCAACAGCTGCAGTCATCGCCAGCAACGGCATTCGGGTTATCGGAGTCGATGTCAACCAGCATGCGGTAGATACCATCAACCAGGGCAAGATCCATATCGTGGAACCGGGCCTGGAAGATTTGGTCAAGCAAGCGGTGCAGGATGGCCACCTGAGCGCCCATACCTGCCCGCAGAAAGCGGATGCCTTCCTGATTGCCGTACCGACTCCGTTCAAGGGTGAAGATCACGAACCGGATCTGAAATATATCGAGAGTGCTTCCCGTGCCCTGGCACCCATGCTGGAGAAAGGCAATCTGGTGGTGCTGGAGTCCACTTCTCCGGTGGGGGCCACCGAACAGATGGCCAAATGGCTGGCCGAAGAGCGCAGCGATCTGACCTTCCCGCACACAGTGGCAGAAGGCCAGACCCCTGACATCTTTGTTGCCCACTGCCCGGAGCGCGTGTTGCCCGGTCAGGTGATCCGCGAGCTGGTGGAGAACGATCGCATCATCGGTGGCATGGACAAGGCCAGTACCGAAGCCGCCACTCAGGTCTACAAGATGTTTGTCAAGAAGGGTGAGTGCATTGCCACCGAAGCGCGCACCGCCGAGATGAGCAAGCTGACCGAGAACGCTTTCCGTGATGTCAATATCGCCTTTGCCAACGAACTGTCGCTGATCTGTGACCAGCAAGGTATCAATGTATGGGAGCTGATCTCCTTGGCCAACCGTCACCCGCGCGTCAATATCCTGCAACCGGGTTGCGGCGTGGGGGGCCACTGCATCGCAGTCGATCCCTGGTTTATCGTCAATCAGAATCCTGACACTGCCAAAATCATCCATCAAGCTCGCCTGGTCAACGACTACAAGCCGCACTATGTGGTGGAGCAGGTGGAAAAAGCGGTTGCCGGCCTGAGCAACCCGAAAATTGCCTGTCTGGGTCTGGCCTTCAAACCGGATATCGACGATCTGCGCGAGAGCCCGGCGCTGGATATCACCAAGACCTTGGCCAACAACCCTGCCTATCAAATTCTGGCGGTGGAACCGAATATCGAAACATTGCCTGCTGTATTGGAAAATCGCAACAATGTCACCTTGGTATCTTTGTCTAATGCATTACAACAGGCAGATGTTGTATTGATTCTTGTCAAGCATAAAGGGTTTATTGGTATCCAGAGGTCAGATATTAATTCAGCCAAGTTTATCGATGTCGTGAATGCTGTCTCAATATGATCACTCAGTTATAAATACCTAACTAGATTAGTCAACTTAGTCTAAGCAATAGTGAGTGATTATAGTGTATGTACTATTTAAAGTAATATATTAACATTGTCAATCACTCACTTTCTTTAAGGTTTATTCATATAAATGCTTCTAATATTATAAGTGAGCATGAGATATTTTTACGGGACTGTGATGAAAGAAAATATAGAACAGACATCTTCTCAGCTTAACAAACTAGTTGTCGAGTATGAGAAGGCACTTAGTGAATTAGAGACAATCAGAGTCATCAATGAAAAGTTAAAAAATAGCTATTCCTATAGACTTGGAAATGCACTTATCAAGTCAAAAGGGAGCTTTAGTGCACTTATAAAATTACCTAGTAAGATTCTTAATATCAAATCTGAGATAAAGCGGCAAGATGAAAGGATAAACTCATCTATTTCCGCAACGAAAAACCATAACATTGATATACCATTGGTTAATTTTTGTAAGTTAGGAATAAATCCTATTCGCCTCGATAAGAACGTTTTATGGTATGAGTTCAGTCTTGATAAGCTCAAAACATTCAGCGTTCTGCATAGACTATTTACCGAGAGCATTGATGATATAAAAAATCATGAGCAAGCGGTAATGCGTGTAGAAATTTATGATAATAAAAATAATAATATAACATCCAAAAAACATGATCTTTATCATTCTAAAGCGGTTGGTTATTATAGATATGTTGATTCTAGAAAGCCTTATAGTGAATTCAACGTATCCAAGGATGTGCAAAAGATAAGATTAGGATTCCATGCATGGAAAAATCATGGAGATATATTTATTGATAACCAGGTTTTTTATTTGATGAACGTGGTTGGAGTGATGAACAGCCTATATCAACACCATCCTCAATAAGAGTAATAAAAAATG
>NZ_JAAKPX010000028.1:0-71051 GCF_049172135.1 Aeromonas sp. 603079 | reverse complement strand
TCTGCCTCTGCCTCTGCCTCTGCCTCTGCCTCTGCCTCTGCCTCTGCCTCTGCCTCTGCCTCTGCCTCTGCCTCTGCCTCTGCTTCTGCCTCTATCTCTCTCAATGCGCAGCTTGGAGGTGGTCTGGTTTAGCCAGCCAGATATGTGTGAAGCTACAAACCCTGCTTGCAGAAACAACAAGGGCTGCACATTGTGCAGCCCTTGTCTCTGGAGAATAGCGGGTTGAGCGTGTCAGCTGGCCCAAGTGATGATGTGATCGATCCATTCACCCGCCTGATCCTCGTGAATGACTTTGCCACGGACGGATTGACCAGCCTGATGCATCGCGGAACGACTGCCGGTCAGCAGAGGATGCCACTCTGGAAGAGCGTCACCTTCAGACAGCAGGCGATATGCGCAGGTTGAGGGGAGCCAGTCATATTCGGTGATCTTGTCATGGGTGATCTGCAGACAGTCAGGCTCTTTTTTGAAACGATTGGCGTAATCAGAGCACTGACAGGTCTTGGTGTTAAGCAAATTGCAGGCGACATTGGTGAAAACCAGTTCGTCTGTATCTTCATCTATCAGCTTGTTGAGGCAGCATTTTCCGCAACCATCGCAGAGGGATTCCCATTCGGATTCAGTCATCTGCTGCAGACTCTTGGTCTGCCAAAAGGGGGCTTGCATCATACCGCTCACTTATTACACCTGATAAAACGCGTGGTTATACCCCTTGTTACCCGGTATTTCAAGGAGAGGGTCACTCCGGGGGGAAATTTGTCGTGATCAGCTCAAATGAATGCAATGACTTTCAGCCTCATCATATTGCTCAAACGGGTTCGCTGGTGGGCAGGAAGTCCCACAGGTTTGAATACTTGGGCTGCATGATTGTCCAGTTCAGGTTTTATTTTCTGCTTCTTGATCCGTTACATCTTTTGATGTTTGTCTGCTTGCAGCAAGCAGGGTCAAATGATCTCCGATGCCTACCGTCAGGCTGTTGCACGCTTGTCTTTCAAATAAAGCCGCTGGTCACATATTGTTTGCGCCCTTCTGTCGCTGCGACCCGCGGGAGAGCCTGCGTAGGCGTTCGTTTTTTGTCTTAATGATTGAGATAGATATCTTGCTCTGAATAGGCCAGCAGAGGTGTGTCGAGGTTAGTGCGTTTCGCGCCAAAGAAGCGGGTGAGTACGCCAGATTGCTGTCCCAGTCGCTGCAGCTTGACGTGATCCAGCTCGATCTGCTCGGGTAGCCAGGTAAATACGGCGGCGCAGTGACCATTGCCCAGACTGCGCTCCAGGGTTTGCTGCCAGTTCTTGATTTTGGGGCTATGTACCACCAGCACTCTCTTGGGATCGATACCTCGCTCTTCCAGACGGCTGACTGTGGGGCGTCCCGGCGGGGCGATCAACAAGATCCAGCCGGTATGAGCCTCCCCAAGCTTTGTCAGCTCGCTCAGAAACTGATCATCAGACTGGATAGTTACACCATAATGAGCCAACTCCGCTTTGCAGGCGGTTCTGGTTGGCCAGGGCTTGCTCATGACACGATTCATCGCAAAGGGCAGTGAGTGCAGGGGCTGGTTCATATATGGGATTCCTGTATGAATATCCAAGCTGTATGTGTGTACAGTAGTTCTATCCTGTGGCAGTGACAAGGTGTTTTTGCTGAAAAATGTGATGGTGTTGGCATGTGACGTTAGTAAGACTATGTTTTTAAAAGTTATTTAATATAAAACTGGCTGGGTGTTTTTCGTACTATGGACAAACCTTGCGTAACCGCCCATGGTTATACAGGTCATTTACAGGAGGTGCCGCCATGGATATCAGTACCTTGCAACGTCTTGATGCCAACATCTTGCTGGGCATCATCAATGAGAAGCTAAGGCTTGAGTGTGACGGGTTGGAGGAGTTGCTGGCCTATTACGATATGAGTGAAGAGCAGTTGGCAGGGCGTCTGGATCAGATTGGGTACCATTACGATCCATTGAGCAATCAGTTCAAAGCACATCTTTAAGGATGCAATGATTGCTTCATATTTATACGGTAATTTTTCAGGCACATTGAAACCGGTTTCAATGTGCCGTCTTGCTGCCTATTTTCAGGGATTTTCAAGGCTTGGCAATCTTTGAAAACCTATTCATGCCAGAATATTTTTATTTTTTCATTAAGCTTTTGATAATAAAGGGAATGTTTGTTTTTGTGCGATCAATTTAAGGAAAGGGTTTTCAAGCTTTTCAGGCTGTTTTTATCGGTTAAAGTGTGACTTGCGTTAACTTTTAATTCTGCCGCTTTAGTTAGTATTCTCACGCCGGTACATATTTTGAGATAACAACAGCGCCGGTCCCGCAAGCGGGATAACAATTTTATTTGTAACGAAGGAATATGGTTTATGGCTACCAAGAAGAAGACAGACCAGGATCTCCAACTGGATAAAGATCAGCTCAAGGCGAGTATCGTGCGTCACCTGCGTTCTACCTTGGGAACAAGCGAACAGAAAGCCTCTCCCGAAGCGTGGTGGAAAGCCACTGCTGCGGCTGTCAATGAACAGGTGTACGAGCGCCTGACCCGCACTCAGCAGACTCATTTCAAGAAAGATACTCGTGCGATTCACTATCTCTCTGCTGAATTCCTGATGGGACGATTGACTTCCAACAACCTGCACAACCTCTCCCTCTACAAGACTTGCGAAGAGGCGCTGGGCGAACTCGGTCTGGAACTGACCGACCTGTGCGAACAAGAGCCGGACATGGCACTTGGCAACGGCGGCCTGGGTCGTCTGGCTGCCTGCTTTATCGACTCGCTGGCCACTCTGAACTATCCGGCGGTTGGTTACGGTATCCACTACGAACACGGTCTGTTCCGTCAGGAAATCCAGGATGGCCGCCAGATCGAGCGTCCGGACTCTTGGCGTGAATATGGCAACCCCTGGGAGATCTGCCGCCCCGAGTCGGTGCAAGAAGTGCCGCTCTATGGCTACGTCGAGACCGTGTTTGGTGACAATGGCGGCCTGAAGAAGGTATGGCACGCCGGTCGCAAGATTAAAGGGGTGCCTTGGGATATTCCTGTGGTCGGTTTTGGCGGTCACACCGTCAACATCCTGCGTTTGTGGGAATCCCGCGCCTCCGAGTTTTTCGACTGGGACGTGTTCAACGCCGGGGGGTACATCGACTCCCAGGCTGAGAAAGCCCAGGCCGAGACCATCTCCAAGGTGCTGTATCCGAACGATGAGACCGATGCCGGTAAAGAGCTGCGTCTGATCCAGCAGTACTTCTTCTGTGCTTGCTCCATCAAGGACATCATGCGCCGCTACAAGCGGGTCCATGGCAGTGACTTCAGCAACTTTGCCGCGCAAATTGCTATTCAGCTCAACGATACTCACCCGACTGTCGCCATCCCGGAACTGATGCGGGTGCTGGTTGACGAGGAAGATCTGAACTGGGATGCCGCTTGGACTATCTGCTATCAGGTCTTCTCTTATACCAACCACACTCTGCTGCCGGAAGCGCTGGAGAAGTGGTCGGTCAGCCTGTTCGAGAAAGTACTGCCTCGCCATCTGGAGGTGATTTACGAGATCAACGCCCGCTTCCTGAACGAGTTGGTGGAGCCCAAGTGGCCGGGCAACGACGCCATCAAGGCCAAGCTCTCCATCATCGAAGAGGGGGCCGTGCGCAAGGTTCGCATGGGCAACCTGTGCGTGATCGGTTCGTCCAAGGTGAACGGTGTGGCCGAGATCCACTCCAAGCTGGTGAAGGAAGATCTCTTCCCCGAGTATGCCGAGCTGTGGCCGGAAAAAATGTGCAACGTGACCAACGGGGTAACCCCGCGTCGCTGGCTGCTGGCCTGCAACCCGGAGCTGGCGGGTCTCTACAACGAAGTGGTGGGCAAGGAGTGGCCGCTGCAACTGGACAAACTGCGTGGCGTGGTGAAATTTGCCGACGACAAGGCGTTCCAGCAGCAGTTCATGACCATCAAACGTCATAACAAAGAGAAGCTGGTCAAGGTCATCAAAGACGAAACCGGTATCGATGTCAGTGCCGAGGCGATCTTTGACGTTCAGATCAAGCGTCTGCACGAGTACAAGCGACAGCAACTGAACCTTATTCACATCATGGCACTCTATCGTCGTCTGCTGGCCAACCCGGACTATGACATGCATCCGCGTGTGTTTATCTTCGGCTCCAAAGCGGCGCCCGGTTACAAGCTGGCCAAAGACATCATCTATGCCATCAACAAGCTGGCGGATCGGGTCAACAACGATGCTCGTATCCAGGGCAAGCTGAAAGTGGTGTTCATGCCGAACTACCGCGTGAGTCTGGCCGAGAAGTTGATCCCGGCGGCAGATGTCTCCGAGCAGATCTCTACTGCTGGTTACGAAGCATCCGGTACCGGCAACATGAAGATGGCACTCAACGGAGCAATCACCATCGGGACGCTGGATGGAGCCAACATCGAGATCGCCGAAGAGGCGGGGGCCGAAAACTGTGCCATCTTCGGTCTGAACGTGGACGAAGTGAAGTCGCTGAAGGCGCGCGGTTATAATCCGTACGACTTCTACTATGCCAACTCCGAGCTCAAGGCCGTGCTGGACTGGTTTGATACCGACTACTTCACGCCGGGTCGTCCGGGTGAGCTGGCCTCCATCAAGCGCTCTTTGCTGGAAGGGGGAGACCCTTACCTGACCTTGGCGGACTTCCAGTCCTACTCGGATGCACACAAGCTGATCGATACCTGGTATCGGGATCCGGCACTGTGGGCGAAGAAGGCTATCATCAACTCGGCCACCATGGGTAAGTTCAACTCAGACCGTTCCATCCAGGACTATGTGGATCGTATCTGGAAGCTGAAACCCTGCAACATCGGTTGATCACCTCTTAATATGAGAACCCCGCTATGCGGGGTTTTTTTATAGCTGCTTGGATTCGTAAATATTTGTACACCATTTGCAAAAAGCTTGATCATCTGTGATAGATGTACAGGGCATCACATATTATTTTAATGTCGTTATTACCAGCCTTTCCCGGGAACACCTCATCTCATGGCACCCGTATCGCTCATAAGTCTGAAGTCATCATCATGTGTACTCTCGCTGCTGTCGCATGGCACAAGCTGACGATGGTCAGGGATGTGACAGATGGCCGTTGGGGTGCAGGAAAAGAGAAAGCCCCGATGATACGGGGCTTTGTTGGAACCTGGTGTTGATTGAGGAGCCCGGCGAGCGAGCCACCAGCCATCAATGCAGTATGTCGCCCATAAAATAGGCAAGCAGGGTCAAAATGACGGTGAAGACCAGGTTCAGCACCAGGCCGGCCCGCATCATTTCACGCTGCTGGATATGGCCGCTGGCGAAGACAATGGCGTTGGGCGGGGTAGCCACTGGCAGCATGAAAGCGCATGAGGCACCGACAGCGATCAGCACGGATACGACAATGGGAGAGACTCCCAGTGCCTCTGCGACTCCGGCAAACAGTGGAACCAGCAGAGCGGCGGTAGCGGTGTTGGATACCAGCTCGGTCAGGAACACCACGAAGGTGGCAAGACAGAGCAGGATGACGAAGATCGGCATGGTGGCCAGACCGTTGGATAGGTGCTCCGCCAGGAAGGCGTTGGCCCCGGTCTGCTTAAGGATGGCGCTCAGGGTCAAGCCGCCACCAAACAGCATCAGTACTCCCCAGTCGGTGTTCTGGTTGATGTCATCCCAGCTAGCTACCCGGCTGACGGCGATGGCGATGATGGCTCCCATGGCGATCAGTGTATCAAATTGAGGTATTCCTCCCAGCGCCTGGGCAATAGGCTGGGAGCCAATCCACAACAGCACTGTGGTCAGAAATATCAGCATGGTCACCTTGCGTTGGCCGGTCCACTCTATGGTCACTCGCTCTGTGCTGACCTGATGTGAGAGGTTGGGGCGGGTTACCAGATAGAGCAGCCCGATGCCTACTGGCATGAAGATGAGGACAACAGGAATGCCAAATTTCAGCCAGTCAGTGAAGCCCAGCCCCATCTGGGCGGCCGCAATGGCATTGGGCGGGCTGCCTACCAGGGTGCCGATGCCGCCAATACTGGCGCTGTAGGCAACACCAAGCAATACGAAGACCAGTGTGCGGCGCTCCTTGTGAATGTCGAGACCTTTGAGCATGCCAAGGGCCAGCGGCATCATCATGGCGGCGGTAGCGGTATTGCTGATCCACATGGAGAGTGCCGCAGTAATACTGAAGAGTACGATGGCAGCCCAGCCGAGGTGTCCCTTGGCGAGCTGCATCACCTTACCGGCAATCTGGGTGTCTAGCCCCTGTTTGGATAGCGCTGCCGCCAGGGCAAAACCGCCAAAGAAGAGGAACAACACCGGGTTTGCGAAGTCGGTCAACGACTTGCTCATATCAAACACCCCGAGCAGGGTGGCAAGTACCGGGATGGAGATCGCGGTGATAGTGATGTTGACCGCTTCGGTCAGCCAGAGAATAGCTATAAAGACCAGAATGCCCAGCCCCTTGTTGACCATAGGATCAAAAGGGAGCCAAGCGAGCATGATGCATAGCAGGAGCAGATCCAGGATCACGATCCCGGTCTTGATATCCAGCCAACGAGATGGAGTAGCGGGTACAGCCGATGTGTGCATATCGTTCTCTCGGTTAATTTATGGTTGTTTTTGTGTTGCCGAGATTACATCCATTCACTTGTTTGAAACAGGCTCACATATTGAAAATCAGTCTCTACTCACACACTCATTGATAAAAATGAGGAAATAAATACATAAATCAAACATTGCTGAAACATAAGTTAAACATCCATGAACTGTTCCAGCCACTGCTTGAACATGTTCTTGGGCAGGGATCCATTTATCTGGTTCACCACTTTACCCTGTTTGAAGACCATCAGGGTGGGGATGCTGCGAATGGCGTAACGGGCGGCAATGGTGCTCTGCTGCTCGGTATCGACTTTGACAAAGCGCATCCGTGGTTCGAGTTCATGGGCAACATCATGAAATACTGGAGCAAACTGCTGGCAAGGGCCGCACCAGCTGGCCCAAAAATCGACAACGACCGGAATATCGGAGTTGATCAGGGTATCGAAGTTATCCGCCTTCCCGAGGCAAGGGGTTTGGCTGAACAGGGACGCCTTGCAGTGCCCACATTTGGCGGAGTGGGTTACATGGGTGGAGGGCAGGCGGTTTCTTGTAAAGCAGTGGCTACAATAAGTAGTGATAAATGACATAATAGTCTCCTTGAAGATCGGTTCTGGTGGCTGTGATGAAAATAGTGCCAGAGTTAAAATAGTGAAATAACGTTAACACAGCGCTCGGCTGGGGTGGACACTTCCACTCCGAGCTCTGCTCAAGCCGGACAATTCAGCGGCCATTATAAGTAGAGAGTCAAAACGGGATGAATAAAGGATCACGGAAGAGCCCTGTGGTACAGCTGCTTGTTGCTGCCTTGTTGCTCGGCTTCTCGGTTCTTTGCTGGCAACTGCTTAGTCAACAGCAGCGTGCATACAGCCTGAATCAGGCAGCGGAGGCAGTGCTGAACCGGATCAACACCGACAGTGTTTACCTGCTTGGTCGTGAGAGTGCCAATGATAGCAATGTTCAGCAACGGCTCGTCCAGTTATCCGGTATCCTCGATAGCTTTGTTCACAGGGTTCGTAGTGATGCTGAGGTTGAGCAAACGCCTCTTTCACAGAGGTTGCTGCAGGATTTGGATCTCTACCAGATGGAGCTGGCCAGACTGTACAGCATGGAAAAGGCGGTGGAATATATCGTGCAACCCTTTCAGCATCAGCTTGAGAAGGTACGCGCTATCACGCCGGCAGAGAGCCTCTTGCATCGTGATCTCAATGAGTTGGCCCAACTCAGCCATTTTTTGCAACACAGCGCCGATAACCAGTATCAGCAACAGCTGAGCTTGTTGCAGCGTGCTCTTGCTTCCCATTACGGCTCGCAACCCGAGGTGATCACCTTGGTTAACCTGAGCAAGGATTTGAGTCGTCAGGTGATGGCTTATCATACCCTGCGCCATCGTCTCATCGATATGCAGGTGAGCGATAACCTGGTGCGCTGGAAGATGGATAAGCTGGAGCGGGCTTCATCATTGCTGAACCGCTTCTATTTAATGGTGCTTGGCGGTGCCTTGATCAGTTTTGTGCTGGTGGCCTATACCCTATGGCGTCGTAATCAGAAGTTGAGCGAGTTGTCCCGTCAGACGGCCTTGCTGGCACAGGCCAAAAGCGATTTTCTGGCCAATATGAGCCACGAGATCCGCACCCCCATGAATGCCATCATCGGTTTCAGCTCACTGGCACTGCAGACCGAGCTGGATCAGCAACAACGGGACTATCTGGGCAAGATAAAGTCTTCATCAGATACCTTGCTGCTGCTTATCAACGACATTCTCGATCTGACCAAGGTGGAGTCCGGCAAGCTGACGTTGGAGGAGATCGACTTCGATCTCAGCGAGCAGCTCGACTCGCTGGCGGGCATGTTTGCCGATCTGGCGGAGCGCAAACATGTGGAGGTGATCATTCGCAAATCGCCGGAGGTGCCTGTCTTCTTGCGTGGGGATCCTCTGCGGCTGGGGCAGGTTCTGGTCAATCTGGTGAACAATGCCATCAAATTCACCGAACGTGGTGAGGTCGAAGTCTCCATCGATCTGGCCAACTCCCATCCAATGCGGATCCGCTTCAGTGTGCGCGATACCGGCATCGGCATTGCCGAAGAGAAGCAGACCCAACTGTTTCAGGCGTTTACCCAGCTGGAGGCGGGCAATACCCGCAAATATGGCGGCTCGGGTCTTGGGCTCAATATTTCCCAGCGGCTGGTGGAGCTGATGGGGGGGCGGATCACCGTAGAGAGCAAGCCTGGCGTCGGCTCTCTGTTCAAGTTCGATATCCCGATGGCGCAGGCGGTCTACGGTGTGGCTGGACGGAAAGTTTTCTTCGAAAACCAGCCGCTGGTGATGGTGATGGATGACAACGAACTGGTGCTGGATCTGGCTCGGGACATCCTGACTCGGGCGGGTGTGCGAGTGCTGCCGGTCAACTCCCTTTCCCGTGCCCGTCAATTATTGCGTGAAGAGGGGCCCAATCTGCGGTTGGCAATCCTCGACTGGCGCATGGGGCAGGAGGATGGACTCGATCTGGCGCTGGAGATGTATCAGCACAGCCAGTGGCGGCGGATCCCCATCCTGATGATCAGCGCCTGGGCCAGAGAGGGGCTGCACGCCCGGATGGACAGCATGGGGCTGACCCATTTTCTGCCCAAGCCGATGACCGAGAATGCCCTGCTGGCCAAGGTGGACGAGTTGCTCAATGGCAGCTCTTATGAACTCAATCTGCGCAAGGCAGAGGCTCAGGGGGATCAGCAGCACTTCAAATCCCTGTTGCAGGGTACCCGAGTGCTGTTGGCCGAAGACAACCGGGTCAATCAGCAGCTCATCATCGAATATCTACGTCGGGTCGATGCGGTAGTGTGCGTGGTTAACAATGGTCGCGAGGCGGTGGAGCGGGTTGCCGAGCAGCCTTTTGACGTGATCCTGATGGACCTGCAGATGCCGGTGCTGGACGGACTCGATGCCACCCGCCAGATCCGCAAAATGGTCGACAAGCACGATGTGCCCATCATAGCCCTCACTGCCAGCGCCATGCATGGAGACAAGGAGCGCTGCCTGGGGGTGGGGATGAATGGTTACGTCACCAAGCCGGTGAGCAAGCTGGATCTTTACAACAACCTGCTGCAGTGGGTGAAGCCGCAAGGGGTGGAGCAGGCGGGGATCATGGAGGTGAAACCGCCGGATATGATGGGGATCCTCGATCTGCAGGATGCCCTCAAGCGGCTGGAGCAGGACAAGGAGGCATTGCAGATCCTGTTCAAGCTGTTTATGTCGGAGCACAAGGACGATCTGTGGGAGATCCGTTCCGCCTTGCGCCGTCAGCAGCCCGAGGTGGCCAGCAAGCTACTGCACACCCTCAAGGGGGTGTCTGCCAATATCTCGGCGGCCCGTCTGCAATTGGTGGCTGGCGAGCTGGAGTGGCGCCTGCGGCAAAACGAGGTGCTGAGCGAGGCGGATCTGGAGCAGTTGCAACAGGTCTTCAGCCAGACCCGGGAAGAGGTGTCACACTTCCTGTTGACCGGTGAGCAGCATGAAAATTCGTATAATCCCTATTCATCAGGGGATGATCGCATGTCACAGTGAATTAAATAGTAATTATTCTCAACCATCCCGGTTCGGGATATGATGAGCTTTCGTTCAAATCGCCTCCAGCCGGAGGCGATTGTTTTCATTGTTCTATTTCTGCGTGGCTTCTCTGATGGCCGCTCCTTGGAGCGGTCACGGGCAGAGAGCGCTAAAGGTTGGTGGTGTGAGCGTATTTCTACGATTGAGCTGGTTTTTCAAGGAGCAGTGGCCCCGTTATCTGGCTGCCATCTCCCTGCTACTGATGGTGGCCCTGTTGACCGTTATTCCGCCCAAAGTGGTGGGCTGGGTGGTTGATGGCATCACCAGGGGCGGTCTCGACAATGGTACCCTGATGCGCTATCTGGCGGGGCTGTTTGGTCTGGGTGTGCTGATTTATCTGCTGCGCTACGTCTGGCGGGTGATGCTGTTCGGTGCCTCTTACCGTCTGGCCTATGTGTTGCGCAATCGCCTTTTCAGCCATTTCACCCGGATGAGCCCCGATTTTTATCAGCGCCACCGTACCGGCGATTTGATGGCCCATGCCACCAATGACATTCAGGCTGTGGAGATGACCGCTGGCGAAGGGGTACTGACTCTGGTGGACTCCATCATGGTCGGGGTATTGGTGCTCTCCATCATGTGCAGCCAGTACTCTTGGCAGTTGACGCTGGTCTCCTTGCTGCCGCTGCCGGTGATGGCCTATTTCATGAACCGCTTCGGCACCCAGATCTACACCCAGTTCAAGGCGGCGCAAGGGGCCTTCTCCAGGCTCAACAACAAGACCCAGGAGGCTCTTTCCGGCGTGCGGGTGTTGAAATCCTATGCGGTTGAATCGCTGGAAGATGAAGGCTTTGCCGAGCTGACCAAACAGGCGGGGGAGCGCAATATGGCGGTGGCCCGCATCGATGCCAAGTTCGATCCGGTCATCTACCTCTGTATCGGTTGCTCCTACTTCCTCGCGGTGGCGGGGGGCAGTGTGCTGGTGCTGCGCGATGAGCTGACTCTGGGTGAGCTCACCAGCTTCACCATGTACCTCGGCCAGCTGATCTGGCCGATGTTTGCCATCGCCTGGCTGTTCAACATCATCGAGCGGGGCAGCGCCGCCTACTCCCGTATCGAAAGCCTGCTGGGGGAGCGCAGCGATATCGAAGAGCCCGCCCAGCCGGCGGTGTTTACCTCTGCCTTTCCTTTGCAGATCAAAGGGGTGAGCTATCAACTCGAGCAGCGCACCCTGCTTGCGAATATCGACGTTACCCTCAAGCAAGGGGGGATGCTCGGGGTGGTGGGGCGCACCGGGGCAGGCAAGAGCTCCCTGCTCAAGCTGTTGATGCGCCTTGCCAATCCGACTCACGGTTCGATTGTCATGGGTGGCGTTCCGATTGACCAGCTGCCGCTCGCCACACTGCGCAGCCAGTTTGCCTATGTGCCGCAGGAGCCATTCCTGTTTTCCACCACTATCGCCGCCAATATCGCCCTCGGCAAACCCGATGCGAGCCGCGAGGAGGTCGAACGGGTGGCGCGCATTGCCTGTGTCCACGATGATATCGTGCGTTTCCCCAAGGGTTATGAGACCGAGGTCGGGGAGAAAGGGGTGACCCTCTCCGGCGGCCAGAAACAGCGGTTGGCCATTGCCCGTGCTCTGCTGCTGGAGGTGCCCATTCTGGTGCTTGACGATGCGCTCTCGGCGGTGGACGCCCACACTGAGCAGCAAATTCTGCACGCCCTCAAGGCCCATCGTCGCACCCTGATCCTGGTCAGCCATCGCATGACGGCGGTGGAGCAGGCCGACGAGATCCTGGTGCTGGAGCAGGGGGCCGTCAGCGAGCGGGGTCATCACGGTGCCCTGATGGCGCACAATGGCTGGTACGCAGATATGGTGCGTTATCAGCGTCTCGAAGAAGCGGTGGAGGAGAGCCTGTGAATCCGACCATTAAACGACTGCTCGCTTACTGCGCCCAGTATCCTCGCTGGCTTATTCAGGCGGGGATCTGTTTGCTGCTTGCCACCGGCGCCGAAGTGGCCGGACCGCTGCTGATCAAGCTTTTTATCGATGACTATCTGGCGCCACGCAATATCGTGCTGCCCACCATTGCCCTGATTGCGGCGGGCTATCTGGGTTTGCAGGTGCTCTCGGCGGCTGGCTTCTATTTGCAATCCCTGCGCTTTAACCGCATCGCTCAGGCGGTGGTGCAAACTTTGCGCGAGCAGGTATTTGCCACCGCCATCCGCTTGCCAGCTAGCTACTTTGACAAGCATCGCTCTGGCTCGCTGATTTCCCGCATCACCAACGACACCGAGGCGATCATGAACCTCTATGTGCAGGTGATCGGCTTGCTGGTGCAAAAGGTGGTGCTCTTGTGCGGCATCCTCATCTCCATGGCGCTGCTGGATCTGCGGCTGATGCTGGTCTGCTCCCTGTTGCTGCCCGCCGTGGGCGGGGTGATGTGGCTCTACCAGAAACTGAGTGTGCCGGTGGTGCGAGCGACCCGCAGCCTGCTCTCCGACATCAACAGCCGCCTCAACGAGTCGCTGCAGGGGATGCCGGTGATCCAGGCGATGGTGCAGGAGCGCTACTTTGCCAACGCCTTTGCCGAGGTGAATCAGCAGCACTGGTCGGCACGGATCAAGAGCCTCAAGATCAACGGCATTTTGCTGCGTCCGCTCATCGATCTCTTCTACATGATGGTGCTGATTGGCCTGTTGGCGCTGTTTGCCCACGAGGGACTGAGCAGCACTGGTGCCATTCAGGTGGGTGTGCTCTACGCATTTATCAGCTATCTGGGCCGGATGATCGAGCCGCTCATCGAGATGACCAACCAGCTTAACCAGCTGCAGCAGGCGATGGTGGCGGGGGAGCGGGTCTTTGCCCTGCTCGATGAAACCCGCGAGAGCACCGAGGGCGAGCTGCGCCCGCTGGAAGGGCGGGTCAGTTTCGAGCGGGTGAGCTTCTCCTACGATGGTGAGCAGCAGGTGCTGCGGGAGGTCAGTTTTGCCGCAAAACCGGGCCAGATGCTGGCGCTGGTGGGCCATACCGGCAGCGGCAAGTCCACCATCATCAGCTTGCTGATGGGCTTCTATCCGCTGGATCAGGGGCAGATCCGCTTCGATGATCACGCACTGGATACCCTGTCGCTGGCGGCGGTGCGCCGCAGCATCGGGCTGGTGCAGCAAGATCCCTTTATCTTCGTCGGCACCCTGGCGGAGAACCTGCGTCTCGGCCGCGCCGGCATAGATGACGCGCGGCTCTGGCAGGCGTTGAGCGAGGTGCAGTTGGCCGACTTTGTGCGCAGCTTGCCACAGGGGATCAACACCCTGATGGAGGAGGGGGGCAAGAACCTCTCCGCCGGTCAGCGGCAACTGCTCTCCTTTGCCCGTGCACTGGTGGGAGATCCGCGTATCCTCATTCTGGATGAAGCGACGGCCAGCGTGGACTCCCAGACCGAGTTGGCGCTGTCGCAGGCGATCTCTGCCGCCCGTCGTGGCCGCACCACCATCGCCATCGCCCACCGCCTCTCGACCATCGTCGATGCGGACGAGATCCTGCTGCTCTCCCGCGGTCAGGTGAATGAGCGGGGTACCCATGGTGAGTTGATGGCCCTCGGCGGTCACTATGCCCAGCTGTTCGAGATGCAGAGTCAGGGGGCCTGGCTGGAAGAGAAGCGCGCCTGATCGGCACATTTGCTGTAACAGCGACATGAGCGAAAAGAGGGAACCGGTGCGGTTCCCTCTGTTTTTTTGCGTTGGGTAAAGGTCGTAACCGTGATCCCTGTGCTTGTCGAATGGCGCAGATGCAGGCAACATGTTGTTTACATTAACTCATCGGATCAGTTCGCATATGGATTTGCAACGCTTCAAAGCCAATCTGGCGCTTCGGCTGTTTGCCTGGCGCTACATTCCCGTCATCGGGTTTTGTGCCCCGATCATCGAAGAGATGAACGCCAAGGCGCTGCGCATTCGCATTCCCCTTGGCTGGCGTACCCGCAACCACCTGGGCAGCATGTATTTTGGCGCGCTGGCGACCGGCGCCGATCTGGTAGGCGGTCTGCTGGTGATGGAGAAGGGGCGGCAGCGGCGCAAGAAGGTGCACTTCGCCTTCAAGGATGTGCAGGGGGAGTTTTTGAAACGACCGGAGGGGGATGTGCAGTTCGACTGCGCAGCGGGGGAGGAGATTGACGCCATGATCGACGAGTCGCTGGCAAGCGGTCAGCGCATCAATCGCCCCATCCAGGTGGTAGCCACCTGTCCGTCATTGAACGGGGATGAGGCGATGGCGCGTTTTGTGCTGACCCTGTCGATCAAGGCCAGCTAGCGGGTTGCCGGAGAGTGGCTCCCCGAAACGGGTTTAGCCAATCTCCGGGCTGACGCCCTCTTTCACCACGACCTTCATGCCGTTGAAGTTGACCACCTGTTCGGCCACGATCTTGCAGCGCTTGCGGGTCTCCACCTGACCGTCCACCTCGACCAGCCCTTCGGCAACGAGGGCTTTGGCGGCGCCGCCACAATCGGCCCACCCCTGATGTTTGATAAGGTCACACAAGGCAACGAAGGGGTGACCTTCGAGCAGAAACGTCTCCATGGGAAATCCTCTAGATGGATGAATGCCGGATACAGCAGGGCGACTATTTTAGGCAGTTCGCTCAGGCAAAGAAAGGAAGAGGGGCCACTCGCTGCGAAAAAGTGGCCGATTGTCCTTGAGGTGGCGCTTTCGCAAGACCTGATGGAGAGGTGAGAGGGCCAACCGTGACGTATCGTGACGCACCTCGTCCCTGCTGGTGTGCCCACACTAGCCCCTTACTGTTAGGATCGGGTCACTCTCAATGGCCCAAGGAACTTTCCATGACACTCTCCCGCCTGCTGCTGGCATGCAGCGCCCTGACCCTGTGCTGTGTCGCGCAGGCCAGTACTCCGGTGCAGGTCTCGCTGCCCGGGGTCAATTTGCCCGCGTCCCATCAGGTGGAAGGGGCGCGCGCCTCGCTGCTCTACGGTCGGACCGGTCAGGTGAAGGGTATTGATCTGCCGATCTTCGCCCTCTCCGATGTGGATCAGTTCAGCGGCCTGCAGCTCGGGATCTTTCTCGGTGCCGGTAGGGTGCGCCACCAGTTTGGCGGAGTTGCCATCAACGCCATCAACTGGCACGAAGGGCAGGATACCGGCGTCAATCTGGGGCTGGTCAACCTGACCAATAATGTGCAGGGGCTTAACTGGGGGGCGGTCAATATCGCCAAGGGCAATGCGCTGGCCAACGTCGGCTTCGTCAACTATGCCGAGCGTACCACCTTCCAGATTGGCTTTATCAATGCAACCAAGCACCTCGATGGCTTGCAGATCGGGCTGGCCAACTATGCCGCCAACGGCGTGTTCCCCATTCTGCCGCTGGTGAACTTCCAGAAATCGTTCTGACCAAGGCAGTTCGCTTTGCGTTAAAGGCATCTGCTGATTACCCTGTGCCTCTTGCAACTTGTGACAGGCGAACAGAGGTAATTGATGACGGCAGGGCAAATGAGTGCAATCGGGATCGGCTGGGATGTGCGTGGCTGGCAGGGCAGCGCCCAGGCGGTGGCCGTGGTGGGCTGGCAGGCCGACTCCAACCGCCGGCACTGGCTTGGGGTGTCGCCGCTGTTTCGTCTAAGCTCGCGGGTGGCGCCGGATCTGGCCGCTCTGCTGCGTCCGGCCCTGCAAAACGAGCTGACCCTGATGCAGGTAGAAGCCTGCCCGCAACTGGCGCTCGGTATCGATGCGCCACTCGCTTTTCCCCGTGCCTTGCGGGATCTGCTAAATGGCCAGCCACATAGCTGCGCAGCTCCCGAGCGTGAGATAGACAACCCCTACGCCTATCGCGACTGCGAGCGCTGGCTGTATCAGCAGTACGGCAAGAAGCCGCTGTCGGCCACCTTCGACCGGCTTGGCAACAATGCCACCCTGGCGCTCTCCATGCTGCCGCGACTCTCGGATCTGCAACTGGTGCCGACCGTTGCCCCGAAGGCCAGTCGCGCCGTGCTGGAGGTCTATCCGGCATTGGCCAAAGTGGGCGGCAAGGCCTCTCCGGCACGGCCCGATCTGGCGGCCTTGCTGCCCGCGGGCGTGCTGGCAGGCACCGATCGCTACGATGCGGCGCTCTGCGCCCTGATGGCGCTGCAATATGCCGCTGGTGGCAAGGTGACTGTGTTGCCTGAGCTGATTTCGCCACCCAGTGACATGCCGTGTGATGAGGGATGGGTCTATCACTTTGCCCGTCATGGCGTTGAGTACAACGGGATGTGACGGACGGACGCGGCGCATCATGGCTCCGCTCACCTTGTTGATGTGGGCCAAATGGCGTAAAAAACCTGTCTTTAGTCAGGAAATTGCCTGTTCATCCCGCGCCAAGGTGGCGCATCGTTATCTTCATCCGATATATTGCCCACCTTGCTGATCCTTTGCTGTGGTATTCCCGATGAAATCCGTTCTCTCTATTCAGTCCCACGTGGTCTTTGGTTGTGCCGGCAACAGCGCGGCCGTCTTCCCCATGCGCCGCCTTGGTATGGATGTATGGCCCATCAACACGGTGCAGTTTTCCAACCACACCCAATATGCCCAGGGGTGGCAGGGGATGGCGATGCCGGCGGGTCATATCAGTGCGCTGGTGAAAGGATTGGGCAATATCGAGGTGTTGAGCCAGTGTGACGCCGTGCTGAGTGGCTACCTTGGCTCCGCCGAGCAGGGGGACGAGATCCTGACCGTGGTCAACGCTGTCAAGGCGGCCAACCCCGATGCCATCTACTTCTGCGACCCTGTGATGGGTCACCCGGAGAAGGGGTGTATCGTCGCTCCTGGCGTCACCCGTTTCCTGACCGAGCAGGCGTTGCCGGTGGCCGACATGATGGCCCCCAACCTGCTGGAGCTGGAGACCCTCTGCGATACCCATCTGGCTGATCTGGATCAGACCCGCGCGGCTGCCCATCAGCTGCTGGCTCGCGGCGTCAAGCTGGTGCTGGTCAAGCATCTCGGTCGTGCGGCGCAGGACTCCAGCCGCTTCGAGATGCTGCTGGCGACCCCGCAAGGGGATTACCTGATTGCCCGTCCGCTCTATGACTTTGCCCGCCAGCCGGTGGGGGTTGGCGATCTTATCAGCGCCCTGATGCTGGCGAATTTGCTTGCTGGTCACGATGCGGTCAGCGCGTTCGAACGCACCAACGCCTCGGTGGATGCGGTGCTGCAGGAGACCTGGCGCCAGCAGGCTTACGAGCTGCAACTCATCGCCGCGCAAGATGCGTTTGATTCGCCGAAGGTGGAGGTGCGAGCGGTGATACTACCCTGATTGCTGCCATGTCTGAAGCAAAAGAGGTGAGCCATTGGTTCACCTCTTTTTTGTTTGTATCGCTCCCGGCTATGGGGTCAGCGGATCAACCCCTGCTCAACCAGCCAGGCAAACAGCAGACGTGAGACGGGGGAGAGCTCATCGAGGTGAGAGCTGTCGAGCCAGCGCAGCTCGGCAATTTCGGCCGAAGCGATGGGGGTGCCGCTTGCTTCGCCGGTGTAGCAGCGAAGTCTCACCTCGACACCTGCCGGTTTGCCATCGGCCTGGGCGCTGAATTCGCAGGCAAAGCGCAGGGTGTCGGGTTGCAGGGTAACAGCCAGCTCCTCCTCAATCTCGCGGATCAGGGCTGCCTCGTCGCTCTCACCCGGTTCCCGCTTGCCGCCCGGGATGTAATAGATGTCCTTGCCGTGGGAGCGGGCGCAGAGCAGCTGCTGATCTTTAAAGGTGAGCCAGGCAAGTTTGTCGATCATCCGTTTTCTCTCCAATGGGGTTGCCGTGATGAGCAGTGGCGCACTCAAGCACACCGTTGTTTTGCATGCCGGCAGCCTAACAAAGATGAAGTTGAGTCCCAAGGAGAAAGAGGGAAGATGCCGGAAACGCACTGTTTCCTGCGTGGTGACCAGCGTAGCTGGAAGAGTACGCAATGGCTGTTTCACCACAGCCTTCTCGTCCCTAAAAAAGTGGGCTGGCGCACACCACGACAGGGCCGGACTGGGCGAAGGCGGGGCCCTTGTGGTTTAATCTTGCCACTTTAGCGGTAGTGGGCGACGGGCCTGCTACCTTGCGTGGTCAAGATGCAGGTGAGCAAGATGCAGATAGCAGCAGAGAGCAAATTTATCGGACTCGGGGTCGCGGGGAATTTCGCCGGTCATCTGGAGCAGGCGGGTGAAGCGTCGGACTTCGTAGCGGTAGTCGTGCGGGATACCACGGCGCCCAAGGCGCTGTTCCCCTTTTTCGTGCCGGGCCATCCGGGTCAGCTCGGGGTATTCCCGTTGAGCGACAAGGCTATCTTCCTGCCGGAGGCGGCGGTCAGTGGTGACGAGAAGGTGCAGATCGAGCCGGAAGTAGCCCTCTGGTGCGAGCTGGAGTATGCCGGCAAGCAGGTGGTAGCGATCCATCCCCGTGCCTTTGGCGCCTATAACGACTGCTCCATCCGTCGTCCCAATGCCAAGAAGATCAGCGAGAAGAAGAACTGGGGCGAAGAGAGCAAGGGATTGGCGGCCAATCTGCTGCCGCTTTCCGGTTTTGCCGTCGGTTGCGAGCTCGATGACTATCGCATCGCCTGCTATCTGGAGCGCGATGGCGAGCTGCACGCTTACGGGGTAGACAGCGCCGCCATCGACTACAGCTACTTCCACGGCAAGCTGCTCGACTGGGCCATCGACAAGTTCAAACATCAGCAGGATGAGGGGCCGGCGGAGCACATTCAGGGGCTGCTGGCGCAGGCGGGGCATCCTCCCCACGCGCTCATCAGTATCGGCGCCACCCGTTATACCTCGTTTGGCGAGACCCACTTCCTCAAGCCCGGCGACACCTCCTGTGTGGTGGTCTATCCGGGCAGCCGTTATAGCGAAGCGGATATCCGCGAGGCGATCCGTACCCGCAGCTTTGGTGCCGATGTGTCGGTGCTGCTGCAAGCGGTGCAGGCGCGCTAATCAGATTGGCCCGCGGGGCGGCAATTGCCATCCTGCGGGCTGCAACAAAGAGTCATTGATGAAGATTGATACTGCAACGCGGGCCGATTATCCGGCCCTGATCGATCTGTGGGAGGCCTCTGTTCGGGCGACCCACCACTTCCTGCCCGAGGCCGAGATCCTGGCGCTTAAACCGCTTATTCTGGAGCACTACTTCGATGCGGTGACACTGCACTGTGCCCGCACAGAAGAGGGGCGTATTGCCGGTTTTTGCGGGCTATGCGATGGCAAGATAGAGATGCTGTTTGTGGCACCGGCGGTGCGCGGCAGTGGCGTGGGTCGCCGGCTGGTGGGACATGCCATCAGCCAGTGCGGCGCGACGCTGGTTGACGTCAATGAGCAGAACGAACAGGCGGTGGGCTTCTATCTGAAGATGGGATTTACTGTGACGGGTCGTTCGCCGCTGGATGGTCAGGGTAAGCCCTATCCGCTGCTGCATATGGCACTGGTGCCGACCTGATCGTGCCTGATGAGGCGCAGTCCCCATAAAGCAACGGGGGATGGCATCAGCCATCCCCCGTTTTTTGATCTTGTTACTTGCTGGCGACCTTGTTCACCACTTTGATCAGCCTATACCGCAGGGAGGGGGCATCGGCCGGCACATCGGTGAGCTGCTCTTTGCTGACAATGAGTTGATAGCCGTAGCCCGGCTCGAACTGGAAGCCCTCTATCTGCTGGTAGAACAGCGTCCAGGGCTGCTGCTCGTCGCTGCGAACCTGCATGCACTGCATCGGGCCAACCCCGACGCAATCGACCAGCTGGCTGTTGATATAGAGGGTCTCACCCTGTTGGACCGTGGTGCCCTGACAGGCGGTGAGCAGCAGGACGGCGCTGGTAAGCAGAGGTTTCATAAGGGCTCCTTGAGCTTAAAAGGGCATTAAAGCGGCAAACAAAAAGGCGGTCAATGACCGCCTTTGTAACAAACCATGTTGATTCAGTTCATTAGCGTTGATCAAGCGGCGTGAAGTCCCGTTGCGGGTGGCCCACGTAGAGCTGGCGCGGGCGGCCGATCTTGCTATCCGGATCGGAGTGGAACTCGTTCCAGTGGGCAATCCAGCCGATGGTACGGGAGATGGCGAAGATCACGGTGAACATGTTCATCGGGATACCGATCGCCTTCATGATGATACCGGAGTAGAAGTCCACGTTCGGGTAGAGTTTCTTCTCGATGAAGTAGGGGTCGGAGAGCGCGATGCGCTCCAGCTCCATGGCCACGTCCAGCAGCGGATCCTTGATCTGCAGCTCGGTCAGTACTTCGTGGCAGGTTTCGCGCATCACGGTGGCACGAGGGTCATGGTTCTTGTAGACACGGTGACCGAAGCCCATCAGACGGAACGGATCGTTCTTGTCCTTGGCCTTGGCGATGTACTCGGGGATGCGATCCACCGAGCCTACTTCCTCCAGCATGCGCAGGCAGGCTTCGTTGGCACCACCATGGGCCGGACCCCACAGGGAGGCGATACCTGCGGCGATACAGGCAAACGGGTTGGCACCGGAGGAGCCAGCCAGACGGACGGTTGAGGTAGAGGCATTCTGCTCGTGATCCGCATGGAGGGTAAAGATGCGGTCCATGGCGCGTTCGACCACCGGATTGACCTTGTACTCCTCGGTCGGTACCGCAAACATCATATGCAGGAAGTTGCCTGCATAGGAGAGGGCGTTGCGCGGATGCATGAACGGCTGGCCTATGGAGTACTTGTAACACATGGCCGCCAGGGTCGGCATCTTGGAGATGAGGCGGAAGGCGCAGATCTCGCGGTGCTGTTCGTTGTTGATGTCCAGGGCGTCGTGATAGAAGGCAGAGAGTGCGCCCACCACACCACACATGATGGCCATGGGGTGGGAATCACGACGGAAGCCGCGGAAGAAGAAGGCAATCTGCTCGTGCACCATGGTATGGCGGGTCACGGTACGCTGGAAATCGGCAAACTGTGCCTTGGTGGGCGCCTCGCCGTAGAGCAGGATATAGCAGACTTCGAGGTAGTTGGACTCTTTGGCCAACTGGGCGATGGGGTAGCCACGGTGCAGCAAGACACCCTGATCCCCGTCAATGTAGGTGATGGCAGATTTGCAAGAACCGGTCGCCATAAAGCCCGGGTCAAAGGTGAAATACCCTTGCCCACCCAGCTTTCTAACATCGACAACATCCGGTCCAACGGTTCCAGACAGGATCGGCAGTTCAACCGGATCTTTCCCGGGCAGGTGTAGGGTGGCTATCTTATCAGCCATAGCACGTCTCCTTTGCTCTTTATAATTTGGTTCCAGTCCTACTCTATTACGACTTTTATGACGCTGGCAAAGGTTGTTACCCATACCGAGGTGGCTGGAGCGCCCTATTTGAAACAGAGTTCCCTATCAATGTCAATTTTGCTGGGGCGGCATTAAAGGCATTAACGGAATGTTAAATTAAATATGCGATCAAGTTTGCGGTTTTGTGTTTTCTTTGTAGCTGTTTGATTGTCTTCGGTTAAGGCCGTCGATATACTGCGCCACGTGGGTCATGGCTGCTGGTGTTTGAAACGCTTTGGCAAAGCCTGATGTGAAACCGAAAATTCGCGTTTTGGCTTTTTCAGAGTGTTTTGGTAACAAATAGCCAACAATCACCATCCCGTACCCTCAAGTGTGAGTTAAAACAATAACTAACGTGCTCAATAGAGCTGAGTGGGCAAGCGTGAAAAATAAACAGAGACCGGTCAACCTCGACCTACAAACGATCAGCTTTCCTGTCACTGCCATCGCCTCCATCCTGCACCGTGTTTCAGGGGTTATTACCTTTGTGGCACTGGGCATCTTGCTGTGGATGCTTGGCACTTCACTCGCCTCTCCCGAAGGGTTTGCAACCGTGGTTGCCATCATGGACAACTTCCTGGTCAAACTCGTGCTGTGGGGGATCCTGACTGCGCTGGCTTACCACATTGTGGGCGGTTTGCGTCATCTGGTCATGGACATGGGCTATTGGGAAGAGCTGGAATCCGGTAATCAGAGTGCCCGTGTGGCCTTCGTGATCACCGTGATCCTGGCTGTATTGGCGGGAGTGCTTGTATGGTAACCAATTCTGCAACTTTCGGGCGCAGCGGCGTTCACGATTACATCCTGATCCGCGCCACCGCCCTCATCATGACCTGCTATGTCCTCTATCTGGTGAGTTTTGTCGCGTTCAACGACATCACCTACGAGGTGTGGACAGGTTTCTTCGCCAATACCTTCACCAAGGTATTCACCCTGTTGGCCCTGCTCTGCGTACTGATCCATGCCTGGATCGGTCTGTGGCAGGTGTTGACCGACTATATCAAGCCGGTAGGGCTGCGCGGGGCGCTGCAATTTGCCCTGGTCGTGGTGCTGTTTGTCTATCTGATGACGGGTTTCGTCGTGCTGTGGGGTGTGTAAGGTGACTATTCCAACTCGTGAATTTGATGCTGTGGTGATTGGTGCCGGTGGTGCCGGTATGCGCGCCGCGTTGCAGATTGCCCAGTCCGGCAAGAGCTGCGCTCTGTTGTCCAAGGTTTTTCCAACCCGTTCTCACACTGTTTCCGCTCAGGGCGGGATCACGGTTGCGCTGGGCAATGCCCACGACGACAACTGGCAGTGGCACATGTATGACACGGTAAAAGGTTCCGATTACATCGGTGATCAGGAAGCCATCGAGTACATGTGCAAAACCGGTCCCGAGGCTATCTATGAGCTGGAGAACATGGGCTTGCCCTTCTCCCGTTTCGATAACGGGTCTGTCTACCAGCGTCCGTTTGGTGGTCAGTCCAAGAATTTCGGTGGCGAGCAGGCTGCTCGTACCGCAGCGGCCGCCGACCGTACCGGTCACGCCCTGCTGCACACCCTCTATCAGCAGAACGTCAAGAACAAGACCACCGTCTTCTCCGAGTGGTATGCGCTGGATCTGGTGAAAAACCAGGATGGCCACGTGGTGGGTTGTACCGCCATCGATATGGAGAGCGGTGAAGTCGTCTACTTCAAGGCCAAGGCCACCGTGCTGGCGACTGGCGGTGCCGGTCGTATCTACCAGTCCACCACCAACGCCCACATCAACACAGGTGACGGCGTAGGCATGGCGCTGCGTGCCGGCGTCGGCGTGCAGGACATGGAGATGTGGCAGTTCCACCCGACCGGCATCGCCGGGGCTGGGGTGCTGGTAACCGAAGGCTGCCGTGGTGAAGGCGGCTATCTGCTCAATAAAGATGGCGAGCGCTTCATGGAGCGTTACGCCCCAAACGCCAAGGACTTGGCCGGCCGCGACGTGGTGGCCCGCTCCATCATGATCGAGATCCGTGAAGGCCGTGGCTGCGACGGTCCCTGGGGCCCGCACATCAAGCTCAAGCTGGATCACCTCGGCAAAGAGGTGCTGGAATCCCGTCTGCCGGGGATCTGCGAGCTCTCTCGCACCTTCGCCCACGTGGATCCGGTCAAAGAGCCGATCCCGATCATCCCGACCTGCCACTACATGATGGGTGGCGTGCCGACCAACGTGAATGGCCAGTGCCTGACCCAGGACAAGAACGGCAACGATGTGCCGGTGGTCGGTCTGTTTGCGGTGGGCGAGATTGCCTGCGTCTCGGTGCACGGCGCCAACCGTCTGGGTGGCAACTCCCTGCTGGATCTGGTGGTGTTCGGCCGCGCGGCCGGCATGCATCTGGTCAACACTCTGGGCGAGATGGAACATGGTCGCGATGCCTCTGAGTCGGATCTGGATGCCGCACTGGCCCGCTTCAACCGCTGGGAAAATTGCCGTGACGGGGAAGACCCGGTGCAGATCCGCAAAGACCTGCAGCGCTGCATGCAGAACAACTTCTCCGTGTTCCGCGAAGGGGCTGCGATGGCAGAGGGGCTGGCCGAGCTCAAGGTTATCCGCGAGCGCCTCAAGTCAGCCCGTCTGGATGACACCTCCAAAGAGTTCAACACCCAGCGCATCGAGTGCCTGGAGCTGGACAACCTGATGGAGACGGCGTTTGCCACGGCGGTTGCCGCCAACTTCCGTACCGAGAGTCGCGGTGCTCACTGCCGCTTCGACTTCCCGGATCGCGACGATGAGAACTGGCTGTGCCACAGCCTCTATCATCCGGACACCGAGTCCATGACCCGTCGTGCTGTCAACATGTCACCCAAGACCCGTGAGGCGTTCCCGCCCAAGGTTCGGACTTACTGATTGCGGAGCCAGCCCTATGAACGTCACATTCTCTGTCTACAGATACAATCCGGATGTTGATAACGTCCCCCATATGAAGGATTATCATCTTGATATTCCTGAAGGTTCCGACATGATGGTGCTCGATGCACTGATCCAGTTGAAAGAGCTGGATCCCACGCTCGCCTTCCGCCGCTCCTGCCGCGAAGGGGTTTGTGGATCTGACGGTCTCAACATGAATGGCAAGAACGGTCTTGCCTGCATCACCCCGCTCTCCGATTTGCTGAAGAAGGGCAACAAGGTCGTTATCCGCCCCTTGCCCGGCCTGCCGGTGATCCGTGATCTGGTGATCGACATGACCCAGTTCTACACCCAGTGGGAGAAGGTCAAACCCTTCCTCATCAATGAAGACAAGTTGCCGCCGGTGCGTGAGCACCTGCAATCCCCCGAAGAGCGTGCCAAGCTGGATGGCCTGTACGAGTGTATTCTTTGTGCCTGCTGCTCCACCTCTTGCCCCTCCTTCTGGTGGAACCCCGACAAGTTCATCGGTCCGGCCGGGCTGCTTGCCGCCTACCGCTGGCTGGCTGACAGCCGCGACACCGCGACCACCGAACGGCTGGGTAATCTGGACGACGCCTTCAGCGTGTTCCGCTGCCACGGCATCATGAACTGCGTGAACGTCTGTCCGAAAGGCTTGAACCCGACCAAGGCGATTGGCCAGATCAAGTCGATGTTGCTCAATCGGGCTGTTTAGTATTTGGGCCGGCCCTGTGCTGGCCCGACTTCCGGATAGCCATCCCACCCGTGGCAGGATGGCTGTTTGAACCCTACAAGCTGCGTAGCAGTAACAAGAAGTACAAGGGATAGAAATGCATAACGGCGTGATGAAGGCCTGGTTGGAGTCATCTCACCTGGCTGGTGCGAATGCAAGCTATATCGAGGATTTGTACGAATCCTTCCTGGAAAATCCTGACTCCGTATCCGATGAGTGGCGCAGCCTGTTTAGCGAGCTGCCCCAGGTCAATGGCCATGCGGTCGAACAACCCCACTCCCAGGTCCGCGATTATTTCCGTCGTCTGGCCAAGGATCCCTCTCGCTACAGTGCCCCCGTCTCCGATCCGCAAGTGGATGCCAAGCAGGTGCGGGTATTGCAGTTGATCAATGCCTTCCGTTTCCGTGGTCACCAGAATGCCAATCTGGACCCGCTGGGCCTGTGGCAGCGTGAAACCGTTGCCGAACTGGATCCTGCGTTCCACAACCTGCAGGGCGCAGATATGGAGGCCACCTTCAATGTGGGTTCCTACGCCATCGGTCGCGAGACCATGGTGCTCTCCGACCTCTACGCCT
The DNA here is from genome assembly GCF_049172135.1 of Aeromonas sp. 603079. Taxonomy (NCBI): domain Bacteria; kingdom Pseudomonadati; phylum Pseudomonadota; class Gammaproteobacteria; order Aeromonadales; family Aeromonadaceae; genus Aeromonas; species Aeromonas sp. 603079. Next base: position 45,435 of record NZ_JAAKPX010000028.1, on the reverse strand, counting down.
CGTTGAAGAAGACCTATTGCGGCAGCATAGGTGCCGACTACATGCACCTCACCTCCACGGAAGAGAAGCGCTGGCTGCAACAGCGCCTCGAATCCATTGAAGGGAAGGGGAGCTACACCCTCGAAGAGAAGACCCGTTTCCTCGAGAGCCTGACCGCCGCCGAAGGGCTGGAGAAATATCTGGGCGCCAAGTTCCCGGGAGCCAAGCGCTTCTCGCTGGAAGGGGGCGACGCCATGATCCCCATGCTCAAGGAGCTGATCCGTCGCGCCGGTGAGCAGGGCTGCAAAGAGGCCGTTATCGGTATGGCCCACCGCGGTCGTCTCAACGTGCTGATCAACGTGCTGGGCAAGCGCGCGCAGGATCTGTTCGACGAGTTTGCCGGCAAGCATGGCGAATCCTGGGGTACCGGTGATGTGAAGTACCATATGGGCTTCTCCTCCGACTTCGCCACCCCGGGTGGCAACGTCCACCTAGCGCTGGCGTTCAACCCCTCTCACCTCGAGATCGTCAACCCCGTGGTCATCGGCTCGGTCCGTGCCCGCATGGATCGTCGCGGTGACAAGGATGGCTCCAGCGTGTTGCCCATCACTATTCACGGTGACTCGGCCATGGCCGGTCAGGGCGTGGTGGCCGAGACCTTCAACATGTCCCAGACCCGCGCCTATGGTGTCGGCGGGACGGTGCGCATCGTCATCAACAACCAGGTTGGTTTCACCACCTCCTATATCCGTGACCTGCGCTCCACCGAATATTGCACCGACATCGCCAAGGCGGTGCAGGCGCCGGTGCTGCATGTCAACGGGGATGATCCGGAAGCCGTGGTGCTGGTGACCCAGATTGCGCTGGATTACCGCAATACCTTCAAACGCGACGTGGTGATCGAGCTGGTCTGCTACCGTCGTCACGGCCACAACGAAGCGGATGAGCCGAGCGCGACCCAGCCTTTGATGTACCAGAAGATCAAGCAGCACCCGACCCCGCGCAAGATCTACGCCGATCAGCTGGTGGCCGAGGGGAGCCTCGCTCAGGAGCGGGCGACCGAACTGGTCAACGTGTATCGTGAAGCGCTGGATCGCGGTGAGCGGGTGAGCAAGGAGTGGCGGCCGATGGAGCTACACTCCGTCGACTGGACGCCGTATCTGGGCCACGACTGGAACATGGCCTATGAGAGTGCCGTGCCGATGGATCACCTCAAGAGCCTCGGCGAGCGGGTGAGCCAGTATCCGGCAACCCACGTGCTGCAGCGTCAGGTCGAGAAGATTTACGAAGACCGCCGTCTGATGGCAGCGGGCGAGAAGCTGGTGGATTGGGGCTTTGCCGAGACCCTGGCCTACGCCACTCTGGTGGACAAGGGTTCCCGCATCCGCTTTACCGGTGAAGACTCCGGCCGTGGCACCTTCTTCCACCGCCACGCCGTGCTGCACAGCCAGACCGATGCCAGCACCTACACCCCGCTGTGCAACCTGCACGACGAGCAGGGCCCGTTCGAGGTGTATGACTCTGTGCTGACCGAGAACGCGGTACTGGCCTTTGAATATGGTTACGCCAGCGCCGAGCCGGCTGGCCTCACCATATGGGAAGCCCAGTTCGGCGATTTCGCCAACTGTGCCCAGGTAGTGGTGGATCAGTTCCTCTCCTCCGGTGAGCAGAAGTGGGGCCGGATGTGCGGCCTGACCATGTTGCTGCCGCACGGTTACGAGGGGCAGGGCCCGGAGCACTCCTCCGCCCGTCTGGAGCGTTATCTGCAGATGTGCGCCCAGCACAACATGCAGGTGTGCGTGCCCTCAACCCCGGCGCAGGTGTTCCATATGCTGCGTCGTCAGGTGGTACGTCCGATGCGCCGTCCGCTCATCGTGATGACGCCCAAATCCCTGCTGCGCCACCCGCTGGCGGTGAGCAAGCTCGAAGAGCTGGCGGAAGGCACCTTCCAGAACGCCATTGGCGAGATCGACGCGCTGGATCCGAAAGCGGTCAAGCGGGTGGTCTTCTGTTCCGGCAAGGTCTACTACGACCTGCTCGAAGCCCGTCGCAAGGCGGAGCAGAAGGATGTGGCGATCGTGCGTATCGAACAGCTCTACCCCTTCCCGGAAGAGGAAGTGCGCGCCATTCTGGACGATTACAGCCACGTCACCGATTTTGTCTGGTGTCAGGAAGAGCCGCAAAACCAGGGCGCCTGGTACTGCACCCGTCACAACTACGATGACGTGCTGCCGACCGGAGCCACCCTGCGTTATGCCGGTCGTCCGGCGTCCGCCTCACCGGCGGTTGGTTACATGTCCGTCCATGCCAAGCAGCAGAAAGCCTTGGTGGAAGATGCCCTTACTCTGGCCTAAGCCCTGAACAAGAAGTAACAAGGAACTGATTAGATGACTATCGAGATCAAGGTACCGGACCTGCCGGAATCAGTGGCGGATGCCACCATTGCCACCTGGCACAAGAAGCCGGGTGATCTGGTCGCCCGTGATGAAGTGCTGGTCGACATCGAGACCGACAAGGTGGTGCTGGAAGTGCCGGCACCGCAAGCCGGTGTGCTGGGGGATATTCTGCAAGGGGAAGGGGCGACCGTGTTGTCCCGTCAGCTGATTGCCATCCTCACCGCCGCTCCGGTGGCCGGTGAAGAGACCAAAGAGAAACCCGCTGAAGCGGTTGCCGACGATGGCGCCGATGGCCTGAGTCCCTCGGTGCGCCGCCTGATTGGCGAGCACGACATCGACGTGGCCAAGCTGACCGGCACCGGCAAGGGCGGTCGCATCACCAAGGATGATGTGGAAGCCTACATCAAGGCGCTGAGCAAGCCTGCCGCAGCCGCTCCGGTTGCTGCTGCGCCGGTCGCACCGGTTGCCGCACTGGCCGGTCGCAGCGAGAAGCGGGTGCCCATGACCCGTCTGCGCAAGCGCATTGCCGAGCGTCTGCTGGAAGCGAAAAACACCACCGCCATGCTGACCACCTTCAACGAGGTCAACATGAAGCCCATCATGGATCTGCGCAAGCAGTACGGCGAGATCTTCGAGAAGAAGCACGGCATCAAGCTCGGCTTTATGTCCTTCTACGTGAAGGCGGTGGTGGAGTCCCTCAAGCGCTATCCGGAAGTGAACGCGGCGCTCGATGGTGATGACGTGGTTTACCACAACTACTTTGACGTCAGTATCGCCGTCTCTACCCCCCGTGGTCTGGTGACGCCGGTGCTGCGCGACTGCGACAACATGAGCCTGGCAGACATCGAGAAGGCCATCAAGGATCTGGCGGGCAAGGGCCGTGACGGCAAGCTGACCGTGGATGAACTGACTGGCGGCAACTTCACCATCACCAACGGTGGCGTGTTCGGCTCCCTGATGTCCACCCCGATCATCAACCCGCCCCAGAGCGCCATTCTGGGGATGCACAAGATCCAGGATCGCCCGATGGCCGTTGACGGCAAGGTCGAGATCCTGCCGATGATGTATCTGGCGCTCTCCTACGATCACCGTCTCATCGACGGACGCGAATCGGTAGGCTTCCTGGTCTCCGTCAAGGAGCTGCTGGAAGACCCGACCCGTCTGTTGCTGGACGTCTAAGCCTGTGGTACCCGGGCAAGGGGTTTGCGCCCTGAGCCAGATGTGCTGCTGGACGTTTGAGTAATACCCGAGCGATTGAAAGATAACGAGGGGCCGCCCAGGCCCCCATTCACAGGGGATTGAGAAACACCAGCCCCGGACGGAAATACCTACAACACGGATAGAGCATCTATGAATCTGCATGAATATCAGGCAAAACAGCTGTTTGCCGAGTATGGCCTGCCGGTCTCCGAAGGTTATGCCTGTGCTACCCCACAAGAAGCGGCCGAAGCGGCCGACAAGATTGGCGGCAATACCTGGGTCGTCAAATGCCAGGTACACGCCGGTGGCCGCGGTAAAGCTGGCGGCGTGAAAGTGGCCAAGAGCAAGGATGAGATCCGTGCCTTCGCCCAGAACTGGCTTGGCAAAAATCTGGTGACCTACCAGACCGACGCCAACGGCCAGCCGGTCACCAAGATCCTGGTGGAATCTTGCACCGACATCGCCAAAGAGCTCTACCTGGGCGCCGTAGTTGACCGTGGTTCGCGCCGCGTGGTCTTCATGGCCTCAACCGAAGGTGGCGTGGATATCGAGAAGATCGCCCACGAAACCCCCCATCTGATCCACAAGGCGGCCATCGATCCGCTGGTGGGTCCGCAGGCTTATCAGGCCCGCGAACTGGCCTTCAAACTGGGTCTGGTCGGCGATCAGATCAAGCAGTTCACCAAGATCTTCATGGGTCTGGGCCAAATGTTCCTAGATTGTGATTTCGCGCTGCTGGAGATCAACCCGCTGGTGATCACCGCGCAGGGCAACCTGCACTGCCTGGATGGCAAGATCAACATCGACGCCAACGCCCTCTACCGTCAGCCCAAGCTGCGCGAGATGCACGACCCGTCACAGGATGACCCCCGCGAAGCGCACGCTGCCCAGTGGGAGCTGAACTATGTGGCCCTCGATGGCAACATCGGCTGCATGGTCAACGGCGCCGGTCTGGCCATGGGCACCATGGATATCGTCAACCTGCATGGCGGCAAGCCGGCCAACTTCCTTGACGTCGGCGGCGGCGCCACCAAGGAGCGCGTAACCGAGGCGTTCAAGATCATCCTCTCCGACAGCAACGTCAAAGCGGTGCTGGTCAACATCTTCGGCGGCATCGTGCGCTGCGACATGATCGCGGAAGGCATCATCGGTGCGGTTAAGGAAGTGGGGGTCAAGGTGCCCGTCGTGGTTCGTCTGGAAGGCAACAACGCCGAGCTGGGTGGTATCAAGCTGGCCGAGAGCGGCCTCAACATCATTGCGGCCAAGAGTCTGACCGATGCCGCGCAGCAAGTCGTCAAAGCAGCGGAGGCCAACTGATGAGCGTACTGATCAACAAGGACACCCGAGTCATCTGCCAGGGCTTTACCGGCGGTCAGGGTACTTTCCACTCCGAGCAGGCGCTCTCCTACGGCACTCAGCTGGTCGGCGGCGTCTCCCCCGGCAAGGGCGGCACTACCCATCTGGGCCTGCCGGTGTTCAACACCGTCCGTGACGCGGTCGAAGCGACCGGCGCTACTGCCTCCGTCATCTATGTGCCGGCACCGTTCTGCAAGGACGCGATCCTGGAAGCGATCGACGCGGGCATCAAGCTCATCGTCACCATCACCGAAGGCATCCCGACTCTGGATATGCTGGACGTCAAAGTGAAGCTGCAAGAGACCGGCGTGCGGATGATCGGCCCGAACTGCCCGGGTGTGATCACCCCGGGTGAGTGCAAGATCGGCATCATGCCGGGCCACATTCACAAGCCGGGCAAGGTGGGCATCGTCTCCCGCTCCGGCACCCTGACCTACGAAGCGGTCAAGCAGACCACTGACGAGGGCTTTGGCCAGTCCACCTGCGTCGGTATCGGTGGCGACCCCATCCCGGGCTCCAACTTTATCGACATTCTGGAGATGTTCCAGAACGACCCGCAGACCGAAGCGATCGTGATGATCGGCGAGATCGGCGGTAACGCCGAGGAAGACGCGGCCGCCTATATCAAGGCCCACGTCACCAAGCCGGTCGTCTCCTATATCGCCGGTGTTACTGCCCCTCCCGGCAAGCGGATGGGCCACGCTGGCGCCATCATCTCCGGTGGCAAGGGTACCGCCGCCGAGAAGTTTGCCGCGCTGGAAGATGCTGGCGTGAAAACCGTCCGCTCCCTGGCCGATATCGGCAAGGCCCTGCGTGAAGTGACTGGCTGGTAACTCTTGTTAGCCCGTTATCTCTAATAAAAATGCCGCCCGATGGGCGGCTTTTTTATTTATGTCTAATTGTCTCAAAAATTTTAGCTCATCTGAGTATTAAAATCTTTGCTCAGCAACATCGGCCATTATTCTATCAACCTCTTCACTTTCACAGTCGGTTGCTACCATCCAAAGATAAATACCATAGGCTCTTATCATCCGATAGTAATCGACAGCTTCCTTCATTGTTGGTAGAGCAGTACCTGCATCATCATGAGTTAATTCATTTCGTCTATCAACCAATTTGGTTATTTTATCTATGTCATCATCATCGATCTTGTTGTTCCATTCAGTTAGTTTTTTCTTGTTGTATGGGCCATTGAAAGATACAAGGAAATCTTTAAATATCTCAAAAAGTTCAATGATTGCAAGTTTTGCAATTACAGGTTCAGCCCTAGATACGCCGTTAGGAATACTTTTGAATGGTGCTTTAATGCCACCGTTTTTATTTCTAGTTGGTTTATCACCAAGAATCATAGCAGATAGAACAGACATTTCATTACTTGTTTTAAAACAGTAGGGGTGAGTTCTTATGATTTCTTTTTCATTTGCAGGGGCAGATAGATATGGCCCATCTTTCCACGCCAAATTATCGTCTCCACAGCAATTTGGATCTAACATTTTCTCTGCTGATCTTGCCAAGTCAAACACCCAAGCGCTATCCAATGCGGCTTCATTTATTTTCTTTAGAAAAGCTTTCATTTTATTTTCCTAACGAGTGAAGTAAAATGCCTGCTATATATTGGTTGGTGTTTTACGAATCATTTTAATAGGCGGTTGATAAGTTTCAAAATAGATGCTAATCGTTACACTCAAAGAAGATAGTATGCCACAGGACCTACATGAATTTTATAGTGGCAGATCAATCTTTTAAACTTGATAAAAGCCATCTCGTATGTTGGGCTAAAAAGGTAGGTTGGTGCTGAACGAAGTGAAGCCCAACGTTTACCGTGATATATGCTTGTCAATCTGTTTACTGCTCGGCCACATCCTTGTTTATTCCGCCCTGGTTGGCGTAATCATGCTCGTCTGTTGGGCTTCGCTACGCTCTGCGCCAACCTACAAATCACGCTATCTCAATCCTGCCGCCGCTGGGACCATCAGCTGATCACGCTTGGCGATAATGCCCCCTCAGATTTCACCTGTAAAAATGCCGACCCTCGGGTCGGCAGTTTCAAGAAATAGGGTGTGGGGCGAAACAGTATGAGAAATTGTTGCCCTCTATCGCCGGGCTATTTATCCGCCTTGCCCGCCGCATCGGCAAGTTTGGCCAGCTGTTTGTCATACCAGGCCACCGGACGGTTCTCATCTTCCGCCCGCTCCTTGCGCCGGATGGCGTTGCGCACCGCCATGGCCCCCAGCCAGCGAAACGGCTCGGGCGGAAAATAGCCGCGCGGGCCGCTGACCAGCGCGCAGTCGCGCCACGGCTTGTCCTCCTCCCGCACTTCATCGCGCACCAAAGTTGCCAGGATCTGGCCGCCGATCCAGCTTTGCGCCACCCCGTTGCCGGAGTAGCCGAGGCCATAGACGATATTGGGCTGCCCTCGCCAGTGGCCGAAGAAGGGGAGGCCATCTACCGAGCGGTCGGAGGCGCCGCACCAGCTGGCGGCGATGGGCACCTCTTTGAGTGCCGGAAAGAAGCGGCGCAGGGTGCGGGTGAGGGGGGCAAGATAGCGGCTAGGGGCATCGAACTCGGCCAGATGGCGGTTGGCAAAGGCGAAGGTGTTGCCCCCCTTGCCCAGCATCAGCCGCCCTTGCGGAGTGGAGCGGTAGTAGTGAACAAAGGTGCGGCCATCCACCACGCTGCGGCCGTGCGCAAGCTGCTGGGCGGCCATTGCATCCGGCGCGGGGTTGGTTATCACCATATCGGAGGAGACCAGCACGATACTGCGGCGAAACTCGCGAAAGTGCTGCACCATGGCGCTGTTGAGGGCCAGCACCACCTTGCGGGCACGCACCTCACCCTGCGGCGTTTGCACCCGCGCCGGCTGGCCCGCCTCAAGGCGCTGCATGGGAGAGTGTTCATAGACCTCGACCCCCAATTCCCGTGCCACCCGCAGCAGGCCGCGCACCAGCAGTGCCGGTTGCACCGAGCCCGCGTGGGGGCTGTAGAGCCCCTCCAGATGAACGTGGGAGCCGCTCTGGCTCGCCAGTTTATCCTCTTCAATCACTTGCCACTGGTTAAGGTCTGCGCGTTTGAGTTCCTGCAATACCGGCTCCATCAGGCCGCGCTGCGCCTCGCTGGTAGCGGTGTAGCAGGTGCCCTCGACCCTCAGCTGTGCCTCTATGTTGTGCGTTTCGCAGAAGCGGGCGATCTCGTGCACCGCCTGCTCGGATCTTTGCACCAGCCAGGCGGCCTGCCGCTCGCCAAAGAGGCGCTTTAAGGTCAGGTATTTGGCCGACCAGGTGAGCAAACAGCCGCCGTTGCGCCCGGAGGCGCCGCTGCCGCAGCGATCTTTTTCCAGCACCATGATGCGCAAGTGTGGCTCGGCCTGTTTAAGGGCGATGGCGCTCCAGAGCCCGGTAAAGCCGCCACCGACGATGCAGATATCGGCCTCGTGGTGGCCGACTAGGGGCGTGGGTGGCGCGGGCTGTTCGGCGGTGAGCGCCTCGGCCAGCCAGAAGGGGAGAGTGGACATGATGACTCCTCGATAAGGTTATTGGTGGCGCCAGCGCTGGGTGCGATCCAGCAGGGCGCGACTTAAAAAGAGCTGGAGCAGCTTGACGGTGGCGGCGGCCAGCAGGATCAGGGTGGCCATGGCGGCGGCCGCGGCGGTATCGCCGGAATCCTCCATATTGAGCACGGCGATGGAGGCGAGCACGCTGTCGCTCGAATAGAGGAAGATCACCGCCGAGGTGGTGGTCATGGCGTTGACGAACAGATAGATAAAGATCTCCAAGAGCGCTGGCAGGGAGGCGGGCAGGGTGACCCGCCAGAACGCCTTCCAGAGCGGAATGCGCAATGAGATGGCCACCAGCTCCAGCTCCTTGGGCAGCTGCTTGAGGCTGGTCAGCGCCGTCATATGGCCCACCGTGTAGTAGTGGATGACGCAAGAGAGCACCATCAGTGGCAGGGTGCCGTAGAGGCCGCCAAAGAGTGGATTGCCGTTGAAAAAGAAGATGTAACCCAGCCCCAGCACCATGCCGGGTACCGCCAGCGACAGCATGGCGAGCAGATGCAGCAGCTGGCGCAGCGGCGCAAAGTGGCGCCCCTTCTCCTGCGCCCAGGCCAGCACCATCACCAGCACGGTGCCGATCAGCGCGGTATAGAGGCCCAGCTGCAAGGTGTTGGTAAAGGGCTGCCAGCCATAGACGCTGTTGCTGTCAAAGGCGTAGTGATCCAGCGTCAGCCCGAGGTTGTAGGGCCAGAACTGCACCAGGGATCCGTAAACGGCCATGCCCACCAGTGCCAGAAACAGCAGGGCCCAGAGGGTACACCAGCCGAGCGCCAGCAGATCCCGCAGCTGATGGGGCTTGGGTTGATAGGGCACCGCCTTGGTGCTGCTCTGCTCCTGCATCTTGCTGCGCACCCTGTGCTCCAGGGCAAAGCTCAACAGTGCCGGCAGCAGCAGGGTGACGCTGGCAACGGCGCCCAGCGAGAAGTTCTGCATCCCGATCACCTGCCGGTAGATGTCGGTGGCCAGCACGCTGTACTGGCCGCCAATCACCTTGGCCACCCCGAAGTCGCAGATGGTGAGGGTGAAGACGGCGATGGCGGCGCTCAAAAGACCGTAGCGAGCGGTAGGCAGGGTGACGGTGACAAAGGTGCGCCAGCCGCTGCTGCCGAGCACCCGGGAGGCTTCATAGAGGCGGGCGTCGCTCTGACCGAGCGCCGTGATGAGGATCATCAGAGCGTGGGGGAAGCACCAGAAGCCCAGACCAATGACGATGCCGATGGGGCCGTAGATGCTCTCGCCGCCGAGCAGCCCCTTGGCGATCCCCTGATTGCCAAACCAGTAGACCAGACTGATGGCGGGCAACAGGGAGGGCATTAGGAGCGGGATCAAACCGATGAGGCGAAACAGGGGCTTGCCCGGCATACAGGTGCGGGTGAGGGCATAGGCGTAGCCAAAGGCGATGGTCACCACCAGCGCGGTGATCAGCACACCGAGCCAGAGGGTGTTGCCGATGGTGCGACCCAGATGCGGGGAGTCGAAATAGGCGCTGAAGTTGGCAAGGCCCACCCAGAGGCCGTTCTCATCCTGCAGGCTCTTTTGCAGCATGGTGAGCAGTGGCAGCAAGAGGCCCCCCACCAGCAGAGCGATACCGAGCGCAAGCAGGATCAGTTGCAGCAGCTGATCCCGGCTCCAGCCGCGACAGAGCCGCTGCCAGCGGGCGTCTTGCCGGGCTGTCGCTGGCGGCAACAGGGAGGAGGTCGCGAAGGGGGCAGTCATGGGCGCTCTCCTTCAAACAGCTGCATCGCCCCGGCGGGCCAGTGCAGCGAGCAGCGCATGCCGCTGCGCCAGCCACCTTGTTCGTGGCGGGGCAGCTCGTGGGTCGGGCGTTCCACCAGGATCTGCTGCGGGCCCAGATAGGTGTCGGCGGTGCAGATCAGGCGCTGAGCGGCGCCGAGAAACTCCACCTGATCGATGGTTGCTTCAATGCCATGTTGCCCAAGATACGGCTCGCTCGGCGCACTCAGGGTGATCGCCTCGGGGCGGATTGCCACCTGCAATTTGCTGCCGGCCGCGGCCCGGTTGGCAAGTGTCAGCGGTTGTTCGTTTAGGCGCACCTGAGTGGGGCTGAGCACCAGGGTGTCGAGGAAGTTCATGGTGCCGACAAAGCTTGCCACGAAACGGCTGGCAGGCTGGTGGTAGATCTCCTGCGGGGTGCCCACCTGTACGATGCGGCCGCCTTCCATCACCACGATGCGATCGGCCATGGTCAGCGCCTCTTCCTGATCGTGGGTCACCATGATGGTGGTGATGCCAAGGCGCTGCTGCAGGGCGCGGATCTCGCTACGAAGATGGGTGCGTACCAGTGCATCCAGCGCGCTGAGCGGCTCGTCCAGCAGCAGCAGGCCGGGGGAGAGGGCCAAGGCCCGGGCCAGCGCCACCCGCTGCTGCTGGCCGCCGGAGATCTGGCTCGGGTATTTGTGGGACTGGGCAGTGAGATCCACCAGCCCCAGCCAGTGATCGACTCGCTCCTTGATGAGATCCCGCGCCAGCCCCTGATTCTCAAGGCCGAAGGCGATGTTCTGGGCCACCGTCAGGTTGGGGAAGAGAGCATAGGACTGAAACACGATGCCAAAATCGCGCTCCTGGGGCGGCAGGCGGGAGATATTGCGCCCCTCTTGCCAGATCTCGCCGCTGTCCGGCAGATCCAAGCCGGCGATGGCTCTGAGCAGAGTGGTCTTGCCGCAGCCGGAGGGGCCGAGAAAGCAGATAAACTCCCCCGGCTCAATGGTCAGAGAGATCCCTTTAAGGGCCTGAAAAGCACCGAACTGCTTGTTGAGATGTTGAATGTCCAGATAGGGCTGGGTCATGGTTCGACTCGCTACTGATTTGGTATATACCAGTTTGCGGGTGAAGTGTGACGGTCAGGTGATCGGGGGATGACAGCTTGATGACAGTCAAATGAGAGCGGGTCGCCAGCAAGTGGCTGGGCACTGTGCGAATGGACTAAGCATCGCTAATTGAAGGCACTACACACTCGGGAAGTTAAAACCAAAAAGCGAAGGCCAACAGCTGTTGGCCTTCGACTGGCAGTTTATTGGCAGCGGTGTGTCTGGCGTGAACAAACCGCCGCCCTTCACGCTTACTGTTTGGCTTCGGTCTTGCCGTCGAAGCTGGCGCTCCACTGGGCCAGGATGGCGTTACGCTCGCGGGCTGCCCAGCTAAAGTCGTTGTCGATCATCTGGCCTTTGATATCCGCCGGATAGCCCGCTCTCGGTTGGGCCACATCGGGGATGGCGACCACGGCGAACGACTTGTTGTAGAGGGCGTTGGCCTGTTCGGTGGCGGCAAAGTCGAGCAGCTGTTTGGCGGCATCCAGCTTGGGGGTGCCTTTGATGATGGCGGCGGCTTCCATATCCCAGCCCGACCCCTCTTTCGGGAACACCACCTCGATGGGGGCTCCCTTGGCCTTGAGGCTGGTAGCCGGGAAGTCGAAGGAGATACCGATCACCGTTTCACCGCTGGCGGCCAGCTTGCAGGGGGCGGAGCCCGAGTGGGTGTAACGGTCGATGTTCTGGTGAAGGCCGTTCATAAATTGCCAGCCCTGCTGCTCGCCCATGGTCTGCAGCCAGCCCGCAACGCTCAGGTAACCGGTGCCGGAGGAGCTGGGGTTGGGCATGATCACCTTGCCCTTGTAGATGGGCTTGGTGAGGTCGGCCCAGCTGGTGGGGGCCGGGATCCCCTGTTTTTCCGCCTCTACCTTGTTGAAGCAGATGGCGCTGAAGAAGGCGTCCAGACCGATCCAGTGCGGCTCGGCCTTGCTGTCGCGAAAGCGGCTGTCGAGCTTATCCAGTCCTTTCGGTGCATAGGCATTGAGCATCTGCTGCTGATCGAGCTGCATCAGGCTGGTGGCGGCCAGTCCCCATACCACATCCGCTTTGGGCTGGGCTTTTTCTGCCAGCAAGCGGGCGGTGACCACGCCGGTGGAGTCACGCACCCACTTGATGTTGATGTCCGGATGCTGGCGTTCGAACGCGGTTTTCAGCTCGTTGAGCTGCTCCGGTTCGAAGGCGGTATAGACGGTGAGATCGGTCGCGGCCAGTGCCGGGGCGGTCATGGCAGCCAGCACGGCGGCGGCCAGCAGATGGGTTCCCTGTTTCATCCTCTTCTCCAGTTAAATTGGTTTGGTATAAACCAGATTGGTCGAGAGAGAGGCTAGGGGATCTTTATGACGTGACCGTGACAGCCCCGTGACGTTTTGCCGTTCCTGATTTATCCGTGACTAATCCTGGGTATCCACCTCGATCTCCAGACTGTCGTGACGCCAGTACTCCAGATCGAAGTCGAGCACCCGGCCGTGCTGATCGAAGTTGAGTCGCTCGAGGCGCAGGGCAGGCAGACCGGCGGTGGCCCCCAGCGCCTTGGCCACCTCGTCCGGCAGGGCGGTGGGGAAAAAACGTACCTGCATGCGGGCGTAGTGGAGATCGTAATGGGCCTGGTAGATCTCGGTCAGACTGCCGTTGAGATCCAGTTCCAGCAGGCCCGGTACTCGTTCAGGCAGGCAGTGGTTCTCGCAGTAGCAGATGGCACGCCCGTTGGCATAGCGCAGCCGCTTGAGCTGAAACAGGCTGTCGAACGGCTTGAGCTGCAACTGCGCCATCAACACGGGCGGCACCGCCTGGCGGCTTTTCTCCAGCAGCTCGGTGCGTGGCTCGCCCCCTTGCTCGCGCACTATCTGGTGAAAGTTGGAGGTGCGTCTGGGGTTCAAGCGAAAGCGCGGCGGGGTGACAAACCAGCCGCGGCGATCTTCCCGATAGATAAGGCCGTTTGCCTCCAGCTGCACCAGTGCCTCGCGGATGGTGACCCTTGTGGTGCCATAGAGTTCTCCCAGCAGCCGCTCGGAGGGGAGCTTGTCGTTGGGGGCCAGACCCCCCGCCAGGATCTGGTTGGCGAGGGCATCCTTGATCTGCAGATATTGCGGTTTGCTCATGAAAATCCCTGGTTTTGCAATAAGTTGGGCAATGGGCTGGGCACAGGGCAGGTCATTTGCGCGGTCGTTAAACGACGGCGTCAAAAATATTGGTAGATACCAGCATCGCCCCTGCTGTTCAGGCTTCCTAGATTATCGCGATCCCGGCGCTGAAAATGAATTTTTTGTTGCACGTAGCGCCACCCCTTTGACCTTGGCGGGGCAGTTACCCACAATGCGCTCATTCTGGTATATACCAAAAGGAGCGAAGTCATGACCCATATTCCTGCGGCCCCCGCCGCCGTCGATTACCTGCTGCTGACCCCGGGCCCCCTCTCGACCACCGCGACGGTGCGCGCCGCCATGCTGCAAGACAGCTGTACCTGGGATGCGGACTACAACCAGGGTGTGGTGGAGCCCATCCGCCGCGAGCTGGTGCGCCTCGCCACTGGCCCTGAATATGAAAGTGACTACAGCGCCGTCTTGCTGCAGGGCAGTGGCAGCTATGTGGTGGAGAGCGTGCTGGGCTCGGCGATAGGTAGCGATGAGTGTCTGCTGATCATCAACAACGGCGCCTACGGTGCCCGCATGGGGGAGATGGCCCGCTGTCTTGGCCTGCGCCACCATGAGCTGGATTGCGGTGAGACCACCCGCCCGGAACCCGCTACCATCGAGGCGATGCTGGGGCGCCACCCCGAGATCACCCATCTGGCCATGGTCCACTGCGAGACCACCACCGGCATGCTCAACCCCCTTGAGGAGGTGGCTGCGCTCTGCCAGCGCCGCGGCATTCGCCTGATCGTCGATGCCATGAGCAGCTTTGGCGGTATCCCCATCGACATGGGACGCCTTGGCATCGAGTTTCTTATCAGCTCGGCCAACAAGTGCATTCAGGGGGTGCCGGGCTTTGGCTTCGTCATCGCCCGCCGCGCTGCGCTGGCGGCCTGCGCCGGTCGTGCCCGCTCGGTCTCCCTCGACCTGCACGCCCAGTGGCAGACCATGGAGCAGCAAGGGGGCAAGTGGCGCTTTACCTCGCCCACCCATACCGTGCTTGCCTTTGCCCAGGCGCTGCGCGAGCTGGACGAGGAGGGGGGCATCGCCGCCCGCCATCAGCGTTACAGTGAAAATCAGCGTACGCTGGTGGCGGGGATGGCGGCGCTCGGCTTTGCGCCGCTGCTGCCAGAGCAGTGGCAATCCCCCATCATCACCGCCTTTTACTCTCCGGCCCACCCTGACTATCGCTTCGCCGATTTCTACCAGCGGCTCAAGGCGCAGGGCTTTGTTATCTACCCGGGCAAGGTCTCCCAAGCCGATTGCTTCCGTATCGGCAATATCGGTGATGTGACCCCGGGGCGGGTGCGCGATCTGCTCGCCGCCATGGCCAGCGCCTGCTACTGGCAAGGGGACGCGCGATGACCAGCATGCTGGCTCAGGGTCGTGATCTGCGTGGCCGCGATTTGCATGACCATAAGCTGCACGGCAGCGGCCGCGCCGACAGCGAAGGGGATATCAACCTTGGCGAGGGGCGGGCGCGCTGGTGGGCGGGCCAGAGCAAAGATGTGCAGGCCGGATTGGCGGAGGATAGCCGCTACTTTCTCCATCAGGCGCTCTCCACCCCCTGTCTCGATCTGCTTGAGCGCGCGCAGGGGAGCTGGCTGACCAGCGTATCGGGCAAACGGTATCTCGATTTTCACGGCAACAGCGTTCATCATCTGGGCCACGGCCACCCCAGGGTGGTGGCCGCGGTGCAGCAGCAACTCGCCGATCTGCCGTTTGCGCCCCGCCGCTACACCCATCAGGTCGCCATCGATTGTGCCCGCACCTTGGCCGAGCTGGCCCCCGGCAATCTTAACCGGGTGCTGTTCGCCCCCGGTGGCAGCGAGGTGGTGGGGATTGCCCTGAAGCTTGCCCGCTTTATCACCGGCAACAGCAAGGTGGTGTCCCTGTGGGATGCCTTTCACGGCGCCTCCCTCGATGCCATCTCGGTCGGTGGCGAGGCCTGTTTTCGCGCCGGTATGGGCCCGCTGATGGCCGGAGTGGAGCGCATTCCGCCTCCCACCCGTTATCGCGGCGTCTGGTATCGCGGGGAAGGGGATGACCTGCACTACGCCGATTATCTGGAGTACGTCATCGAGAAGGAGGGAGGAATAGGCGCCTTTATCGCCGAACCTATCCGCAATACCGATGTACAGGTGCCCTCGAAGGCCTACTGGCAGCGGGTGCGGGAGATCTGCGATCGCCACAAGGTGCTGTTGATCGTCGACGAGATCCCCAATGCCCTGGGGCGCACTGGCCACTGGTTCAGCTTTGAAGAGTTCGGCATTGAGCCCGACATCATCTGTCTGGGCAAGGGGCTGGGGGGCGGGGTGGTGCCGTTTGCAGCGCTCATCACCCGCGACCGTTTCAATCAGGCTGCAGCTATTTCGCTCGGTCACTACACCCACGAGAAGAGCCCTATCGGCTGCGCGGCGGCCCTCGCTACCATCGCGACCATCCGTGAAGAGGGATTGCTGGCAAAAGCGCAGGAGGATGGCCGCTTTATGGCGGCCGAGCTCGGCAAGTTGGCTGAGCGTCACCCGCTGATCGGGCAGGTGCGCGGTATCGGTTTGCTCTGGGCGCTCGATCTGGTGGTCGATCATCAGAGTCGCACCCGCAATAGCCAGGCCGCCGAGCGGCTGCTCTACCGCTGTCTGGAGCTGGGGCTCAGCTTCAAGGTCTCCCAGGGCAACGTTATCCAGCTCTCGCCGCCGCTCAATATCGCCCGCGCCGATCTGGTGCGCGCCATCACCATTCTCGATCGCGCCCTCTGCGAGATCGCACTTTCACCGAAATAGGAACACCACCATGACTGACTTGCAGATTGCTGTAGACCCGACCACCGACGTAGAGGCGCTGATCCTCGACTGGGCCGGCACCGTCGTTGATTTCGGCTCCTTCGCCCCCACCTCCATCTTCGTCGAGGCCTTCGCCCGCGCCTATGACTTCCCCGTGACTCTGGACGAAGCACGCCAGCCCATGGGCCTTGGCAAGTGGGATCATATCGCCGCGCTGGGCCGTCTGCCTTCGGTGGATGCGCGCTGGCAGGCTCGCTTCGGCCATCACATGAGCCACGCCGAGGTGGACCACATTTATCACACCTTTATGCCGCTGCAGATTGCCGCCGTGACCCGCTTTGCTGCACCCATCCCCGGTGTGCTGCCGGTGCTGGACGCTCTGCGGGGTCAGGGGATGAAAATCGGTTCCTGCTCCGGTTACCCCCGTCCGGTGATGGCGGCGCTGGTACCTGCTGCGGCCGATCACGGCTACCGCCCGGATCACTGGGTCGCCACCGACGATCTCAAGGCAGGTGGTCGCCCCGGCCCCTGGATGGCGCTGGCCAACGTAATTGAGCTCGGAGTGAGTGCGGTGCATCGCTGCATCAAGGTGGATGACGCCGTGCCGGGTATCAGCGAAGGGCTTAACGCGGGCATGTGGACGGTGGGATTGTCGGTTTCTGGCAACGAATTTGGTGCCACTTGGGAAGAGTTTGCCGCCATGAGCGAGGCGGAGATCGCCGCCCGGCGCGCACCGGCCGAGGCCAAACTGCGGGCGGCGGGGGCGCACTATGTGATCGACACTCTGGCGGATATCGCCCCGGTTATCGCCGATATCAACCGCCGTCTGGCGGCTGGCGAGCGGCCATAGGCCATCGGTAGGGTCTAACAAAAGCGCTTGGCTGGCTTTAGATACAACACGCCCCCATCCGGGGGCGTGTTGTATTTACAGGGGGAAGCCGTGCGCGGTCAGCGGATATCGACCCGCACCAGGGGAGAGGGGACGTTGTCGACAAAGTGGTGCCAGATATGGTCGTAGAGCGCCTTCTGGCCGGGGAAACTCACCAGCGCCTTGGCCTCTGCCAGGGAACACCAGCGATAGTCGGTGTGCTCGTCGTTGAGGGTCACCGCCTGATTGGGCGGACAATAGACCACAAAGACCGGCACCACCTCCACCGTATTTGAAGCGCTTTCGTAAAATTGTTCCAGATAATGGGCTGTGTATAACTCGCAAACCGTGATACCCGTCTCTTCGCCAAACTCCCGAATAATGGTCTGCCAGCCGGTTTCACCCACCTCCACCGTGCCCGCCACATGGCACCAGAAGCCTCCCTTGCCCCGCTTCATCACCAGCAATTTTGTTTCGCCATCGACAGTGGTGAGGGCAACGCCAGAGACGGCCTTGCAGCGAATGGGGATCATGATCTTCTCTCCGGATTTGGGCTCTGTAATCGCCATGAACAGTGTGAAGGCGTGTTAATTGAAATACGCCTCGGCGGGTAGGCCCATGACCTCTATTTCATTCAGTCCATTTTTGGCCAGATAGTTGGCCACCAGATTGAACCCCACCCAGTAACCGGCATATTTGGGAAATGGCCGGTTATCACGGCAGTAGAAAAAGTCTAAAAAGTTGAACTGCTTGCTGGATAGATGGGGCGTCATCTCTGCCAGGAGCGATTGCCAGTCATGGTGATGAGACTCCTTGAACAGCGAGGGGAGTGTGCCGCCATTGAACCTCTGCTCAAAGTAGCAGGCCAGCCCTTCAAAAATCAGGTTTTCGGCCAGTGTTTCTGCTTCCACCTTGTTCTTCTTTTGCACGATATGGTGGACTTCGTGGGCCAGCACGGCAGGTAATTCGGTGATGATCACCTCTTTGATGTCGGGCCGTTCCAGATCAAGCTGGAGTTCTATTCGATACATGTTGATGGCCCAGCCACCGATACCTGAGTCGGGAGCATCCCCCTCGGCAAAAGGGCTGAAGGTGACATCCAGTTGGGAGAGATCGAACAAGGCATTCAATTTGTGCGCCGTCTCGGCAAAAACGTGCCTAATGGTGTCATCGAGCCCATCGAATTTGCCCGAGTCGTTTAACAGGGTGAGTTGCATCCAGACATCCTTGTCTATTGAAAAAGAGTGCTGAGCCACTTGCGTGGTCGCGGCGCCATATCACCACGATTACCCTCCTTTAATCAAGGGGTTACCCGCCCATTATGCTTGCCGTCTGGATCGCCTCGATCAGCGCGGCCCGATTGATGCGAGGGCGCTCGCCATCGAGCAGTTGCTGCCACAGCGCAATGGCCTGACTGTAGCGACCATGCAGGAAGTGATCGGAGGCCAGCAGCATCAGGGCGCTCACTTCCCCCGCGTCCTGCTTGAGGGCACTCTCCAGCAGGCGGGTTGCCTCGGGAGTCAGCTGCTGGCCCGCCTGATAGTAGAGCACGGTGGCTTGCGCGGCTTGAGTCGCCGCGCTGGCGCCCCCCTCCAGCAGAGCGAGACGCTGGTAGGCGAGCAGGGCGTTGTCATATTCGCCCCGATAGAGATAGAGCTGGCCGA
Organism: Aeromonas sp. 603079; assembly: GCF_049172135.1. Classification (NCBI taxonomy): domain Bacteria; kingdom Pseudomonadati; phylum Pseudomonadota; class Gammaproteobacteria; order Aeromonadales; family Aeromonadaceae; genus Aeromonas; species Aeromonas sp. 603079. The sequence goes on along the minus strand of NZ_JAAKPX010000028.1, from coordinate 26,682 downwards.
GCGCCGCCCAGCTGTCGAGATCGGCGGGGTTGGTTTGCAGGCGCTGGTGCAGGGCGCCCAGCTCCTTGTCCTGCAGATCCCGCGGGCTCAATCCCGCCAGCGGATCGGTGCGCGACTGATAAGCCTGCCACGCCTGATAGCGGCCGGTGCCGGCATAAATGCCCGCCATCAGCGCCAGCAACAGGGCCCCAAGCAGTATCCATGACCGCAGCCAGGGCAGCGGACGGGCGGTGCGATCCTTGGCCAGCCGCTCGCGCAGGGCCTGCTCGGCGGTTGGGGTGGTGTTGGCGAGGCGGGCCAGCTCCAGCTCCCGGTAGAGGCGGCTGTGGGGTGCAAGCCCCGCCTGCTGCTCGGCCATGATCAGCCGGTTCAGCTCGGCCCTGGGGTCGTGGGCGAGCATCCCCTCGGCTCTGTCGCCAATAAGCGGTACCCGCGCCGGTTGCTGGCGATGCAGGCTTCTGCGCAGGCGATGGAGCGCCAGCAACAGCAAGAGGGCGGGGCCGCCCCACAGCAGCGCCGTGCTGCGCTTGAAGGGGGGATCGTAGCGGACGAAATCGCCGAAGCGCTCCGTCATGCGGGCGATCACCTGCTCATCAGACTGCCCCTCGTCCACCCAGCGGTAGACCTCGAGCCGCAGATCCCGGGCGATGGGGGAGTTGGATTCCACCAGATTCTGGTTCTGGCACTGGGGGCAGCGCAGGGCGCGGGCCAGCTCTTGCGCCCGATTTTGCAGCTCGGGGTGGCGAAACTGATAGGTATCGACCCCGCTGGCAAGGGCCCCGAAGCTCAAGGCCAGCAAGAGCGGCGCGATCAGGGCGTGGCCGAGGCGGCTCATGGCTTGCTCTCCTGCACTTGTCTCTTTACTTCTCTCTCCACTGCTCTTTCCACTTCGGGCTGGCTGGCGCTGTTGCTGCGGGCCTTTGCAAGCAGGGGGGCAAACTGGCGTTGCCAGATCTCGCGGGTGAGCAGGCCGGTATGGCGGGTCAGCAGGGTGCCGTCGCCGGCAAAGAGATAGGTCTCCGGCGTGCCGTAGACGCCGAGCTCAAGGGCCAGTCGGCCGTCGGGGTCGGCCAGCACGGTGCGGTAGGGGTTGCCCGCCTCGGTGAGCCAGGCGCGGGCGGCGTCCCCCTTGTCCCGGTAGTTGAGGCCATAGAGGGGCACGGCGCTGGCCAGCTCACCCAGCAGCGGATGCTCGGCGCGGCAGTTGGGGCACCAGCTGGCCCAGACGTTGAGCACGAAGGGCTCCCTCTTGAGCGCCGCGGTGTGGATGGGGGCGCCGCCAAGCAGATCATCACTCTGCCAGGCAGGCAGAGTGCGGCCGGCGATGGCCTCATCCTGGCTGTAGGGGTTGTTGCCAAGGCCGAGCCAGAGCAGGGCACCGAGCCCCAGGGTGAGCACGAGTGGCACGAACAGGCGCAAACGAGCGTTCATAAGGACTCCTGTTCAAGCCGAGGGTAGGGGGCGGTAGTTGGCGCAGGATGGCTAGCCAGCAGCGGCCGGCGGGCGAGCAGGCGCAGGGTGCCACCCGCCATCATCAACAGGCCGCCGAGCCAGATCCAGCGTACCAGCGGCTTGTAGTGCAGTCGCATGGCATAGGCGCCGGGTCCCATCTTCTCGCCAAGCACCACGTAGAGATCGCCGAGCATTCCCCATTTGATCCCGGGCTCGTTCATGTTCATGGTGCGCACGCTGTAGTGACGCCGCTCCGGCGTCAGCCGCACCTCCTCTTTACCGTCCTTGTGCACGCTAAGCGTGATGCGCTCGGCGGTGTAGTTGGGGCCGATGATGGGCTCGCTCCCCTCATAGCGAAACTCGAAGGCGCCGAGCCGATAGGGCTGGCCTGCGGCGAGTACCGCGCCCCCCTCCTGACTGTGGTGACTCACCTGAGCGATGCCGAGGGCGCACACCGCCACCCCGAGGTGGGCCAGCAGGCTGCCGAACCGATTGAGGGTGAGCTCACGCCGCGACGTCAGTTGCAAGAGCGGGAGCAACAGGCTGGCCATCAGCCAGAGGCTCACCATATTGGCGAGGATACCGCTCCAGCTAGCGGAAAACGATCCCTGTTCCAGATAGGCAAGGCTAAGCAGCCCGCCACCAAGCAGGCCAAACAGTGGCGGCAACAAAGTGTTGAGTCGGGAACCTGCGGCAAGCAGCTGCCAGCGCAGGCGCGGCAGTTGGGTCATCAGCACCATCAGGCAAAGGGCCAGCGGCACGAAGATGGTATTGAAATAGGGGGCGCCCACCGAGAGCGAGCCCAAATGGAGCGACTGGAACACCATGGGGTAGAAGGTGCCGAGCAACACGCTGGCGCAGGCCACGCAGAGCAGCAGGATGGTGGCGCCGAGCAGCCCCTCTTTTGACAAGAAGCCAAAGCGGGCATAGGGGGCGCGAATATCCGCCCGCAGGGCAAACAGGGTGAGGGCGCTGGTCAATAGCAAGCCGAGCAGCAACAAGAGGGTGAGGCCGCGGCTGGGGTCCACCGCAAAAGCGTGCACCGAGGTGAGCACCCCGGAGCGCACCACAAAGGTGCCGAGCAGGCTCAAGGCGAAGGTGAAGATGGAGAGCAACAGCACGGCGTGGCCGTAAGCGCCGCGCTTCTCGCAGACAATCAGGGCGTGCAGCAGGGCAGTGCCCAGCAGCCAGGGCAAGAGAGAGGCGTTTTCCACCGGATCCCAGAACCACCAGCCGCCCCAACCGAGCTCGTAATAGGCCCACCAGGAGCCCAGCACTATGCCGGCGGTGAGAAAGACCCAGGAGCCGAGCGCCCAAGGGCGACTCCAGTGGGCCACGGCGCCATCCAGTCTGCCCGAATGGAGCGCCGCCATGGCGAAGGCGAAGTTGACCGCAAAGCCGACGTAACCGAGATAGAGCAGGGGCGGATGGATGATGAGGCCGATATCCTGCAGCATGGGGTTGAGATCGCGCCCCTCCAGCGGCCCCGGGAATTGGCGGTCAAACGGGCTGGAGAAGATCAGGGTATAGAGGCCGAACAGCCCGACGATCAGCCCCATGATGGCCAGTACCCGGGCTGTGATCAGCGGATCGACCCGCTTGGAGCAAAGGGCCACCAGAGCGCCCCACAGCCCCAACGCAAAGACGAAGAACAGCATGGAGCCCTCGTGGCCGCCCCAGACCGCAGCCAGTTTGAAGCCCAGGGGCAGGGCGCTGTTGGCGTGCTGGGCCACATAGACCAGGGTAAAGTCATCGAGGCCAAAACAGCCGGCGAGCAGCAGCAGGGCGGCCAACAGCAGGAGCGCGACCAGGAGGGCCAGCGGTGTTGCGCAGCCGAGCAGCGGCCGTGAGGCGAGCCGCAGCCCCAGCCAGGGCAGCAGCCCTTGCAGCAGGGCGAGCCCGGTCGCCAGCAACAGTGAGAGATAGCCGAGCTCCGCCAGCACACAACCTCCAAATGCAATTAGAAATTAATTGAATTAATTACAAATTTCAGTCTTTCAACTCAGGTCCAGAAGGCGCTTCTGAGTAGACGTGGAACGTTTCCACAATGGTGCTTTGAGGAAACTCGCCTTTGAAATAGATCCAATGTTCGTCATCCGAAGGGACTGAGGGGGTATCAAGGCAATCATTGACTCGATAGATGGTTACGCCAGCTTTCTTTAATTCTGGGATGGACATTCGGATGACATGGCCGTTGGCAAACCTTCCATTTCCCAAGGCATAGCGTTTGGCTACTTCAAAATGCGGGGTTGTCGATATCCCTCCAGTTGGTTCACCATTCCCACCGTATTCGTGTGAGTGAATGCTATTGGTGATAGAGAGTCCGCATGTGAAATCTGAGTCTCCGCATTGAACTCTGTCATCACCAAACTCAGCGCCTTGCTCTGGATCATCCGATAGCGATTTGGGAACCATGGCATCGGTCACTGTCATATGGCAGTTGAACCCTCGATAAAGAAATTCCAACGTTGTTATCCCCATTTAGATTTCACTTGCGAATCAACGAGCCAGCGCCAGTCACCCGAAGGTGGCTGGCGCTGGTGATCATACCGTTATACGACTGTCATTTGACCGGCATAGAGCACGAAGTAGCGCAGCAGCAGGATCCCCACCAGGGTCAGGCTGCAGACCAGCACCAGATGGCCGTTTCGCTCCCGCAGGGGCGCAGGAGTCAGCAGAGCCAGCAGCTGGGGCAGCAGCATGCCGATGCCCACCACGCCGAGCCAGAACACCTGAGCCCAGAAGCCGCTGCCGATGGCGGCCCACATCGCTACCTCTTTCTGGCCGCCACCGAAGTAGAGGCCGGTAAAGAAGCAGACCAGCAGCAACACCTCCACCGCCAGCACCGGCCGCTCGAAGCGATGCACGAAGCTCACCCCCTGGCTGTGGTGGTTCTCCTTGAAGAGCGTCACCGCCAGCAAGATGGTGGAGGCGATACCTGAGCTGATGCCCGAGACCAGAAACAGCACCGGCAGCACCGGGTTGTTCAACAGCGGATAGGTCTTGAGCGCCGAGAGCAGAAAGCCGGTGTAGGCCCCCAGCAGCACGGCGAGCAGCAGCAACAGCGGCGCCAGCAGCCGTTCGATGCGGGCGAGCCAGCCAATCAGCTCATCCACAAAAGCGAACTTCTCTTTCAGCAACCGGCTGCGCATTGTCTCGATCTCGGCCCGAAACACCACCGCCAGCCAGGCGAACAACACCGCCATATAGAACTGAAACAGCATGACCCCCATCGACATCACTGAGTCGAACTGGTAGTGGAACATCAGCTTCCAGAAGGTCCAGGGGCGGGCCAGATGGAAGATAAGGATCAGTAACCCCAGCACCACGCTCACCGGCGCCAGAATGGCGGTCGCCTTGATGATGCCGCTCTCGCTGCCTGCTCCCTTGCGGCGCAACAGCACCGAGAGGGTGGTGGCTCCGGCGGAGATGCCGAGCAGGAACAGGTAGATGGCGATCGGCCAGTCCCAGACAAGTGAAGGGAAGTGAAATGCGTCATGCAACATGATCCATTCCTCCTTCTGTTGCTTCGGTAGATGGCGATCGGACAAATCCCCAGACAAGGGAGAGGAATTGAAATGCCGCTTGCATGGTCATGACGTTATCTCCCCTTTGGGCACGCGGTACATCTTGGGCGAGGTGCCGAGCGCCTGCTTGTAGCGATAGGTGGTCTCCTTCACCAGCCGTTGGGCGATGGGGCTGTCCGGATCATCCAGATTACCGAACACCAGCGCCTTGGTGGGGCAGGATTCCACGCAGGCCGGCTCCTTGCCCGCCGCCAGGTTGGTCTTGCGGCAAAAGTCGCACTTGTCTGCCACTCGGGTGACCGGGTTGATAAAGCGCACCTGATAGGGGCAGGCGGCGAGGCAATACATGCAACCGACGCAGAGATCCGCGTCGACATCGACGATGCCATCCTCCTTGCGAATATGGGAGGCGCCGGTCGGGCAGACGTGGACGCAGGGGGCGTTGTCGCAGTGCTGGCAGGACTTGCGAAAGAAGCGGTACTCGGCATCGGGATATTCACCGACCGGGCCTGAGCGGATGATCTCGAGGCGCGAGACCCCTTGTGGCACCTGATTCACCTCCCGGCAGGCGTCCATGCAGGCGGTGCAGCCGATGCAGGCCGTCTCATCGTAGATCATGCCATAGCGGATCCCGTCGATGGTCTGGCTGTGGGCGAGGGGGGTAGCAAGGGAACGAGTCGGCCCCGTCATCATGATAAGGGCCCCCGCGCCCATGCCCGCCATAAAGTCACGGCGAGAGCAGCTCATGATGCCTCCTTGCCGGTAGCCGGTTTGGACTGCTCCTGCCGGGCCTTGCTGGCCTCATGTTGCTTGCTGTGGCAGTCGACGCAGAGCTTGATGCGGGATTTTTCCGGGATCCCCACCATGGGCTCCTTGGCCGGATGCAACTGGTGGCAGCTGGTGCAGGTGAGCTTGGTAGCGTGCACGTCGTGGGCCCAGAGCGCCTCGCGCAGTGGTTTGGGCTCGTGGCAGCTCATGCAGACTCCATTCTGCTCGCTGATGGGATAAAGCTTGATGCTCTCTTTATCCTTCAGGCTGTGGCTGAAGCGCATCACATCCTTGACCCCTTCTCGGTGCTGGGGGGAGGGCTGGCCGTGGCAGTTGGTGCAGGTCACCGGCTTGAGGTTGTTGGGATTGGTCGCCTGACCATGCTTGCCGTGCATTCCCTCGCTCTGCTCCTTGTGACAGTCGGTGCAGGCCTTGTCGGGATTGCGTAAAAATTCCACCTCATGTGTAGCTGGTACAGGGGCTGCTGCCGGCTCGGCCGCCTGACCCTGCAGGCTGGTGAGCAGCATGGCTGCCATCAGCATCAGTCGTAAAAAATCCATCGTTAAATCACCCATAGGAAGCCTCCATCCGCTGCGGGCCTGGTCTGGCCGGACCCGCAGGCGCCGTTACTGTGCCAGCCGTCCGGCCGCTTTGGCCTCGGCATCCCAGGCGGGGACCGTGGTCTTGAGGAACTGGGCCTTGTCGCTGTTGAACTGCTTCATATCCATGCCAAGGGCCGCTTGCGCTTTCTCCTTGGTGGAGATGTCGGGGATGGCGATTTCGTGGCTGATCCCCTTGCTGGCCAACAGGCGTGCCAGCTTGGTGCGGGCGTCAGCGGCTTTATCCAGCGCGCTGCCAAGTACCTTGAGGGCCACTTCGGGGGCGTGCATCTGCACCCCGTGGGAGGCGATGGCGTAGTCCCAGCGCCACTGGGCGTGCCGGATGTCCTGCAGAATATCCTTCATCTCTGCCTCGGTGGCGCCGGCATCCCAGGCCGCCTTGGCTTCAAAGTGGGCGTGTACCAGCTGCTTCTCGACCTTCAGCTTGGTTTCGATCACAGCCTCTTTGCGCTGCTTGACGATCCCTTGCAGCATCTCCTTGCTCTGGGTGTGGCAGTTGCGGCAGGTCTGCTCGAAGCGATCGAAGGGGTTACCCACCTTGTGATCCGTGTAGACCTTGCCCTGCTCGTTCTGCACCTTGGGCATATGGCAATCGACACAGGCGACGTTGTTCTGGCCGTGAATGCCGGCGCGCCAGGTTTCGTACTCGGGGTGCTGGGCTTTCAGCATGGGGGTTTTGGAGAGGGCATGGGTCCAGTCGGCAAAGCCGATTTCATCGTAATAGGCCTCCATCTGCTCCACCGTGGTGCCCTTGTCCCAGGGGAATTTGACCGCCTTGGTGGGGCCGTTGAAGTAGTATTCCACGTGGCACTGGCCGCACACCTGGGACTGCTGATCAAAGCGCCCCTGCTCCTTGAACGGCTTGCCGATGGTGGTCATGGCCCGATCGGCATAGGGACGGGAGAGGTGCAGGGCAGGTTTGCCCTCCTTGAACTCTTTCGAGGCGGTGTCGTGGCAGTCGGCGCAGCCGATGGTGTTGACTACTTCCGGCCCGCCCTTGGCCCACATCCCCTTGAAGTAGCCATCCTCACCCTTCTCGTCGATAACGCGGGCCACATCCGGGCCTTTGCAGCTCCAGCAGGCCATCGGCAGCGGGCCATCTTCGGCTGTCTTGGGGGCGCCGGTACGCAGGGTTTCGCGCACATCGGTCAGCGCATAGAAGTGGCCCCGCGGCTTGTTGTAATCCTTGGCGAAGGGGTAACCGCCCCACAGCACCACCATATTGGGATCTTCCGCCAGCGCATCGGTGCGTTCCTTGCTTTCGCTGGTGGCTTGCCAGCTGGTGAACTGATCGGCGTGATCCTTGGCGAACAGCTCGCTGCGCGCCTCGATCTTGCCTTTGGGTTGCGTGTCATCGGCTGCCTGTGCCCAGCCGCTGGTGCCAAGGCTGGTAGTCAGCAGCAGGGCGGCGAGGCCCAGCTTGATCTGTCTGTTGCGTGAACTCACGATCATCACTCCCTAATCGATCTCATTGCCAGACCTGACAGTTCCATCCTGGATGTGGGCATTGGTTCGCCCCCGCCAAGCAGGAGCAGGCAGGCCGCTTCATTGTTATTAGTGAATAAAACCCATGTTTTTATGCGATTGCTCGAATTGGATATTACCAAATGGGCAAAAAGAATGATGATTTATCAGAGGGGGGCTTGCGCTAGATCAATTACCGAGAGCACCAACAGACAGAAATGAGATCCCGGTTAAATTATTAAGAAAGTCAGAATATTGGAAGTGTAATGAGTCTCTGTGGCGGGACGGAGCGACACCTGAGGTATGCCTGTGTTATTTGGCAAGGCATGCAGGGTTATCTGTCATATCAATTATCTATTTATGGGTATAAAAATAATAAATGAATAAATATTCTTTTTTTGAGAGGGCTGTCGGTTACAGTCTGTACGGGCCGGGCGTTCCGCCGATGGGCGAGATGGTCGGCAACATCAATGAGAGAAGCCGGCAATGCCGGCTCCTCTCAGGTCTTATCGTGATCAGATACTGTTTGGGTTGCAGCCCCAAAGGCATGGTGGTGAACCAACGAATACCCCGGCTTCGGGGTTTACACCAGCGGATATGGTCACGCTCATCTTATGCCAGAGCCTGGGCCAGCAGATGAATGGGATGCTCGCAGCGGAAGCTGGTGCTCATCTCGATCTGCCATTTGCAGGTCTCGCAATCGGTGATCACCAGATCGGGGGAGAGGCGGTTGATCTGATCAAACAGCCCCTCGCCGATGGTCTGGCTGGTCTGGTAGTTCTCCGACTTGAAGCCGTAGGTGCCGGCGATACCGCAGCACTGGGACTCCAGTACCGTCACCTTGACCCCGGGAATGGCGCGCAGCAATTCGAGGGTGTAGATGACGCCCCCCATTTTTTCCATGTGGCAGGGGGTGTGGTAGGCGATGTGCAGATTGAGCGGCTTCATCGCCGGTTTGTTGCCCTTGTAGAACTCGTTCCACAGGAAGCGGGTCACCAGTGAGATGCGATCCCTCACCTTGTGGTTGTCCTGCTCCAGCAGGTGGGGGTATTCATCGCGCAGGGTAAAGCCACAGGTGGAGGAGGTGGCCAGCAGCGGCATCTCGTTGCCCAGCAGGGAGTTCTCCATCTGCTTGATGTTGAAGGCCGCCTGCTGCTTGGCCTTGTCCATGAAGCCGTTGGCAATCAGCGGCACGCCGCAGCACTTCTCCCGCTCCAGCAACTGCACGCCGATGTTCATGGCGTTGAGCACCTGCACCAGCTCCTTGCCAAGCTGAGGATGGTTGTAGTTGACATAGCAGCCGTGGAAATAGGCTATTTGGCGCTCATAACGGGCCTGCGCTTCTTTTTGCTTCTTGTACCAGCCGCGGAAGGTGCCCTGGGAGTATTTGGGCAGATCGCGGTGGGATGAGACCCCCAGCGCCTTGTCCAGCACCAGCTTCATCGGCTTGAGGCCGGTGGTGAAGTTGACCACCGGGGCCATCAGGGTAGACATGCTGCCCATCAGATCGGTGTGAGAGAGCACGAACTCGCGGATCCCCGGTGTGAAACCGCTGTACTGATGCTTGGCCTTGGCGATGATGTCGCCGATGCGCACTCCGCTCGGGCAGGCTACTTCGCAGCGTTTGCAGTTGGTGCAGTGCTTGAGGGCGCTATCGAACAGCTCGGGGCTCTTGATGCGCAGCCGCTCGCCATCCGGGCCCGCCTGTTTCGGGCCGGGGTAGGCGGGGTTGGCCTTGGCCACCGGGCAGTAGGCGGTACAGACGGTGCATTTGATGCACTGATCGAAAGTTTGGTTGGCGTGATCCAGTAGCATGTCAGTTCTCCTCCCGTAGGGTGTGAAGGCACGGGATATGGGACAAATAAATCATTGGGCGGCGCCCAGAATATGGCCGGCGGCCTGCCAGCCGGTGGCAACGGCGACACCTGAACCTGACCCCTCCTTGATGGGGTCATAGTGAGCCAGCACGCTGCCGGCGCCGTAGAGGTTGGCGAGCGGCTTGCCGCCACGCAGCACACGCAGCTTGTCGTCGGTCTTGACTCCGAAACCCATAAAGGGGTGGTGGTCGAACAGGCGACGACCGGCCCAGGCGTCGCGCTCCTCCAGACTCAGCACATCGGCATCGAAGATGGGTTCGCGAATGCCGCGCAGACGGGACTCCAGACCGCGGCTAAAGAAGCTGCCGGAGGCGAGCACGAAGTTGTCCGCTTCAAACAGCTGATCATCGCCATTCTGGGTGTGTACGCCGACCACCCGATCCCCCTCGTAACGGGCGCCCAGCACCCGCTCGCTGGTGAGGAAGGTGCCGCCAAGGGCCATGAAGCGGCGCTTGAGCGCCTCCTGCATCCGCATCCCGATCAGCGACGGCGGCATGGTCGCCACCTCCTTGATGGTGCAGCCGGTACGTTGCTCCAGCTCCGCCAGACGCGGGCCAACCAGCCCCAGCGACAGGCAGGCTGGTAGCACGATATGGCGGCAGTCGGGCACGCCGCTCTCCTGCACCATTCGACTGATCTCGCTGGCCAAATCGGCCACCAGATGGTGCTTGTCACACAGGCGCGCGATGTCGGCAGAGCGAAACTCATGGGGATTGCGGCTGAATTCGGCCAGCTGGGGCAGGCGGATCTCGCCAGTCAGAATGCGGCAGTGGGCGAAGCGCGGATGGGTCGCCAGATTGGCCGCCGCCAGTGCCGGATGAAAGTCGCGAAAGCCTTCGAGAGTGGCCAGCAGCAGTACATCCGGGATCGGCGCATCGGTGACGCAGGCACAGGTATCGGGGGAGAGCCAGGTGCGCTTGAGGGTACCGATGGGAGTCAGGCGCTGGTGATTGGTGTCGTGGCGAACCAGCGGCAATCCCTGCTCGGCGCAGTGGCGCTGCAGATCGGCCAGACTCGCTTCGATATTTTGCATCCCCACCTTGCTGTAGGGGTGATCCGGATGGGCTGCCATAAAGGCAGGCAGCGCAGCGCGGGGATCCCCCTCGCTTTCGAGCAGATCTACCGAGCCGGAGGAGAAGTGCAGGGCACTCTGGCCGGAGGCCATCAGCAGGGTCTTCTGGCCCGCCTCCACCAGCCGCAGGGCAGCCGAGAGTCCCGCCATGCCACCGCCGATAACGATATTGTCAAACTTCATGACGGCTCTCCTTGTGAGTGGTCTCGCTGGTTGGGTCGCGTGGGGTATCGGCGACCAGCTGTGGCGCCGTCCATTCCCCCAGGCCAAACAGCCCTTCGTAGATCCAGTAGGTGAATTCGGCCTCGCGCAAGGCATCGCCCCACAGGACGGGGCGGGTTCCCTTGTAACGCTCCTCGAGGAACTGGCGCAGCATGACGCAGGCCTGGCGACCGTCGGCCTTGCCGTACTCCTGCATCAGTCCGGCGGCGCGGTAGGCGCAGAGCTCCCCCTGACAGGGGCCCATGCCCAGACGGGTGCGGCGGCGCAGATCGATGAGGTTGTCCACATCGAGCTCGCGCAGGGCGTATTCGATTTCGCCCGCGGTGACCATTTCGCACTCGCAGATAAGGGCGTTGGCCTTGGGATTGTCACGGAAGAAGGCGATGACCCGCTCGCCGTGGCGGTATTGGGCGGAGCCTTCGACCGGCACCGAGAGACCGGGGGCGGAGACCTTCTCCGGATCCCGCGAGCCGGGCAGGCTCAGTTCGGCGGTCTGGCAGGGTTTGCTGTTACCGAGTTTCTTGGCCAGCAGATCGGTGGCCCACTCCGCCATCAGGCGGTAGGTCATCAGCTTGCCGCCGGTGATGGTGTTGAACCCCTTGAGACCATCGCGCTCGGCGTGATCCAGCAGCACGATACCGCGACTGATGTTGCGGCCGGTGTCGTCACCGTCCACCGCTACCAGCGGGCGCACCCCGGCGTAGGCGCGCAGCAGGCGGGTGCGGGCCATGATGGGAGCAAGCTTGATACCTTCGCGCAGCAACACTTCGACCTCTTCGGGTTCGACGGTGAGCTGGTCAATCTTGTTGTAATCGATGCGACTGGAGGTGGTGCCGATGAGGGAGATGGTGTCGCCCGGCACCAGAATGTCCGCATCCGCCGGTTTGCGGGCACGGTTGAGCACCAACTGGTTGATGCGGTAATCCATGATGAGCAGGGAGCCCTTGGCCGGGAACATGCGGATGCCGAGATCGGCATATTCGCAAATTTGCTGGCCCCAGATGCCAGCGGCGTTGATCACCTCCTGACACTCCACCTCGAACGCTTCGCCGGTGCGGGTGTTGATCGCCTTGACCCCGTGTACCCGATCCTGAGTGCGCAAGAGCCCCAGCACCTTGCTGTGGGTGAAGATGCGGGCGCCGTGCTCTTTAGCGTCCAACACGTTGGCAGCGGCGAGGCGGAACGGGTCGACCGTGCCGTCCGGCACATGGATGGCGCCGATCATCGCCGGGTTGGCGTTGGGCTCCATGCGTAGGGCTTCACCGGGATCGAGCTGGCGGGTTTCGATACCGGCCAGGGCGCAGGCATCCATAAAGGTGGTTTGGAAATTGATGTCATCTTCCGGCAGGGTGAGGAAGAGGCCGCCCGTGTCTTCGACACAGTGGCTGGCAATCCGCTTGAGGATGCGGTTTTCCTGGATGCATTCGCGGGCGGACTCCTGATCCGTCACCGCGTAGCGGGCACCGGAATGGAGCAGGCCGTGGTTGCGGCCGGTGGTGCCGGCGGCGATATCATCGCGCTCGAGCAGGATGCAGTCGATGCCGCGCAGTGCGCAATCGCGCATGATGCCGGCCCCTGTGGCACCGCCGCCTATGATGACGACTTGTGTAGTTATTCTTTTCATTGTTGCCCGTCTCATCTCTTCCAGATGAGGCCAGTGTGGCCTACTTCTGAGTGGAAATGTTTGATATGGGCCAAATTTGCGCTCGCAAACGCTCATTTGCTCGCGCGTTAATGAGCATTGTGTGACATTTGTCACGCTTGTTATCGCATCGGTTTGTGGGCTGGTGGCGAATAACAGGCACAAAAAAGGGGCATCGGATGCCCCTTGTCACTGTTTGACGAGTCTGGTGGGTGTGTTAGGGGTCAGCCGCAGCACTTCTTGTGCTTTTTGCCGCTGCCACAGGGGCAGGGATCGTTGCGCCCCGCCTTGAGGGGCGCCGGATCCTGCTCTCCCTCGGTGTAGACCCAGCGGCCCTGATAACGCACGAAGCGGGAGCGCTCATGGAGGCAGTGGCGCTCATCCCCCTCCAGAAACCAGGCTTTGAACTCCACCATCCCGGTTTCCTCCTCCGAGCCGCCCTGGCTGGCGATGATCTCTAGACCATCCCAGCGGGTGTCGATGCGTGAAAGCTCTTCGGCGGTGAGGCTGCCAAGGTGGGCCGGGTGCCAGCTATAGACCAGATACTCCCCCAGACCAAGCACAAAAGCACTGTAGCGCGAGCGCATCAGCTGCTCCGGGGTGTCAGCCACCGCGCCACTGTGACGTAAGCCACAGCACAATTCGAGAGAAAGGGTTGAGCCGCAAGGACAAAGATTCATGATTTTCACGTTCTGGCCGATTTGTTTAAGGGAATTGTAACGAAAGCTGGGCTCGCCCTGCCAGCACCTATACTGATGGGTAAGCAAGGAATTCCAATAAAAACAGCTGCAAGGATGTGAAAGATGACGCTAAAACAGAAAATCCTGTTATTGGGTGCAGTACCCGTGCTGCTGATGGCCCTGGTGGTCAATCTCAGTAACTACATGGTCTCCAAGAGCGACCTGGAGTCTGAGCTGGTGGTGGCGAGGGAGAATGCCATCAAGGAGCGTAAAGCGCTGCTCAGCAGTTACATCATGATGGCCAAAACCGCCGTCGATGCCGTTTATGCACAGCCGGATTCTCCGGAAAATCGTCAGAAGGTCAAAGAGCTGCTCAGGCCGTTGCGTTACGGCAGCGATGGCTATTTCTTTGTCTATGACTTTGAGGGCAACACTATATTGCTGCCTACCCGTGCCGAGCTGGAGGGAAAAAATCGCTGGAACGACAAGGATGCCAAGGGCAAGTTGCTGATCCAGGACATTATCAAGGTGGCCCGTCAGGGGGATGGCTTTGCCGAGTACTGGACGGCCAAACCTTCCATTGGTCGTGATGCTCCCAAGCTCGCCTACAACATTGCGCTCGACAAATACCAGTGGGTTATCGGTACCGGTTTCTATATCGATGACATCGACAACGAGCTGGCGGCCCTGCGCGCCGAGCGCGAAAGCAATATGCACGAGTCGCTGCAGAGCAGTGTGCTGGTGATCTTGCTGATCCTGGGTGTCACCCTGGCGGCGACCGTGATCGTGGGGAATCGGGTTACCAAGCCGCTGGCTGATGCCGTGCTGGCATTGAACGATATTGCCAATGGTGACGGGGATCTCACCCAGCGCCTCAAGGTGCAGAGCGACGATGAAATTGGCCAGCTGGCCAGCGCCTTCAACCGCTTTGTCGAGCGGATCCAGTCGGTGGTGAGTCAGGTTGGCGAGACCAGTAACCATCTCTTCACCGCTGTTGACAAGCTGCACCATCTGAGCGAGCACTATGACCAGCAGATGCATGGCCATAGCCGGGAAACCGATCAGGTGGTGACTGCGGTGACCGAGATGAGCTCCACTGCCCAGGAGGTGGCGGCCAGTGCCTCCAACGCGGCGACGGCAACCAGTGATGCAGCCCGTGAATCGGACGCCGCTCGTGGTGTGGTCAGCACGGCTATCAACAGCATCAACCGACTGGTGGGGGAGGTGCATACCGCGGCTGGCGTCATCGCACAGTTGGCCCAAGAGACCGCCAAGATTGGTTCTGTGGTCGAGGTTATTCGCGGCATTGCCGAACAGACCAACCTGTTGGCGCTGAATGCGGCGATCGAGGCTGCTCGGGCGGGCGAGCAGGGCCGCGGTTTTGCGGTGGTGGCGGACGAGGTGCGTTCGCTGGCCGGTCGTACCCAGCAGAGCACCAAGGAGATCAATGAGATGCTCCAGCGCTTGCAAGGGGGGGTGAAGCAGGCGGTGGATGTGATGCAGGCGAGCGAGGATCGCAGTCAGGAGACAGTGCAGGAGGCGAGCCATATTGCCAGCTCCCTCGACAGCATGGTGATGGCGGTCAGTACCATCAACGACATGAATATTCAGATCGCTACCGCTGCCGAAGAGCAGCACGCGGTCTCCGAGGAGATCAACAAGAACCTGGTAGCCATTCAGCAGATAGTCAGCGAGCTGACCGACGCAGCCATGGAGTCCAATAGCACCACCCGCGATCTGGCCAATACCGGTGACAAATTGCGCAAACTGGTCTCCCAGTTCCGTTATTGAGCCCGACCATCTCGGTGATATTCACTCAACAATGCGGTCTGAACCCCGGTTCAGACCGCGCTTTATTTGGGGATCGAGCAATAATGTGTGAAAATCGGTGGCCCCAGTTTCAGCCCTTAATCCATACCCTATGAATGAGATCGTGAAAGGCAGTATCGATTTGATCCGTCAGCTCAACTATGGCCTGGTCTATGCCAGTCTGGAGGAGCACAAGGAGCTGTCGCGCACCGATCTCTCCCGCCTGACCGGCCTCTCGCCAGCCAGTATCACCAAGATCACCAGGGAACTGCTCGATGGGGGTCTGGTGGTCACCTGTGGTGAAAGTTCGGTGGGGCGCGGCCGTCGTCAGACCCTGCTGCGTATTAACGAGCGCCGCTTCCAGTTTCTCTCCATGCGTCTTGGTCGTGGTTACGTGGATATGGCGCTGTTCGACTTTTCAGGCCGCTCCCTGGCCCGCCATCGCCATCTCTTTACCGAGCTTGAGCGTAACGACCTGCTGGGCAGCTTAGTACATGCGATCCAGGGGTTCTTGCCGAGAAAGTCCCTCAGTCTGGCCTGCATCGCCCTCTGCCTGCCGGGTCAGGTGGAGCGCCACTCCGGCATGGTCAAACACTTCCCCTTCTACGATCTACGCAACTGGCCGTTGGGGCCGACCTTGCAGGAGGTGTTCTCGGTACCTGTGTTGGTGAGTGGTGATGTGCGCACCTGGATCCAGGCAGAGCGGGAGTGGGGGGCCGCCAAAAATTGCGCCGATGCGGTGCTGGTGTTTGTCCACAACGACATCGGGGTTGGCATGGTGGTCAATGGCCAGCTTATCGAGAGCGAGAATGCGCTGCTCGGTGATCTCAGCCACCTGCAGCTCGAGCCCTATGGCCAGCGCTGCTACTGCGGCGGCTTTGGCTGCGCCTGTACCCTGGTGACCAATCAGGCGCTGGAGGCGCAATACCGGGATCTGCGCGAGCGGATGCAGGAGCACGACTTGCCCGAGAGCGTTACCATCCGCGAGCTGTGCGAGCTGGCGCTGGCGGGCAACAGCCTCTGTCAGGATATTCTCCATCAGGCGGCGGGCCGCCTCTCCAAGGTGCTATCCAACCTCATCTGCCTGCTCAATCCGGGCAAGCTGCTGCTGGGGGGCGAGATCACCCGTGCCGATCGGCTGCTGTTCCCCATGCTGCACCAGTCGCTGGCCAGCCAGTTGCCCGCCGAATATCTGGTTCGGCTGCAGATCGAATCCACCCACTTCTACGAAGATCCTACCAAGCCCACCTCGGTGCAGGTGCACAAGGCACTGCGCGATGGCAGCCTGTTGCTGGAGCTGCTGCGCAGCTGTCAGGAGTCGTAAGACAAGAGGAGTTGGCACTGCGTCTGGCGAAAGGGGCAGGGATTGCTGTTCCGCCAGCGCGTAACTCGGTACAATCTTGCGCTTTTCCGGCAGCCCCCTGTTATCGCGCCCTGTGGCGCCATGACATGTTGGCACCGCTGCCGTTCCTGTTTTGACTCCAGTTGTGAACCTAGATGAAGCCTGTTCCTGATCACGCCGTCAACCGCCTGCGGGCCTGGCGCAAGAGTATCTCTACCCGACCGTTTCTTGCCCGTGGCGGCACCTTGGCCCGCTGTCCGGCCTGTCAGCTGCGCGAGGATTGGTGTGCCTGCGAGTGGCGCCCCGAGCTCAAAGCGGAGGCGGGCTTTTGCCTGCTGATGTATGACAGCGAGCCGATGAAGCCCTCCAACACCGGTCGCCTCATCGCCGATGTGTTACCGGATACCACCTGGGCGTTTCTCTGGTCACGCACCCAACCCCATCCCGAGCTGCTGGCCCTGCTGGCCGATCCCACCTGGCAGCCCTATGTGGTCTTTCCCGCTTGCGAGAAGGAGCCTGCCCGCCTGACCGGCGAGGTGACGCTGACACCGGGTAAAAAACCGCTCTTTATCCTGCTCGATGGCACCTGGCCGGAGGCGCGCAAGATGTTCAACAAGAGCCCCTACCTGGACGGTTTTCCGGTGCTTGCCATCAAACCCGATGCGCTCTCCACCTACGGCATGCGGGTGGCCAACAGCGAGGAGCACCTCTGCACCGCCGAAGTGGCGGCCTGCGTGCTGGAAGTGGCGGGAGAGCTCAAGGCGGGGCAGGCACTGCAGCACTGGTTCAATCTGTTCAGCAGCCGCTACATGGCCGGTCGGGTCAGCCGTTTCCCCGGTGCCGATGAGGATCATCTATGTGAGGCGCTGGCGGCCATCAAGGAAGCGGAAGTCCCGTCACCCGCGCTGTAACGGGCCCTCTGAGGGTTGGGGCAGGGGCGTGACCGCTCAAATTAATGAAAATCAGGAATCAATTGGCTGCCACTGTTTCGTTAGATTCATGGTCAGTGGCCCGCTAGGATAGCGGACAGCCTGTGCTCCCCGCACAACGTCGTTTTGGTGTTCTCCGGTTGCCCAACCCCTTAGGGCAACCCACTCTCGTGAGGTCTATGGATGGAATTGGAACTGGTTACCCTGTTTGCCCTGTTCGGTGTAGCGCTTGTCGCCGGCTTTATCGATGCCATCGCCGGTGGCGGCGGCCTGTTGACGGTGCCGGCGCTGCTGGCGACAGGCATGCCGCCGGCGCTGGTGCTTGGCACCAACAAGCTGCAGAGCAGTTTTGGCTCTTTCTCCGCCACCTGGTTCTATGCCCGCAAGGGGCTGCTGGAGTGGGCCATGATCTGGCCTGCGGTGATCTGCACCTTTATCGGTGCGGCCATCGGCACGCTGGCGGTGCAGACCATAGACGCCGCCATTCTCGAGCGCCTGCTCCCTTTCCTGCTGATGGCCTTTGCCTGCTACTTCTACTTCTCGCCGCGGGTAAGCGATGCCGAGAGCTCCCGCCGTCTGACTCCCATGCTGTTTGCGCTGCTGGTGGGGGGCGGGGTCGGCTTTTATGACGGCTTCTTCGGGCCGGGCACAGGTTCGTTTTTTGCCATCGGTTTTGTGGCGCTGGCGGGCTTTGGCATGGCGCGCGCCACCGCCCATACCAAGCTGCTCAACTTCACCTCGAATATCGCCTCCCTGCTGTTCTTTGCGCTCGGTGGCAAGGTGGTGTGGAGTGTCGGCTTCTGCATGGCGCTGGGGCAGTTCATCGGCGCTCGCTTTGGCTCCAAGATGGTGTTGAAAAAAGGGGTGAAGCTGATCAAGCCGCTGCTGGTGACCGTCTCCTTGCTGATGTCTGCCAAGCTGGTCTGGAGCCAGTATCCGGAGCTGTTTGCCTGGATCTGATGTGCGCCTTGCTTGCCGCATCGCAATTGTTAACGGGGCCCAAGGGCCCCGTTGTCACATCTGGTGTTTTACAGCGCTAGCTCGGCGTGTCGCTGCGGTGGCTAAAGTGTTGGTGCAGGGTGCTCACCAGCCTGGCAATGCGCTCGCGCTTTAGGCTGTTTGGTCGGTAGACCAGATGGAGGGGGCGGCCCAGCCCGGGCAGTGGGCGCGCCATCTCCCCCTGTTCTCCCACCAGCCCGAGCAGGCCAGCGGGGAGCAGCACAGGGCCAATGCCTGCCTTGGCGAGTTCGATGAGCGCCAGATAGGAGTCGAGCTCCATGGTGGGCTCCAATCCCATATCTGCCAGCGGTTCGCGCAGGTAGCGGTTGGAGGGGTTCTCCAGATCCATGGTGAGGATCTTGCGCCTGCTTTCTGCGCTGGCTGGCGGCAGGCTCTGCTGCGCCTCGCCAACCAGATAAAAGGGCTCTTCCAGTAGCAGATCGGCGCCGAGGCCATGGCCGGGTGGGAGCCGACCGGCGCAGATGCCGAGCAGGGCATCACCGCTGCGCACCCGCGCCAGAATGACCGGCGTGTGGTGGGTAGAGAGGGCAAGGTGGGGATCGTGCTCCAGATAGTCGCGCATGAAGTGGGCGAGATAACCCGCCAGCAGGGTTTCGGAGCAGGCGATGGGGAGAGGACTCTGATCCGCCAGATCCTGACTATCGGCAAGCACCCCTTTCATTTCGGCCAGACTCGGGGCCACTCGTTCCAGCAGCTCCTTGGCCTGCGGGGTGAGGCGGATCTGGCGCCCCTCCGGCTCGATCAGCTTCTTGCCGAGGCGCTGCTCCAGCTGGGCAATCCGCTTGCTCACCGCCGACTGGCTGATATAGAGGCGACTGGCCACCTTGGCCATGGTTCCTTCACTTGCCAGTAGGCTCAGCGTCTCCAGCCCTTCCAGTAACATCTCGCCCCCTTGTTTATCGCCATCAGGATCGTCACAGATTGATCAGCGCTACCTTAGGGGCTGACTGGCTCAGGAGCAAGGGTCGTTTGCTGCCTTGGCCGGTCGAATGCGCCATTCGCTCAAGGGCGGCGCGAAGATCACCAGATTGCCGATCAGGCTGATCACCACTCCGGCCACCGAGACCGGCTGCCAGACAAAGCCTTCATAGAAGGTGGAGAGGGTAAGCGCCACCAATGGAAAGAGCACGGTGGCGTAGGAGGCCTTGCTGGCACCGATGCGCCCCACCAGCGTCAGATAGGCGGTAAAGGCGATCACCGAGCCAAACAGGGCGAGGTAGACCATGGCCACCAGATAGTGGCCATCGGTCGGCACCACCAGCTGTTGGCCTAGCAATATGACCCAGCCCAGCAACAGCACCACGCCGTAAACCATGCCCCAGGGCACCAGTTGCAGTACGTGGTAGCCATGGCGTTGGCCCCGTGCCGAGACCAGATTGCCCAGCGAAAAGCAGAGGGTGCCGCCGCAGGCGAGCAGCAGCCCCTTCCAGCCGTTTGCACCCAGTTGCGCATCCGCCAGCACCGGCCAGAACAGCAGCAGGGTGCCAAAGAGCCCCAGCAAGGAGCCTTGCAGCCAGCGCAGGGTGGGGCGCTTGTTCTCGAACAGCCAGAGGTTGAGGCCGTTGAAGATGCTGGCACTGGCAAAGATCACCGCCGACATGCCGCTCGGGATATAGCGGGTGGCGTGGTAGAAACAGAGAAAATTGGTGGAAAAGAGCAGGGCACCGAGCAGCGCCGCATAGCGCTGGCCATGCCACGGCAGGCGCGGAAAGCGGCCGCTGGCGGTGAGCAGGGCAAACAGTGCCACCGCAGCCAGCAGGAAGCGGTAGAGCACCGACACCTCGATGGGGATGGGGCCAAGTTGCCAGGCGATGGCAATCCAGGTGCTGCCCCAGATAAGCACGGTGGCAAGATAGAGCATCAGGTTCATCACTGTTCCGGTGAGTCAGGGAGAGATGACCCACTATGGGGCAAGCCCTGATGGCTGGATTGCACCATCTTGCGGTTTTTCATCGCCCTGCGCTGTCATCTGCGGGCGCGGTCGGTAAGATGGGTGGCAGCGACATAACACTTACACCGGAACAGGCGGCAGGGGCGAATGAAAACAGCAGGGGTATTTGATGCTCTGGTCAGCACCGGCGCCCGGCTGGACGACGCTTGCTGGCTCGAACCCGGGCTTGGCGTCGCCAGTTGGCGCAACTGCTATGACCAGACCCGCTATCACAAGCCGGGCCACCACACCCTGAGCGTCTATCTGCAAGGAGGCGAGCAGACCGAGCGACTCGATGGGCCGGGTGGCCACGGCGGCACCGGCAAGGTGTGCATCATGCCGGATCACCACAGATCCGAGTGGCTGGTGCGCGAAGAGTTTCGCTTCTTTCATCTCTACTTCACCCCGACTCACCTCACCCGTATCGCCGAGGAGGTGTGTGACAAGGAGGGGCGCCACCTGCAACTGGTGGACAAGACTTTCATCGATGATCCGCAGGCGGCCGGACTGGTGCAGCGCCAGTTGATGCAACTTCAGTGGCAGCACGGGGTCGATCGGTTGGCACTCTCCCACGGCGCCTGGATGTTGATCCTCCACGCCTATCGCCACCACACCGAGGAGGCTCCCGGTCTGCCGCCTCTGCGCGGCGGGCTGGCGCCCGTGGTGATCAAGCGGGTGCAGGAGTATCTGCAGGCCCATCTGGCCGATTCGGTCACGCTGGCAGAGCTGGCCCAGCAGGCGGGGCTGAGCGAGTATCACTTTGCCCGCATGTTCGGCCAGAGTCTCGGCTGCCCGCCCCACCGTTACCTGCTGGGGCTGCGGCTCAAACGGGCCAAGCAGCTGTTGGCTGGCCCCGAGCCGCTGGCCAGCATCGCCAGTCAGTGTGGCTTCTCTTCGCAGGCCCATTTCGGTAATCGTTTTCGCGAGGCGTTTGGTTTGACGCCGGGGCAGTGGCGGGCGCAATTGTCATCTTCCCGTCACAGATAAGCCTGAGACTTTGGGCAAAAGAGGTGTACTCTCTACCACTTATCCATTGAAAGGAATGCCCATTGAATTATCGCAAACGTCAAATCCGTACCCGTCACCTTTGGTTCAGCCACTGGAATGCCCCGCAAGATCGCACCGCTGTCGTCACCCCTCCCGAACCTGCAGTGCCTCACAGTTCACGTTGAAAAAGCCCGGCTGCCGATAGGATTTTCCAGTTAACTTTGCCACTATTGCTCAATCTGAGTGACGTGGACATTGCAGGATGTTTCTGGAACGTATTGAAGTAAAAGGTTTTCGCGGTATAAATCGTCTTTCGCTCGGGTTGGATCACACCACAGTGCTGATTGGCGAGAATACCTGGGGCAAGTCGAGCCTGTTGCGCGCGCTCTGGTGTCTGCTGGGGCAAAATGCCGAGCCCTATCAGTTCACCGCCGATGATTTTCACCAACCGGAAGATCCCGAGCTGGCCCCTTCGCGTCATCTGCAACTGGTGCTCACCTTCAGTGAGCACAGGCCACAAATGTGCCAGCATTCTCGCCGTCTGGCTCGTCTTGGCGCCTCCTGGGTGCTGCACAAGGACAAGTTTCATCGCATCCACTATCGTGCCAGTGCCGAGCTGCAAGCTGATGGCTCTGTGCTCACCATTCACGACTTTCTCGACGGGGTGGGCAAGAGCCTGCCTATTGCCAATACTAACGAACTGGTTAGCCTGCTGATCACCATGAACCCGGTGTTCCGGCTGCGGGACGCTCGCAGTGCCCGCAACGGGGTGGAAACCCTGCAGTGGGGAGATCTCTCGGAGCACAGACTCAGTGAACTGGCCGACAAGCTGATCGATGAGCCCCAGCGCATCGGGGAGCCGGAGTTGAAGGAGGCGCTGCAAGCAGTGCGCCAGCTGATGGATCACTATTTCAACGCTCTGGCCCCCATCAAGAACAAACCGCGCAGCCAGCGTGACATCATCAATCGTCCCATGACGTTGCGCAATCCTGGCAACCTGCACACCCTGCTGCGCCATGCCGATAACCGCACCCTGCAACTGGCGATGGCCGGGATGGCGGCGACCCTGCTGCAGGCGCGAGGCAATCGCGAGCTGGAGGAGGGGGCCCGTCCCATCATGATCCTGGAGGATCCTGAGAGCCGGCTGCACCCGACCATGCTGGCGCTGGCGTGGGGGCTGCTGGAACAACTGCCGGGCCAGAAGCTGCTCACCACCAACTCGGGAGATCTGCTCTCTTCCCTGCCGCTCAATCAGGTGCGACGACTGGTGCGCCGTCAGCAGGATATCCTCTGTCACCAGCTGGGGGGCGAGCGTTACAGCAGCGACGATCTGCGCAAGATCGCCTTCCACGTGCGGATCAACCGCCCCATGTCGCTGTTTGCCCGTTGCTGGCTGCTGGTGGAGGGGGAGACCGAGATCTGGCTGCTCTCCGAGCTGGCCCAGATCTGTGGTTACAGTTTGCGGGCCGAAGGGGTGCGGATTATCGAGTTTGCCCAGTGCGGCCAGTCACCGCTGATCAAGGTGGCGCGGGATTTTGGTATCGAGTGGCACCTGTTGACCGATGGCGACGAGGCGGGGCTCAAGTATGCTGCTTCGGCCCGGGGCCAACTCAAAGGGGAGCGGGAACGGGATCGGTTGACTCAGTTGCCAGCCTCTGACATTGAACATTACCTCTATCACAATGGTTTTGAAGCCGTGTTCCGGCGGGAAGCAGGGGTGGGCGGACGAGCCATGTGGAGTGCCAGTCATATCATCAATAAGGCGATTCATCACCGCAGCAAGCCGGGGATGGCACTGGCGGTGGTGGAAGAAGCCGAGCGGCTTGGTGCCGAGCATATTCCTCCCGTGCTGCGTCAGATGTTTGCGCGGGTAGTGGCACTGGCTCGCGGTCAGGTGTGAAGTCGGTGTGATAATGGGCCTGTCGGCTGCATCATGACCTTCGGGGCATCTGCTCATTTTTTGCCGGTCTGTTTGTCGTGATTGGGGATAGCCGCAGGTTTGGGTATACTCGCCCACTCTTCTCTGGCGCCCCGGTGGCGCTCCCGAATTCTTGCTGCTGGAGGCGTCATGTTCGTCCAACTCCCACTTTGGCTCTTTCCCCTTACCGGCTTGATGGCACTTGGTGCCCTCATTGCCCTCGGTATCGTGTTATGGCGCGGTGATATCTGCCCCGGCCAGCGCTCACGCATCACTCAGCAGCTCTTCTCCATCTGGGTCATTACCGCGCTCTCCTTGATGCTGGCGGTAGAGGCCAAGGCGGCCAGTTGGCTGATCTGGAGTGGTGGTGCCGCACTGGTGCTCGGGGTCGGCTTGTCGCTGGCCCAGTCACGGTTGGAGGGCAAGCGTGCAGTCCCCTCAACGCTGCTCTGGTTGCCGGCGTTGCCACTCGCTGTTTATGGCTTCGGGCTGCTGCAGCTGCAGGGCTGGGTGAGCGGTTTATTGCAGATGGTGATGCTGGGAGCTGCCTTTGCTCACCTGATGCTGTTGCGAGCCCGTCACCGCCTCAAGGCGTTTAATACTCTGCTGCCGCTGGCTGCGCTGGCGGGCGCCATGGCCAGCCTTATCTGGCTGGCCGTGCTGGTGGGCTGGCAAGGGGCTGAAGCCAATCTCGATGATCTGATCCCGGCGGTGGTGACACAGGCTGCCTTGTTGGTGGCTTCCCTGCTGCTCTGGTTCAGCCCGCTCTACTTGCAGCGTGATACCGCGCCTGTGGTGGTTTCCACTTCCCTGTGTGGCCTGCTTATCGCCCAGATCGCCGCTACCAGCGTGCTGTACCAGCTGATCTGACACTGGTACTGAAAAGAGCAAGCCCCGAGCCAAGGCCCGGGGCTTTTTCATATCTGACTCTCGAGAATCAATAGAAGTCATCGGCCCCGCAGATAAACAGGCAACTGCTGCGTGGCTGGGCCAGATACTCTCTGGTCAACCCTTCCAGTGGCATGCCGAAAGTGCAGATATCTTGCGGTGAGGGGAGGGCGGTATCGAGGATCCGCCGCCAGTAGCCGCCAACTCCCTTGGGCGGGCTGGGCAGGTTGAAGGTGAGGGGCTCCCAGTAGGCGTTAAACAGTACGTAAAGGGCCAGTCGGGTTTCGCTTGACAGGGCCGACATGGCGATGGCATGGGAGTGGGGACTGAAGTCTGGCTGCATGGCATTGACTCCGTGCCAGCAGATCTCGCTGTGCCGCAGGATTTCGGTGAGCGACAGTGGCATGCTCTCCTGCTCCGGGCGCTGGAACAGATGTTTGCGATATTGGATCAGCTCCTTCATGAAGCGGAACATCTCCTGGCTGCGGGGAGTTGGTTGCCAATCCATCCAGCAGGTCGCGTTGTCCTGACAGTAACCGTTGTTGTTGCCGTGCTGGGTGCGCAGCAGTTCATCCCCCATCAACAGCATCGGGGATCCCACCGAGAGCAGGGTTGCCACCATCATGTTCTTGGCTTGGCGCGTGCGCAGGGCATTGATCTGGGGATCGTCCGTTACCCCTTCATGGCCGTGGTTCCAGCTGAAGTTGTGATCACAGCCATCACGGTTCTGCTCGCCATTGGCCTCGTTATGCTTGTTGTTGTAGCTGGCCCAGTCCCACAGGGTAAAGCCGTCGTGGCAGGTGACGAAATTGATGCTCTTCTCGGGATCTGCATGGTGATAGTGATAGATATCGGGGCTACCGCACAACCGTTCGACAAAGGCGGTGACGCTGTTGTCATCCCCGCGCAGAAACCGGCGTACGTCGTCCCTGAACTGGCCGTTCCACTCACGCCAGCGGGCGCCGGCCAGTGATCCCACCTGATAGAGCCCCCCTGCATCCCAGGCCTCGGCGATCAGCTTGATATCGGCGATCTTGGGATCGGTATCTATGGTGCGCAGGGTCGGGGCATTGGCCTGTGGCTGGCCCGATTCATCCCGCGACAAAATGGCAGCCAGATCAAACCGGAAGCCATCGACGTGCATCTCCTGGCGCCAGAAGTGCAGGCTGTCCATGATCATCCGCAGTACCACCGGGTGTGCGCCGTTGAAGGTGTTGCCACAGCCCGAGTAGTTAGTGTCCTTCTGGTTGTTGTCGAGGATGTAGTAGGCCTCGTTGTCGATGCCGCGAAACGAGAAGGTGGGGCCATCATCTCCCCCCTCGGCGGTGTGGTTGTAGACCACATCCAGGATCACCTCGATATTGGCCCTGTGCAACGCCTTGACCATATCGCGAAATTCGGTCAGCGGATCATCGCCACAGGCGTACTGGGCATGGGGGGCGAAAAAGGACATGGGGCTGTATCCCCAGTAGTTGGATAGCCCCCTGGGAGCATCCTGAGGGTCGAACTGAAACACCGGCAGCAGTTCAACGGCGGTGACCCCGAGAGATTGCAGATAGGGGATCTTCTCAATCAATCCAAGATAGGTGCCCCGCAATGCAGGATCAACCCCGGAGCTCGGGGAGTTGGTAAACCCCCCCAGATGGAGTTCGTAAATCACCGAGCGGGAGAGAGAGTGAGCAGGCAGTTTGTCTCCTTCCCAGTTGTAGTGGCGGGTATCGACTACCCGATTTTTGGCGCAGCAAGCCATATTGCTGCCGGGGCGTGCAGCCGCCCATCGGTCATAGTTGGGGCCCAGTTCAATACTGCGCCCATAGGGATCGAGCAGAACCTTGTCACCATCAAAGCGGGTGCCACAATAGGGACGCCATGGTCCCTGGATACGGTAGGCGTAGCGTTGCCCGATGGGGAGTCCTTCAATATGGATATGCCAGTAGTAGGCAGTTCGGTTGAAACGGGGGGAGAGGGGAATTACCTCGGGACTATCATCTTCGGCACTGGAGAAAAGCAGCAGCTCTACCCGGCTGGCCAAGCGGGCCCAGATGGCGAAGTTGACGCCGCGGTTGTCGGGTGTCGCCCCCAACTGACGGCAGTGACCGGCGGAGATGCGCATATCATACCTACCCAAAATGAGGAGTGTTCATCTCACTGAGTGTAGTGCCTGGTATGTGGCTTTGACTCTATTGCCTGAAAAAACAGCATGATGCTGCTAATGTCCTCACTCTCTGTCTGATTAATCTACGAATAAACTTTTTTTGAGATATTTACTTGCAATCTGTGCGCTGGCGCCTATTATTGGCGACCTCAGACGCGGGGTGGAGCAGCTCGGTAGCTCGTCGGGCTCATAACCCGAAGGTCGTCGGTTCAAATCCGGCCCCCGCAACCAACTTTTCGTCAGCCTGCGATTGTGTAAACAGTCGAAAGCAGACAAACGCCATCAAGCTACTGCTCGGCTTGAGGGTGACAATTCGGACGCGGGGTGGAGCAGCTCGGTAGCTCGTCGGGCTCATAACCCGAAGGTCGTCGGTTCAAATC
>NZ_JAAKPX010000027.1:0-71172 GCF_049172135.1 Aeromonas sp. 603079 | reverse complement strand
CTGATATGGCTCAGTCGGTAGAGCGCATCCTTGGTAAGGATGAGGTCCCCAGTTCGATTCTGGGTATCAGCACCATTAAATAGAAAGCCTCCCTGAAAAGGGAGGCTTTTTTGCATCTGTCATTTTTGTTATATCCCCTTACATTTCCTATTCCAGCAACCCCCTCTGCTTGCAGTCGACACTGTTTATCTGCTGATTTGAGACTCGATGGGTTACTCATTTGACTGTTATTGATGGTTTTATCCAGATATTTAACCATGATTGATTGACGTAAAACGTTTTACATGTAAAATCCGGCGCGTTTTGCCTATTACGTGGAGAAAGATCATGGCGCAGGATAACGAATACTGTTTGGGGGCGGTACCCGCCAAAGGGCGCAAAGGTGTGCTGTCGCTGATGCTGGTGATGCTCGGCCTGACCTTCTTCTCTGCCAGCATGTGGACCGGTGGTGCGCTTGGTACCGGGCTGGTATTCGATGACTTCATCAAGGCGGTACTGATCGGCAACTTGCTGCTGGGTATCTACACCGCTTGTCTCGGTTATATCGGTGCCTCAACCGGCCTCTCTACCCATCTGCTGGCTCGTTACTCCTTTGGGGTGAAAGGTTCCTGGCTGCCATCCCTGCTGCTCGGCGGTACTCAGGTCGGCTGGTTTGGCGTTGGCGTGGCGATGTTTGCCCTGCCGGTGCAGAAGGCGACCGGCATAGATGTGAACTGGCTGATCGCCATTTCGGGCATTTTGATGACGGTGACCGTCTACTTCGGCATCTCCGCCCTGATGGTGCTGAGCTTTGTGGCCGTACCGGCCATTGCACTGCTTGGCGGCTACTCGGTCTGGCTGGCGGTGACCTCGACCGGTGGCATGGCTGCACTGCAGCAAGTACAACCAAGCAATCCCATCGAGTTCACCACGGCGTTGACCATGGTGGTTGGTTCCTTTATCAGTGCAGGAACCCTGACCGCCGACTTTGTTCGCTTTGGTCGCAAACCCTGGGGCGCCGTCATGATTACCATGGTGGCGTTTTTTTTGGGCAACACGCTAATGTTCGTCTTCGGTGCTGCCGGTGCGGCGGTGACCGGGCAGGCCGATATATCGGAAGTGATGTTGATGCAGGGTTTACTGATCCCCGCCATTCTGGTGCTGGGTCTCAATATCTGGACCACCAACGACAACGCTCTCTACGCCTCCGGTCTCGGATTTGCCAACATTACCGGCCTCAAGAGCAAGCCGCTCAGCGTGATCAACGGGCTCATCGGTACGGCTTGCGCCCTCTGGCTTTACAACAACTTTGTCGGCTGGCTGGCCTTTTTGAGTACGGCAATTCCCCCGATTGGTGGCATTATCATCATGGATTTCCTGCTCAATCGTGAGCGTTACCGTAAGTTTGCCGATCAGCAGTTCGAGACGGTGCGCTGGCAGGCGCTGGTCGCCACGGCAGTCGGGGTGGCTGTCGGCAAGTGGCTGCCGGGCATAGTGCCACTCAACGCGGTATTGGGCGCCGCCTTCACCTATTTCATTCTGGTTCGCCTCACCCAGCGGCCGGTTCTGGTACAGGAAGCTAACAAATGCTGATTCAACATATTCGTTTGGCCGATCGGGAAGGGTTGTGGCAGATCCGTTGTCAGGATGGGGTCATCACAGCCATCGAACCCCATGACGAACATGCCGTCGCCGGTCGGGTGCTGGACGGGGAGGGCGGTCTGGCCATCGAGCCCTTTATCGAGCCCCATATTCACCTCGATACCACCCAGACGGCGGGCGAGCCGAGCTGGAACCTCTCCGGCACTCTGTTCGAGGGGATTGAGCGCTGGGCCGAGCGCAAGGCGCTGCTGACCCATGAGGATGTGAAACAGCGTGCCATCCAGACGCTGAAGTGGCAGATCGCCAACGGCATCCAGTTTGTCCGTACTCACGTCGATGTCTCCGATCCCAATCTGGTTGCGCTCAAGGCGATGCTGGAAGTGCGGGAAGAGATGAAGGAGTGGGTCGAGCTGCAGATCGTCGCCTTCCCGCAGGAGGGAATTCTCTCCTACCCCAACGGCAAGGCACTGCTGGAGGAGGCTCTCAAACTGGGCGCCGACGTGATTGGCGCGATCCCCCACTTCGAGTTTACCCGGGAATATGGGGTCGAAAGTCTGTACTACATCTTCGATCTTGCCGAGAAGTATCAGGTTCTAGTCGATGTGCACTGCGACGAAATCGATGACGAGCAATCCCGTTTCATCGAGACGCTGGCGACTCTCGCCTACGAGCGGGGTATCGGCCATCGGGTGACGGCCAGTCACACCACCGCCATGCACTCTTACAACGGCGCTTATGCTTCCCGCCTGTTCCGGCTGCTGAAGATGGCGGACATCAACTTCGTGGCCAATCCGCTGGTGAACATTCACCTGCAGGGGCGGTTCGATACCTATCCCAAACGCCGCGGCATTACCCGGGTGAAGGAGATGCTGGAGGCGAACATCAACGTCTGTTTCGGTCACGATGACGTGTTCGATCCCTGGTACCCCATGGGCACCGCCAACATGTTGCAGGTGCTGCATATGGGGCTCCATGTCTGCCAGATCATGGGTTACGAGCAGATCAACGACGGTCTGAAGCTGATCAGCAGCCACAGCGCCCGCACCCTGAATGTGCAGGATCGCTATGGTATCGAGGTGGGCAAACCGGCCAACCTGTTGATCCTGCCTGCCGACAACGGCTTCGATGCGGTGCGCCGTCAGGTGCCGGTGCGTTACTCGATCCGCCACGGCAAGGTGATTGCCCAGACCCGCCCGGCCCAGACCGAGATCGTGCTGGGTCAGCCAGAGCCCATCGATTTTCGCCGCTGAGATTTCAATCAGGCTGGATGACGATTAGTTCCGCCTCTGGGCACAAGGGCCGCCATTGCGACATAATGGCGGCCTGACCCTGAGGGAGTGACACCATGCAAACCTGGTTCTATGTTGCTGCAGGGGGCGCCATCGGCGCCTGCCTTCGTTTTGGGATTGCCGAACTGATGGCCTTGCTGCTGGGGCGCCACTTTCCTTACGGGACTCTGGTGGTCAACGTGGTGGGCTCTTTCATCATGGGGGTAGCGTTCGCCCTCATCAGTCACGGTCATGTGGTAGAACACCCGATGAAGCCGCTGCTGATGGTGGGGATCCTCGGTGCCCTGACCACGTTTTCTTCCTTTGCCCTCGATACGGTGGTGCTGGCTCAACATGGAGCCTATCTGAAAGCGCTGCTCAATATCGGTCTCAATCTCTTCCTCTGTCTGGCCATGGTGGTGCTGGGCATGCAGTTGGTTGCGAGCCGGGTTTAAGGTGTCCGGACGCCAGTGGCTCTGGTAAACTGGCGGCCATTCTTTGCTCTATGGGTGTTTAAGGGATGTCAGAACAAGCAACGACAACGCATTTTGGCTTTAAAACCGTGGCCGCGACCGAGAAGGAAACTCTGGTAGCAGGTGTCTTCCATTCGGTGGCAGCCAAGTATGATCTGATGAACGATCTGATGTCGTTCGGCATCCACCGCCTGTGGAAGCGCTTCACCATCGACTGTTCCGGTGTGCGCAAGGGCCAGAAGGTGCTGGATCTGGCCGGTGGTACCGGTGACTTGACCGCAAAGTTCTCGCGCATCGTCGGCGAAACCGGTCAGGTGGTGCTGGCGGATATCAACGACTCCATGCTGAAAGTGGGCCGCGACAAGCTGCGCAATTTGGGGGTCGCCAACAACGTCTCCTACGTGCAGGCCAATGCCGAGGCGCTCCCCTTCCCGGATAACCACTTCGACGTGATTACCATCGGCTTCGGCCTGCGCAACGTCACCGACAAGGACAAGGCGCTCGCCTCCATGTTCCGGGTGCTCAAGCCGGGTGGCCGTCTGCTGGTGCTGGAGTTCTCCAAGCCGGTCAGTGAAGTGATCGCCAAGCTCTATGACCTCTACTCCTTCAAACTGCTGCCGAAAATGGGCGAAATCGTCGCGAACGACAGTGAAAGCTACAAATATCTGGCAGAGTCTATTCGTATGCACCCGGATCAGCAGACCCTGGCCGGCATGATGGAAAATGTCGGTTTCGAGCAGGTGGAGTACTTCAATCTGACTCAGGGTGTGGTCGCCCTGCACCGCGGTTACAAGTTTTAAGGTTGCCTATGCCGATGGATGCCATGGTCACCGCGGTGATCGAAACCAGCCTCAACCAGTTGCTGGCGCTGGACAAACAGAGCCCGGAGCGGCTGCGCAAACTGGTGGGCAAGGTGCTCAAGCTGGAGCTGCGTGAACTCAAGCCGCTCTGGTTCGTCTTCTCCGAGCGTAGGCTGGATGTGCTGGCCCTGCATGAAGGGGAGGCGGATGCGGTGCTCAGCCTCTCCCTGACCGCCCTCGGTCTGCTGAAAGACCCGTCCGCCCTGACCCGTTATATCCGCGAGGAGAAACTGGATCTGAGCGGTGATCCCCAGCTGGTGCAGGCATTCAGCGTGCTGCTGGGTGAGCTGGATATCGACTGGGAGGAGGAGCTGTCGCGCTATACCGGCGATGTCGTTGCCCACACCCTGTTCAGTGGTGCCCGTCAGGCGCGTCGCCTGGTCGGCCGCGAGCTGTGCCGCACCCGCAGCCAGCTGGCGGAATATCTGACCGAAGAGGCCCGCCTCGCTCCCGGCCCGCTGGAAGTGGCGAGTTTCAACGATGACGTCGAGGTGCTGGCCCAGCAGCTCAAGGCCGTCGAACTGCGGCTGGCCCGCTTCGAACAGCAGGTGACCTGATGACCCCGAAGGAGTTCAAACGCCTCTATCGCATCATCACCATCCTGCTGGAGCAGGGCATCGACGAACTGGTGCCCGCCCGCTATCAACCCTGGCCGGGTCGTCTGGCCCGTCGCTCCCTGTTCTGGCTCAAGAACAAACAACCGGATCTCAGCCGCGGTGCCCGCATCCGCCTCGCCTTCGAGGCTCTCGGCCCCATCTTCATCAAGTTTGGCCAGATGCTCTCGACCCGCCGCGACCTGCTGCCGCCGGATATCGCCGAAGAGCTGGCCTTGCTGCAGGACAGGGTGCCTCCCTTCTGTGGTCAGGCGGCGCGCCAGCAGATCGAGCTGAGCCTGGGTTGTCCCATCGAAACCCTGTTTGACGACTTCGACGAGACGCCGCTGGCGTCGGCTTCCATCGCGCAGGTGCATACTGCTCGCCTGAAGGAGAGTGGCCGCGAGATCGTTATCAAGGTGATCCGTCCCGACATCGAGCCGGTTATCGAGGCTGACCTGCGGTTGATGCAGGCGCTGGCCCGTCTGGTGGCCCGCTTCGTGCCCCAGAGTGCGCGACTGCGCCCCATCGAGGTGGTGGAGGAGTATCGCAAGACCATCCTCGACGAGCTCAACCTGATGCGCGAAGCGGCCAACGCCATCCAGCTGCGCCGCAACTTCACCGGCTCCGAGGCGCTCTATGTGCCTGAAATCATTACCGACCTCTGCCGCGAGCAGGTGCTGGTGATGGAGCGCATCTACGGTATTCCGGTCTCCGACATTCCAGCGCTGGAAGCCAACGGCACCAATATGAAGCTGCTGGCCGAGCGCGGGGTGGAGGTCTTCTTCACCCAGGTGTTCCGCGACAGCTTCTTCCACGCCGATATGCACCCGGGCAACATCTTCGTCTCTTACGAACATCCGGAAAACCCGCTCTGGATCGGCATCGACTGCGGCATCGTCGGTACCCTCAATCGGGAAGACAAACGCTATCTGGCGGAGAACTTCCTCGCCTTCTTCAACCGAGACTATCGTCGGGTGGCGGAGCTGCATGTGGAGTCGGGCTGGGTGCCGGCAGACACCAAGGTGGACGAGTTCGAGTTCGCCATTCGCACCGTGCTGGAGCCCATCTTCGAGAAGCCGCTCTCCGAAATTTCGTTCGGTCACGTGCTGCTCAACCTGTTCAACACAGCGCGTCGCTTCCATATGACGGTGCAGCCGCAGCTGGTGCTGCTGCAAAAGACCCTGCTCTATGTGGAAGGGTTGGGGCGTCAGCTCTATCCCCAGCTGGACTTGTGGCAGACCGCCAAGCCGTTCCTCGAAAACTGGATGCACGAGCAGGTGGGGCCCAAGTCGGTATTGAACGCCATCAAGGAGAAGGCGCCATTCTGGGCGGAGAAGCTGCCGGAGCTGCCGGAGCTGGTCTATGAGACCCTGCGTCAGACCCGTCATCAGCAGCGTCATTTCGACCAGATGTTTGCCGAGTTCCGCCGTCACAGCCGTCGGCAGGGGCAGGCCCGCTACCTCTTAGGGGTTGGAGCCAGCCTGCTATTGGCGGGTGTATTCTTGCTGACCCAAAAACAACACATTGAGTGGGGACAAGCCAGTCTCGCCGGTGCAGCCCTCTGCTGGCTGGTCGGCTGGTTGCGAACCCGTTCCCATTAATCAACAACCGCGCCGTCAGGCGCCTGTTCTGGAGAGAAAATCATGGGTGGTATCAGTATTTGGCAATTGTTGATCATTGCAGTCATCGTCGTGCTGCTGTTCGGTACCAAGAAACTGCGCGGCATTGGCGGTGATCTGGGCGCGGCGGTCAAAGGGTTCAAGAAAGCCCTCTCCGACGAGCCGGCTGATGCCAAGGCCGAGCAGAAAGATGCCGAGTTTCCCCCGAAACAGCTGAACGAAGCGGCCACTCAGAGCAGTGAGACCGCCAAGCAGAAAGACAAAGACCAGGCCTAAGCCATGTTCGATATCGGTTTTTGGGAGCTGGTCGTTATCGGTGTGGTAGCACTGGTGGTACTGGGGCCCGAGCGGCTGCCGGTTGCCATCCGCACGGCTACCCACTGGATCCGCCTCATTCGTTCGACCGCGAACTCGGTCAAGTCCGAGCTGGAGCAGGAGCTCAAGTTGCAAGAGCTGCATAACGACCTCAAGAAGGCCGAACAGTTGCAGATGAGCAACCTGAGCCCCGAGCTGCAGGAGTCCATCGAACAGCTCAAAGCGGCGGCCCAGTCGGTCAATCGCCCCTATCAGGTGGAGAACGAGATCCGTCCGCCGCGCCCCGAGCCGGTCGCCCAGGCTGAGCCTGCCACGCCGGTTGAGCCTGCGGTGCAGCTGAGCCACGACGTGCCGCCGGTCAACAGCCAGCGGGAGAGCGAGCTGGTGCCGGTCAGCGACTCCGCAGTAAAAGGGGAGGTGAAGTCATGAGTCAGGCCGAACAACCCCTGATCAGCCATCTGGTTGAGCTGAGAACCCGCTTGCTGCGCTCCATTACCGCCATCCTCGTGGTGTTTCTGGCGCTGATCTACTTCTCCAACAACATCTACGACTTCGTGGCCCAGCCGCTGCTCAGCCAGCTGCCGGAAGGGACCAGCATGATCGCGACGGATGTGGCGACCCCCTTCCTGACGCCGATCAAGCTGACCCTGGTGGTCTCCTTCTTCGTGGCGATCCCCTATCTGCTCTATCAGGCCTGGGCCTTTATCGCCCCCGGTCTGTACCAGCATGAGCGGCGGCTGATCATGCCGCTGGTGGTCTCCAGTGCCCTGCTGTTCTATGCGGGTATGGCGTTCGCCTACTACGTGGTGTTCCCGCTGGTGTTCGGTTTTTTCACCAGTACCGCACCCGCCGGGGTGACGGTGGCGACCGACATCGCCAGCTATCTGGACTTCGTACTGACCCTGTTCTTCGCATTCGGGGTGGCGTTCGAAATTCCGGTGGCCACCATACTGCTCTGCTGGACCGGCGTGACCACACCGCAAAACCTGAAGGAGAAACGTCCCTACGTCGTTGTCGGGGTGTTTGTGGTCGGCATGCTGCTGACGCCGCCTGATGTCTTCTCCCAGACCCTGCTCGCCATCCCGATGTGGGCGCTGTGGGAGATAGGTCTGTTCTTCGCCCGCTTCTACGTGAAGAAAGAGGATGAAGAGCAACAGGAACAACCGGATGTGGAGAGCTGAGGCTCTGTTCGTCACCTGTTTGCCGGACGGCGAGAGGATGACGACGTCCGCAGGAATAGCAGAACGAGGGGAGCTGAGGCTCCCTTCCTCTTTTCATGCTCCCGTTCGAGGCGTATGGTAAGACCCCATTCGGTAGATGGTTTTCAAATACCTGATATGTATTCCTTTTGTTCGGAACGTCTCATCCCATGATCGATATCGGTTTAAACCTGACCAGCAGCCAGTTCGCCGGCGAGCAGGCTGAGCTGGTGGCCCGTGCCCGTGCCGCCGGGGTGGAAGCGCTTATCCTCACCGGTACCGATCTGGCTGGCAGCCGCGAGAGCGCCGAGTTGGCCGCCCGCTGGCCGGGCTACTGCTTCTCCACCGCCGGGGTACACCCTCACGATGCCAAGAGTGTCGATGAGGCGACCCTGCCCGCCCTGCGCGAGCTGGCGGCGTTGCCGCAGGTGGTGGCTATTGGCGAGTGCGGTCTCGACTACAACCGCGACTTCTCCCCCCGCCCGGTGCAGGATGCGGTATTCGACGCCCAGCTGGCACTGGCTGCTGAGCTCCGGATGCCGGTGTTTCTCCACTGCCGCGATGCCCACGCCCGTTTTATCGAGATCCTCCGTCCCTGGCTGCCGAAACTACCGGGAGCCGTGCTGCACTGCTTCACCGGTTCCGACGAGGAGCTGGACGAGTGTCTGGCGCTGGGGCTGCATATCGGGGTGACCGGCTGGCTCTGCGATGAGCGCCGTGGTCAGCTGCTGCGCGAACAGGTAGCGCGTATTCCGGCCGGTCGGCTGATGATCGAGACCGATGCCCCCTATCTGGTGCCGCGAGATCTGAAACCGCGCCCGAAACGCAACGAACCCGCTTTTTTGCCGCACATCGCCCAGGTGGTGGCGGCCTGTCGTGGTGAAGCGCCCGAGGCCTTGCTGGCCCATACCCGGGCCACCTCCGCCGCGTTCTTCCAACTTCCTCTCCAGGAGTGATTCATGGCTACAACTCTTCCGGGCGCCTTTCCGGGCCGCCGCCTGCGCCGTCTGCGCAAACATGATTTCAGCCGTCGTCTGGTGCGCGAGAACGTACTGACCGTCAACGATCTCATCTATCCGGTGTTCGTGCTGGAGGGGGAGAACCGCCGGGAAGCCGTTCCCTCCATGCCGGGGGTGGAGCGTCTCTCCATCGATCTGCTGCTGGAGGAAGCCGCCGAGCTGGTGGAGCTGGGCGTGCCTGCCATCGCCCTGTTCCCGGTCACTCCGCTGGAGAGCAAGAGCCTGATGGCGGAAGAGGCCTACAACCCGAACGGGCTGGCCCAGCGCACCGTGCGCGCCCTCAAGGCTCGCTTCCCGGAGCTCGGGGTGATCACCGACGTGGCGCTCGATCCGTTCACCACCCACGGTCAGGACGGCATCATCGATGACGAAGGCTATGTGCTGAACGACATCACCACCGAGATCCTGATCAAGCAGGCGCTCTCCCACGCCGAAGCCGGGGTCGATATAGTCGCGCCGTCCGACATGATGGATGGCCGCATCGGCGCCATCCGCGCTGCGCTGGAAGAGAATGGCTTCATCAACACCCAGATCATGGCCTACTCCGCCAAGTACGCTTCCTGCTACTACGGCCCATTCCGCGATGCGGTTGGCTCTGCCGGCAACCTCGGCAAGAGCAACAAGGCCACCTATCAGATGGATCCGGCCAACAGTAACGAAGCCCTGCACGAAGTGGCGCTGGATATTCAGGAAGGGGCCGACAGCGTGATGGTCAAGCCGGGCATGCCCTATCTGGACGTGGTTCGTCAGGTGAAGGATCAGTTCGGCGTGCCGACTTTCGCCTATCAGGTCAGCGGCGAGTACGCCATGCACATGGCGGCGATCCAGAACGGCTGGCTGAAAGAGAAGGAGACCATCATGGAGTCTCTACTCTGCTTCAAGCGGGCCGGGGCCGATGGCATCCTCACCTATTTCGCCAAGCGCGTGGCGCAGTGGCTGAAAGAAGATGCCCGTTAAGCCGGGTTGAAGAGATAAACGAGAGGGGGAGCCGATGGCTCCCCCTCTGTCGTTATGGCTCTCTTTTGGTCACGAGCGGATGATTACAGCTTGGTCCAGGCATCGCTCCAGTGGCTGCCGGTACCCGGTGCATAGTGGCTGGTCGAGCCGCCACACCAGCCGCTGTAGGGCCAGGGTTTGCACTCGTAGTCACCACCGGCATTGCTGACCCGTTCGCCACTCTGATAAGCGGTGCCCGCAACATAGGCCGGGTAGCTGCCGTTACCACCGTCACTGTCACCACCCGGTGCCTGTTCCACCAACGCCAGGGTGAAGCGGCGCTCGAAGCCCTGTTTGCTCCCCTCTGCCATGCCCGCCAGCAGCAGCTCGTAACTGCCGGCCGCTAGGCCAGACTGTGCCAGCTGCAGGGAACCCTGACCATCGATCAGGGCGCTGCCGGTGGCGACCGGATTGCCACCCTGCAACAGGGTCGCGGTGACGGTCACCGGGTTGGCGGTGGTCAGCGTCAGGCTGAAGTCGAGCGCGCCGTTGACGATGAGATATTCGGACGCCAGATCGGTGACGGTGAAGTCACTGCTGCTGCCGGTCGTGGGCAGGATGAAGTCTCCGCTCAGGTAGGTCAGACCGGTCCAGCCGGAGCTGGTCAGCCAGTGCTTGCCATTGGTCTGATAGACGTTGGGCAACTGGGTGCACTGTTTGTTGTCATTGACGAAGCCGATACCGTAAAAGCTCGCCACATTCTTGTAGCAGAGCTGGCGACCATTCTGGTGCAGCACTGGCTGATCCAGCTTGCCCTTGTGGTGGAGTGACAGCCAGTCAAACTGGTTGATGGCCGAGACCAGCGGCACAAACTGGCCATCGGGCTGACGATAACGGATCAGGGATCCGGCATCACAGAGCAGACCATCAGCCCGCTGTTCGACGTACCCGTAGTACTGTTCGCCATCCTGGAAGGTGAACCGGCAGAGATTGCCTTTCTCCGACTCCTTGGGGATCCAGCCCATCAGCAGTCGCTCCTGATTGTTCAGGGCCGCCAGCTGCCCGGCACTGAAGTCGCTGCCGTTGGCTACCCAGCCTTGCGGCATGGTGGAGAATTGCATGAAGTAGTGGTCGGTATAGTACATGTGGCTGTCAGCGCGGTGCTTGCGAGCCCCCTGGCTGACCGAGTTGTAGCGATAGATGTCGTTTTCCGGCTTGTGGAAGCCGTTGAGATCATCGTCCAGATAGGGCAGGTCGCCCTTGCGGATATGGTAGTTGGCCATACCCGTCATCAGGGGATGCCAGCCGTGGCTGCCACGGGCAAACGCGCTCTCATGGCTGTAGGACTTCCCATCGAAGCCGTGGCCAAATTCGTGGGCAATGATGCCCCAGCTGCCGTAGTAGTGGCTGACAAAGTTAAAGGTATCGACCCCGGTGATGCCACCACTCCCCAGCCCGCCCCCCATGGCGGTGATCCCCAGGTTGAGGTAGGGGCGCTTCATCAGGCTGTGGTAGTAGTAGTCATAATCGGCTGCCGTAAAGATCCCGTTCGGCACATAGCTGTTGCCGCCATTGCCGAACATCTCGTAGCCGTTCACCGCCTTGAAGTTGTACCAGACGTGTTTGAACTCCTCGGTCGAGACCATGTAGGCCAGGTTGGTGGCGATGATCAGCCATTCGCGAGCGTAGAGGGCATTGATGGGGCGCCAGGAGCCGCTGGTGTTGGTGGCGAAGCGCACGTTCCAGCTTGGCTTGAGGCGTGCCAGCTTCTGGGCAAACGGATCCGAGTTGGAGCTGAACCTATGCTCGAACTGGGCAGGCAGATTGATGCTGTTGTCGAGCAGCTTGTTGAGATCAAACACACCATCGCGGCTGGCGCTGTTGAAGCGTCCCTGTTCGCCAAAGGCGCTCAGTGGCAGGGTGATTTGGGCATAGGCGGGCAGGCGATCGAGCTGGCCCAGGATCAGCCACTTGTTGATACCGTTCAGGCGTGACTCGATATTGATGTCATGCAGCTCTCTGGCTGCATAGTTGGTGATGCGCACCGTGTCGTTATCAAGCAGCTCGGTCTTGACCAGCGAATTGATGTTGACCGAACGCTGGGCGCGATCGATCAGCACCTCGTAGGGTTCGTCATTGCGCAGTATGTAGCTGACTGCGGCCGGCATCAGCTGATCGAAGATCAGCGGGCGAGCCGGCAACTGCTCGTCGGCCGTGAAGCTGATCTCCTTGCTCAGCAGCTGGTTGAAACCCAGGCCACGCTCGTTGGCGGTGACAAGCGCCGAGCCCGCCAGCTGGAGATCTTTCAGCGCCGCCACGGGCTGCTGGTTGATCTCCCGGACAGTAAAGGTCGGGTGCTTGAACTGAAAGTCGTTGGCGATCAGGGTATCGGCATCATGCCACTCGATGCGGTCCTTGAAGTTCACCACCAGCCGATCGCCATCCATGTCGATTTTTTGCAGATTGCTGTCGGCGATCACCTGCTCAGGCGCCAGCGGGATGTTGCTGGCGATGGCATCAGCCAGTTTGCGCAGGTCATAGATGTAGTAGTTTTTGCCGGCGGTGTGGGCCAGGAGATAGTCACCCACCTGATGGAGTTGCACCAGACGGTGGCTGTATTTTCCTTCAAAGGCGAGCCGACCGGCGATGGGGGTCTGGAGGCTGTTCTCCGGCGTCACATCCTGCTGGCGGTAGACCTTGATCTCGCTCAGCGCATCGGCCACCAGTACGTAATCCTGATTGGCAAAGACGGCCTGGGCGCGGTGCAGGCTGTTGCTGCCGGAATCTCGACCGGTTCCCAGGGTGGTGACATGGCGATGTTCATCGGCCAGATCGAAGATATCGACCCGGTGCGAGTAGCGCGAGACCACGTAGAGCAGGTTGTTGCGGACAAACAGTTCGCTGACCTGGTTGTAGGCCGTGGCACTGTCGGTTGCGGTGCCGCGGATCTCGCCAATCTGCTGGCGGCTCGGGATATCGATAATGGCCACATGGCCCGGATTGCCGTTCTGGCTGACATAGAGCCGATCCTGATAGCGCTCGACCGCCGTGATCAGGCTGGCGTCCAGCCCCAGCTGATCGGCCGTCAGCTCCTCGCCTTTGTCCAGATATTGCAACGAGGTGGCAAACGAGTTGACGCTGCAGGAGCTGGTCTCCATCACCACCCGGGTGCGTTCGCCATTCTGGATCTGGCCGTGGGGGAAGTACTCCAGCAGACAGCCGTTGCCGTAGTCATAGTTGCCAAAGCGTTTGTTGACCGCAACGACCCCACCGTCGTACCAGGTCAGCTCCCACTCCTCATCGAAGAAATCAAAGACGTTACGAATGGCTGTTTCGTCGAAAAAGTGGGGTTTGGGCAGATCGAACAGGATGTGGTTATCCGCTGTCAGCGGGTAGAGCAGGCCGTTGATGGCAAGGTGGCGCTTGCCATCCTTGATGATCACGTTCTGCTCGTCAGCCGCACTCTGATGCAGCGCGGCGAGACGCGCCGTCATCTGCTCGTAGTGCTCCTGATAGGTTTGTTTGAAATAGGCTTGTTCGCGCTCATCGGCCACGACATGGGCCGACAGCAGCAGTCCGAGCAGGGTGGCAAGCTTGGTGGTTCTTGGCATGGTGATTTCCTTATCTTGGTTGTTGTTGGACGTTTTTTGGTGCTTGGCAAGCATGTAAAAGAGAGGGGCTAACCCGTCCGGGTCAGTGCATCCTGCCCATCGGCAGCGTGGCTGACGGGCAGGATATGGGCGGGGGCCTGTCGGCCTCCGTTAGTGGTTGGGGCAAGGTCAGAGTTTGATCCAGGCATCGCTCCAGGCAGAGCCGGTACCCGGTGCATAGTGGCTGGTCGAGCCGCCACACCAGCCGCTGTAGGGCCAGGGTTTGCACTCGTAGTTGCCACCGGCATTGCTGACCCGATCACCGGCCTGATAGCCGGTGTTGGGGGCGTAGGCCGGGTAGTCACCTTCGCTACCGCCGTTGCTCTCTTCGGTCAGCGCAACCGGGAAGCGCTGTACCACCGGCTGCTGGCCATCTGCCAGACCGGTGATGACTACTTCGTAGCTGCCATCGGTCACATTGCTGCCCTGCAGTACCAAGGTGCTGGTGCCGTTCACCTGGCTGCTGGTGGTACCGTGGCTGTGGCTGCTCTGCTCCAGAGTCGCGGTGATCTGTACCGGGTTGGCGGTGGTCAGGTTGAAGCGGATGCTGACCTGACCGTTGACTATGGTGTACTCGCTCGCCATGGCGCTGACGGTGAAGTCGCTGCTGCCTTCGACGGGTGGCGTTGTGCCGCCGCAGTCGCTGTCGCCCTGTACGCGCCAGACGCCCCAGTCACCCGTGGTACCCGGCTCTTCGTTCTGGGTCCACCAGCCAGCCAGCCAGTTCTTGCCGTTGTGGCTGACGATGTCGCCGCCCACATAGACCTTCTTGGCATCCCAGCTGTTTTCACAGACGGCGCCCTGCTCCCTGACGGTCACGTTGCGCTGCTGGGTTACCTGCTGACCGGCGCTGTCGCTCACCTGATAGGTGAGGGTGTAGCGGCCGACCTTGCTGCTGTCGACGTTGCCGCTGACCTTGATTTGGGCGGTCAGGTCGCCATCTTCTTCATCATGGGCGCTGACGCCTGTCATCGGATCGAAAGCGGTACCCAGTTCCAGCGTGGTGTCGGTGACACCGCTGAACACCGGCTTCATGCTGTAGACCTCGATGGTACGTACCTGCTCGGTGACGTTGTTGTCGCGATCGCTCACCTTGTAGGTGAGGGGGTAGAGGCCGATGCGCTGGCTGTCTACCGAGCCTTCCACCTGGATCTGGCCAGTCAGGTCGCCATCTTCCTTGTCGTTGGCGCTGACACCTGCCAGCGGATCAAAGGCGGTACCCTGCTTGATGCGGGTATCGCTCAGGCCGCTGAACACCGGCTTGCCGTTGTCGACCGGGGGCGTGATCTCCTGATCGTGGATGAAGGGGCCGTAGCTCTTGATGAAGGATTCGTTGTAGGACTGACCGGCGGCGTTGCGGCCCATGTCCCAGTTGATGGACCAGGTCATCACGCCACGCAGCGGTTGCCCCTCGCTCTTCAGGCGGTTGAAGGCGTTGTAGAGCTTCTGCGGATCCTGCACATAGCCGGTGGCGGCGGCGTCAATGTTGGTCGGAATACCGAACACCAGCTTGTCATGGGGGATCTTGTAGAAGCCGCGGGTACCGTTGCTCAGCGAATCCGCCATGTAGTAGATGAACTCTTCTTTCAGGGCATCGTTGTTCTGGGCAATCCAGCCGATCCCATCGATGTAGATACCGTCGCCACCCTGGTTGTAGAACTGAGGGTTGATCCAGTCGTAGAACCCTTCCAGATTGCGGATATAGGGGATGTAGGCGCCAGTCTGGGTCAGATAGGGGAACTCCGGCGCCATGGTGATGAGGAAGTTTTTCCCCTGGGCGCGGTAGTGATCCTTGACCAGCCGCAGGGCCGCCGGGATCACGGTCTGGTTGTCGGCGGCAGTGATGGCGGCCTGTTCCAGGTCGATATCCAGTCCGTCGAAGCCATAGGTCTCCACCAGACGGATGATCTCGTCGGCAAAGGCCTGCTCCTGACCCTTGCGCAGCTCGATGTGTGCATCGGCACCGCCCAGCGCCAGCAGCACGGCACGGCCCTGACGGTTCAGCTCGGCAATCTGCTCGATAAACTGGCTTTCGCTCATGCCGATGGCCGGGTCGAGCTTGAAGGTGGGGATGGGATCGCTGCCATAGACCTTCATG
Source organism: Aeromonas sp. 603079 (assembly GCF_049172135.1). Lineage (NCBI taxonomy): Bacteria > Pseudomonadati > Pseudomonadota > Gammaproteobacteria > Aeromonadales > Aeromonadaceae > Aeromonas > Aeromonas sp. 603079. Next base: position 55,558 of record NZ_JAAKPX010000027.1, on the reverse strand, counting down.
AAGGAGACATCGACCACGTTGTATTGCGGGTTGACCTGATCGAGCTTGACGCAGGGGGCGATACCGCCCTTGTAGCCCGAGCCGTCACACCAGTTGTGCCAATAGCCGACTACTACGCCGGACTGGGGGTTGACCATCGCCTGACCGGCACTGGCGGCATATGCCATGGGGGCGCCCATGCCGAGCAGGCAGCCAAGCAGGGATAATTTGAGTTTGTTCATCGTCTCTCCGTACGGTGCAAATGGGGCGTCGATTGTGATCGGACGTCCCCGGGGGCAGCCCCGCTGTCATAGGTGTTTTCCCTTAGACCGGTGGCTTTGCGTCGCGCCCTTTCGGGTCACTTTGCCTTTTTCACCCGATTTCTGTGCAGCACAGAGAATCAAGTGACCTGCATGGCAGGTTGCCTATGATAGATGCTTGAAAATAAATTAATCAATAGTTGGTTTTGATTCTAATTAACTGAAAAATATTGATAATTTGTTACACGCCCCCACATTTTATCCGTTTCCATGATTGAGCATGACGGTACTTGGCTGGCAGCTGTGGCGCCGGTAAATGGCGGCTTTTTGCCCCTTGAAAGTAGCGATAAGAGCCAAAAAAGGCCCACAGATTCATCCTGTTACTGGCTGTTGATGGCAAAACTGCAGCAACGGCAGAGATCCGGGTCGCAATGGCTGGAAAAGTACAGGGTTGCGGCGGATTCCCGCTTGATTATTGCGTGGCTTGGCCACATGTTAGAAAGCCATACAGAGCTGCTAAAGCGGTCTGTTCAAGACCAAACAAGAGGTAACCGGGATGAATAACCCTTTGCTGACAATGGATTCGCTGCCCCCTTTCAGCCAGATCAAGCCGGAGCAGGTGCAGCCTGCCGTGATTCAGGCGATTGCTGATTGCAAGCAGAAGATCAGCGATGTGCTGGCCCAGCGTGATCCCCATACCTGGGATAGCCTGATTGCCCCGCTGGAAGAGGTAAATGACCGCCTGTCACGGATCTGGTCACCGGTCAGCCACCTCAACTCCGTACTCAACAGCGAAGCGCTGCGCGAGGCCCATGACGCCTGCCTGCCGTTGCTCTCCGAATTCCAGACCTATGTCGGTCAGCATGAAGGGCTCTATCAGGCCTATCTGGCCCTCTCCCAGAGCGATGATTTCCCGCTGCTGAGCGGCGCCCAGCGCAAGGAGATCCAGAATACCCTGCGTGACTTCCGCCTCTCCGGCATCGGTCTGCCTGCCGAGGCGCAGCAGCGTTACGGCGAGATTCAGGCCCGCCTCTCCGAGCTGGCCTCCCGTTTCAGCAACAACGTGCTGGATGCCACCCAGGGCTGGCACAAGCTGGTGGCCGATGAAGCCGAATTGGCCGGTCTGCCCGACAGCGTGCGCGCCGCTGCCCGTCAGATGGCTGAACTTAAAGGCAAAGAGGGGTGGCTGTTCACCCTGGATATCCCTTCTTACCTGCCGGTGATGATGTATGCCGACAACCGCGAGCTGCGCGCCGAGATGTATGAGGCCTTCACCACCCGCGCCTCCGATCAGGGCCCCAATGCGGGCAAGTGGGACAACTCCGCCATCATGAGCGAGCTGCTCACCCTGCGCCGCGAACTGGCTCAGTTGCTGGGCTTTGCCAACTATGCCGAGCTCTCCCTGGCCACCAAGATGGCGGACAAGACCGAACAGGTGGTGAGCTTTCTCACCGATCTGGCGGCCAAATCCCTGCCGCAAGGCAAGGCTGAGCTGGAGGAGATCCGCACCTTCGCCGCCGAACAGCACGGTCAGAGCGAGCTGGCAGCCTGGGATCTCGCCTACTACGCCGAGAAGCTCAAGCAGCACAAGTTTTCCATCTCCGATGAGCAACTGCGCCCCTATTTCCCCGCCAACAAGGTGGTGAAAGGGTTGTTCGAAGTGGTGAAGCGGGTGTTCGGCATGAAGGTGCGCGAGCGCCTCGGCATCGACACCTGGCACCCGGACGTGCGCTTCTACGACATCTTCGATGCCGACGACGAGCTGCGCGGCAGCTTCTATCTCGACCTCTACGCCCGCGAGCACAAGCAGGGCGGGGCCTGGATGGATGTCTGTCTGGGTCGTCGCTACCGTCAGGATGGCTCGCTGCAAAAGCCGGTGGCCTACCTGACCTGCAACTTCAATGGTCCGGTGGATGGCAAACCGGCGCTGTTCACCCACAACGAAGTGGTCACCCTGTTCCATGAGTTTGGCCACGGCATTCACCACATGCTGACCCGTATCGACGTTGCCGGTGTCGCCGGTATCAACGGCGTGGCCTGGGATGCAGTGGAGCTGCCGAGTCAGTTCCTCGAGAACTGGTGCTGGGAGTCCGAGGCGCTGGCCTTTATCTCCGGCCACTACGAGACCGGCGAGCCGCTGCCTGCCGATCTGCTGGAGAAGATGCTGACCGCCCGCAACTTCCAGGCGGCGATGCAGATGCTGCGTCAGCTGGAGTTCGCCCTGTTCGACTTCCGCCTCCATCAGGAGTTTGACCCGGCTAATTCGGCACAAATCCCGGCGCTGCTGGACGAGGTTCGCAGCCAGGTGGCCGTGATGACGCCGCCAGCGTTTAACCGCTTCCAGCACAGCTTCTCCCACATCTTCGCGGGCGGCTATGCGGCGGGCTACTACAGCTACAAGTGGGCCGAGGTGCTCTCTGCCGATGCCTTCTCCCGCTTCGAGGAGGAGGGGATCTTCAACCCGGCCACCGGCCAATCCTTCCTGAAGAATATTCTGGAGAAGGGGGGCTCGAAGGAGCCGATGGAGCTGTTCCGAGCCTTCCGTGGTCGTGAGCCCAAGGTGGATGCACTGCTGCGACACAGCGGGATTGCCGCATGAGGCTGATGGCCACGACTGCACAGAGCCTCAAGCAGATACATTTTTGAGCCATAGTGAGATCAAGACGTGATTTCTGCGATAAAAAGGGACCTTTTGGTCCCTTTTTTCAAGGCTTTTTAATATCTTGCTGATTGCATATTTGCACAGTCCACTGCTCTTCAGTAGAGTCGTGTTCTAACCTTCAAGGAGAGAAAGCCACTTGCCATGAGGCGAGCACTCGATTCCGTCTGTCAAATCATCTCCAGTCTGGCTCACTCGAGCGGTCAGGGATATTTCGATACCTTTGTGAGTGAAATCGCCGCTGCTGTGATGGCTGATGTCGTCCTGATCGCCAGCAGGGAATCAAATGCTACCCACCTGACGGTTCAGACCGCTTATCCCTCCTCTCTTGACACCGATACCCTGACGCTGCCACTGACTGACTCTCCCGATGCCATTACCTGGCAGGAGGGGGAAGCCTGGTTTAGCGATCGTCTGCTCCAGCTCTTTGCCAACGTTCCCCTTGCGCAGGAATGGCAACCTCAGGCTTATGCCGGGATCGCCCTCAGGAATGCAGATGGCGAGACCATAGGTATCTGCGCTCTGCTTTACCGTCAGCCACAGGCCAATATGGGCAAGGTGATGGGGCTGCTTCGGTTGCTGGCTCCGTTGGCGGGTCGTGAGCTGGCGCTGATGCTGCAACGACAGCTGCCCCCCCCTATGCCTGAACCGTCCCATGCATTGCAGAGCATGCTGTTCCAGGCTCCGGTGGGGATCGGCAAACTGGATCTGGCTGGCCGTATCCTCTGGGCCAACCCGGCCATCGAGCAGATGCTTGGCTATCCCCTCGACGAGTTGCTACAGCGATCCATCTCCGACATCAACCATCCTGAGGATTGGCAGGGCAGCCTCGTCTGCTACGAAGAGATCCGCCGTGGTGAGCGCAGCAGTTTTACCCGGGAGAAGCGCTACTTCTGCAAGGGGGGTCAGATCCTGTGGGGCCGGGTAACCGTCACCCTGATCCGTGACGAGCAGCAGCAACCTGACTACCTGATGGTTTTGCTGGAGAATATCGATCCTCTCAAGCGCCATGCGGAGCAGCTCAAACTCTCTCACCGTGTCTATGACAATCTCTCCGAGGCGATCCTGGTCTGTGATGCCGATAGCCGCATCATCTCGGTCAATCCGGCCTTCGAGCAGATCACCGGCTACAGCAGTGACGAGGTGCGAGGCCAGCGCCCCAGCCTGCTCAAGTCGGGGCTGCACGATCAGACCTTCTATGCCGACATGTACCATGCGCTGGAGCGGGTGGGGGTATGGCGTGGTGAGGTGTGGAACAAGCGCAAGAATGGCAAGCTCTATCCACAGCAGTTGATGATTAGCACCCTGCGGGAAGGGGGCAGGATCAGCCAGTACATCGCTATCTTCAGCGACCTCTCCCAAACCAAACTGGCCGAGCAGAAGATCGCCACACAGGCCAACTATGACAACCTCACCAGCCTGCCCAACCGCTGGCTGTTCAGTCGCTGTCTCAGCCGCTTCTGCGAGCGGGGCGAGCGCTTCGCCCTGATGGTGCTCGACCTCAACAACTTCAAGGCGGTCAACAACAGCATGGATCACCATGCCGGTGACGCCCTGTTGCGGGAGGTGTCGGACCGGCTGGTGAGCCGGGTGCGCACCGAGGACCTGGTGGCCCGCATCGGTGGTGACGAGTTCGCCTTTCTGGTGCCAGGCATCGTCACCCGTCGTCAGGCCGAGGTGTTTGCCAAGCAGGTTATCGGTAGCTTTACCCGTCCCTTTATGCTGGCCAACCAGCATCTCTATGTTACGGCAACCGTGGGGATGACCCTCTGCCCCGTCGATGGTAGCGAGAGTGACGAGCTGCTGCGAAACGCCGAACAAGCGTTGTTTGCCGCCAAGCGGCAGGGGCGGTTGATCGGTACCTACTGCTCCTCAATGCGGGAAGAGGTGCGTCAGCGCCACCAGATGCAACAGGATCTGGCGGAGGCGATCAAGCTGGAGCAGTTAACCATGGCCTACCAGCCGATCTGGGACAACCGCAGCGGTCGGGTCGCCAAGCTTGAGGCGCTGGTGCGCTGGTATCACCCCCAGTGGGGACAGGTATCGCCAGCCGAGTTTATCCCGCTGGCGGAAGAGGCGGGGTTGATTCAGGGGCTGGGTGCGCTGGTGTTGTGGCAATCATGCCGGGATCTGGCGCGGTTGCAGCAGTCCGGCTTCCCTGATCTGCAGATGTCGATTAACCGCTCCACCATGGAGTTCCAGACTATCGACCCTGAGGCGAGCGAGTGGCTCAAGGTGATCCAGCACTTCGGGCTCGATCCTGCCGACATCGTCATCGAAATCACCGAATCTCTGCTGATGGAGAGCAGTGATCAGCACCGGGTACGGATCGATGCCCTGCGCGAGGCGGGTTGCAAGCTGGCTATCGATGATTTCGGTACCGGCTACTCTGCCCTCAACTATCTGCGCTCTTTCCCAGTGGATCTGGTCAAGATCGACCGCTCTTTTGTGCGCCATATCCCCTTCAACGAGCAGGATCGGATGCTGCTGGACGGCATCATCAACATAGTGCACAACCTCGGTATGCAGGTGGTGATTGAGGGGGTAGAGACCCGCGAGCAGCTCAATTTCCTCTGCCAGAAGGGATGTGCCTTCACCCAGGGTTATCTGCTCAGCCGCCCGCTGGCCTATGACGATCTCACCGAATATCTGCAGCTCAATGACAAGGGGATGTTTCTGCAGATCAGTTAGGTGTGCTTACTCCTTCGATGTCATCTGTTCCTGCTTTGCTTGCAGTGTCCGGTAATCCTCGCCGAGATAGCGCAGGTAGATGCGATCCAGGACTCCCTCGTCCAGCATCTGTTGCAATGCCTTGTTGTAGGCAGGCAACAGGTCTGCTTTCTGCTTGCCAAAACAGAGGTAGAGCGGTGTCGAGTCGATAAAGGGGGTGAGGGGGCGGATCTTTACGTCCTGCTCCCTGGAGAGGATGGGGGCCGAGAAGTAGTCGAGGATGATGAGGTCAACCCGGCTCTTCTCTAGCAACAGCAGCAACTGCTTGTCTGAATGGGCCTTGATGGGGTCCCATCCGGTGAAGTTCCTGATCTTGTCGGTATAGTCATAGCCCCTGACCATCCCTACTTTCAGCCCCTTGGCCATCTCCCACGAGAAGGTCTGTAACGGACTGTCGGTACGCACATAGGCGGCCAGCGGGTAGAAGGCTGTGGCAAGGTCAGAGTGGTAGCAGCCGGGCAGGGGGGCATTGTCGAGAATGCCATCCGCCAGCTGGGTGCTGACATACTGTTCGCAGCGTCCCCAGGGCAGTTCGAGCAGGGTGAGGGTCATATCGAGGCGTCTGGTTGCTTCCTGATGGATCTCCACTGATATCCCTTCCATCAGTTTGCCTTGTTCGGCGTAGGAGAAGGGAGGCCAGTCTACACCGCATACCTTGAGACTGGTGCTGCTCTGGGCGGCAAGCAACAGGGCTATCAGCAGCTGCATGGGATTCTCCGGGATATGAGGGGGTTGTGGTACACTCGCTTCACTGAACTTAGAACGCATCCAGAGACCATGCAAATCCTCCTCGAAGACCCCGCCAAGGCCGCGCAGGCAGACGCGCTGGCCAGCCAGCTTGGCCAAATCGACCTTCCCCTGTTTGCTCTGGTGTTTACTCCGGAGCGGCTGGAGTTGCGCAAGCTGGATGAACCCAAGCTGGGTGCCGTCTATGTGGATTTCGTGGCGGGGACGGTGGCGCATCGCCGCAAATTTGGTGGAGGTCGTGGCCAGTCCATCGCCAAGGCAGTGGGGCTCAAGGCCGGTGCCACACCGACCGTGGTGGATGCCACTGCCGGTCTGGGGCGCGATGCCTTCGTGCTCGCGTCCCTCGGTTGCAAGGTGACCCTGATCGAGCGCAGCCCTGTGGTGGCAGCTCTGTTGCAGGACGGGCTGGCACGGGCGGCGCAAGATCCCGAGATTGGCCCCTGGGTGCGCGAGCGGATGCAACTGCTGCACGGGCCTGCCGTGGACAATCTGCTGGCGCTGCCGGAGCGGCCCGAGGTGATCTACCTCGACCCCATGTTCCCTCACAAGCAGAAGTCGGCGTTGGTGAAAAAAGAGATGCGGGTATTCCAGTCGCTGGTGGGACCGGATCTTGATGCCGATGCCCTGCTGCCGGCGGCGCTGAAGATGGCACAAAAGCGGGTAGTGGTGAAGCGACCGGACTATGCTGGCTGGCTCAATGAGCACAAACCCAGCATGGCTATCGAGACCAAGAGCAACCGCTTTGACGTCTATGTGATGGCGGCGCTGGCGGGATAACGCCGCACGCGAGGGGTAAAAGAAGAGGGCCAACCCGATGGGGTTGGCCCTCTTGCCATCTATTGGCCGTCGGCTGGGGCCGGCGGGGTAAAGCGGATCAGTTTTTCCTCCCCCTGCCAGCTGAGCACCATGGTGACCAGCTCCGCCAGACTGAGCCGTTCGCCACTGTGCAGCAGCAGGTACTCGATCCCTTCTCTGGCCTCGATGGTGCGGATCTTGTCCGCCCACTGGCGGCCATCCCGGTCGGTGAGGGTGACTGGCAACTGCCAGCTGGCGGCGATCTCCAGCCAGTCGTAGAGATCGCAACTGATGGGTTGGTAGGTGTTCATGTGCGGGTTGCCCTCTTGTCGCCGGTTACTGGAAATTGATGATGGTGGCGGGCGCCACCACCGCCTGGGCTTTCTGCACCTGTTCCAGTTGCAGCGGGTCGCCAGCCAGCGCCGGATCGTCCTCGTGGCCATTGCAGACCAGCGCCAGATCGTAGCTACCGAGATTAACAAATCCCAACTCGTAACCAAAGCCGCCACCGCTTTGCGGCAACACGGGCGCGCTGGCATAGAAACCGTTGTCGCTGTCCGCCATGTCGGGGTAGTTGTCGTCACTTCTGGGTTGGTAGAAGTAGACGAAAGCCTTGTCGGTCAGCAGGCCGCCACACAAGCCAGCTGCTACCGTGCCCCTGACGATGGTGACCTGGGTGTTATTCACCAGCCGCACCCCTCTGGGCTTGAGCTTGTAGTACTGCTCGTGGCCGGGCAGCACCATGGCCTGGCGCAGGTCGAACTCGGTGGTGAAGGCGCTGAGGCCGTTTGCTGCGATGGTGAAGGCATCCAGCTTGAGCTCGCTGCTTGGCACTTCCAGCGGCTTGATCCCCCCATCATCCCGTTTGACGTAGGAGTAGGGGGTGCCATTCAGAAATTGGTTGCTGACCTCCCGTCCATCCAGTATCCGCAACCTCATCTGGCTGTAGTCACCGGGCATCACGCTCTGACCGGACAGCAGGGGGCGACTGGCGGATCCTTGATAACTCAGCAGGTCGATGTAGGTGAACTGCGGCCGGTCTGCACTGTCGAGCGGTATCGTCTCGCCGCTCGGGGTGCAGCCATCGTCCTGGGCCGAGGTGAGAAAACTGGCGGTGGTCCAGATCTGTTCGTTGCCGGCGACGGGGTGGATGCTGATGTTGGCGACGGCGATGCAGACCTTGCTGACCGCATCCACCGGGGCGTCGGAGAAGGCCAGCGAGAGCTGGGCTGGTTGTGGTTGGCTATTGCTGTCGCCACCACCGCCGCAGGCGGTGAGCAGGGTGGTCAGTCCGATCAGAGTCAAGGATTTCATGGCGTCCATTCCGGTTGGTTATGAAGACACCCCAACTCTAGTCGAACGTTGGTCATGAAGGGGAGGCTGGGCCCAGACGCAAGGGCGGGATCTGCCCGTCAGCCCAATAACATCAAGGTGCAGGCCTGAGTAGCACCAGTGTTGGCAGCGAAAGAGATTTTCGGAACGCCGGGGCACTGATTGGGCGTGGCCCAATCAGGCTTCCAGCAGGCGGGTGGGCCAGCCCATCTTCTGCTGGCGCTCTACCTCGAGGCGCAGCTCGCTGGCGCGCAGGTAGTGCTCGTCCAGCCACCCCTTGGGCAGGGTCAGGGTCAGTGACTCCTCTTCTGCCTGCAGGGTGAAGCTGGGCACTGTGCCCTGGGTACGGCGCATGCAGAGGATCAGCGCGATGCGCAGGATACGGGCCAGCCGGATCGCCTGACGACCGGTGACGGCACCCTGTTTCTCCAGTGGTTCCAGCTTGAATTCGTCCCGCTGGTTGAACAGCAGGGCCGACAACAGCTTCTTTTGCGCGGGAGTAAAGCCCGGCATGTCGATGTTGTCGATGATGTAGGCGGCGTGTTGCGGCGCCTTCTTGTATTCGATACAGAGGCCGATCTCATGCAGCAGGGCGGCATAACGCAAAATCGGGCGACCGTAGCGTTTGGAGAGTCGCCAGGCCGGTTGCAGCTGGTTGAACGCCTCGACGGCGGTATCGCGCACCCGTTCGGCGTGCTCTTTATCCAGCTGATAGCGGCTGATCAGGCTGTCGGCGGTGCGATCCCGGGCATCACAGTCGTGATTGTTGCCAAGCAGACCGTAGATCAGTCCTTCGCGCAGGGCGCCACCCGCCAGCGTCATGCTCTCGATATCGAGGGTTTCGAAGATGGCGATCAGGATGGCAAGGCCGGAGGGGAACACGGTCAGCCGTTCGGCCGCCAGCCCTTCCAGTTGCAGCCGGTCGAGCTTGCCGCAGGCGATGGCCTGACCCATCAGCTCCTGCAACTTCGGCAGGGTGACCCGCTCGCTCTTCCCTTGCGCCAGCATGATCTCTTGCAGCGCCTGTACCGTGCCGGAGGCGCCGACGCAGGTGCGCCAGCCGAGGGCGCGGTAATCTTCCGCCACCTTCTCCAGCACCGTCTTGGCGGCGGCAATCGCCTGCTCGAAACGGGCTTCGGAGAGCTCGCCATCACCGAAGTGATTGTTGAGCCAGGTGACGCAGCCCATGTGCAGGCTGTTGAGCAGTTTTGCTTCGCTATGTTCGCCGATCACCAGTTCGGTACTGGCGCCGCCGATGTCGATCACCAGCCGGTTGCCTTCCCCGGCAGAGGTCCAGGAGACCCCTTCATAGATGGTCTTGGCCTCTTCCTCGCCCGAGATGATCTCGATGCTGTGGTTGAGCACCCGTTCCGCTTCGCTGAGGAACTCGTCGACGTTGGTGGCCAGCCGCAGGGTGGCGGTGCCCACCACCCGGATATTGTCGGCCGGAATGTCCTGCAATTGTTCGGAGAAGAGACGCAAACAGTCCCAGCCCCGCTCCATGGCGGCACGGCTGAGACGAAATTCCGGATCAAGCCCTGCTGCGAGGCGAACCTTGCGCTTTACCTTGGCGACGGTGCGCAGGGCACCGGCGACCTCGCGCACCACCAGCATATGAAAGCTGTTGGAGCCGAGGTCGATGGCGGCATAGAGAGGCGAGTTGTGCAACGGGCCTGTCCTTAGCTCTTGCGCGGCGGACGACGACGGTTGTTGCTGTTGCCACCGCCCTGACGATCCCGCATGTTGCGGTTCACCGGCTGACGGTTGCGGAACACCCGTTTCGGCGGGGTCACGTCATCCAGCAGCGCTTCGCGATCATATTTGCTGACCGGAATTGCGTGGTGGATGTACTCCTCGATGGCCGGCAGGTTGAAGGCATAGTCTTCACAGGCCAGGCTGATTGAGTGACCGCTCTTGCCGGCACGACCGGTACGACCGATGCGGTGTACATAGTCTTCAGCGTCGTCGGGCAGGTCATAGTTGAAGACGTGGGTCACGTCAGGGATGTGCAGACCACGGGCGGCCACGTCGGTGGCGACCAGAATATCGAGCGCACCCTTGGTGAAATCCTCGAGGATCTTCATCCGTTTCTTCTGCGGCACATCACCGGTCAGCAGACCGACGCGGTGGCCGTCATTCTCCAGCCAGGCATGGACGTCTTCACAGACATGCTTGGTGTTGGCGAAGACGATGGCTTTTTCCGGCCACTCCTCTTCCATCAGGGAGAGCAGCAGCAACATCTTGTCTTCATTGGAGGGGTAGAACAGCTCCTCCTTGATCCGCACGCCGGTCATCTGCTCCGGCTCGACCTGCACATGTTCCGGGTGGTTCATGTGTTCGTATGCCAACTCCTGCACACGCAGGGAGAGGGTGGCGGAGAACAGCATGCTCAGACGCTCGGTCGCGGGCGGCATGCGGCGGAACAGGAAGCGGATGTCCTTGATGAAGCCCAGATCGAACATGCGATCTGCTTCGTCCAGTACCACGACCTGAATGTTGCTCAGATCGATGACCTTGGACTTGAAGTAGTCGATGATGCGGCCTGTGGTGCCGATCAGGATGTCGACGCCCTGCTCCAGCACGGCCAGCTGCTTGTCGTAACCTTCGCCGCCGTAGGCGAGGCCGAGTTTCAGGCCGGTAGAAGCGGCGATGCTGTCGGCATCGTTATAGATCTGTACTGCCAGTTCCCGGGTGGGTGCCATGATGATGGCTCTGGGTTGGTTAACCAGACGGGGCTTGGTCAGCGGGTGAGTCAGCAAATAGTTGAATGTCGCGGCCAGGAAGGCAATGGTCTTGCCGGTTCCTGTCTGGGCCTGACCGGCGAGGTCATGGCCCTCTACCAGCAGTGGCAGGGAGAGTGCCTGGATGGGGGTGCAATAGTGAAATCCCTTTGATTCCAGACCAGCCAGAACTTCGGGTTCGAGGCCCATTTGGGCGAATTTGTCGGTCGTTAAGTGTGTTTTGCTCATGGCGGTAGGTTATCAGGTTAGGCTTGCAATAATAAACAGGATCATTTCAAATAGGGCAACTATTGCCTTTGTTGATATGTCAATAAAGCCTTAATTACTGACTGGAGTTGGAGATGAGTGACAAGATTGTTCAGCTGAGCGATGCCAGCTTCGAGGCAGATGTAATCAAAGCCGATGGCGCCGTTCTGGTCGACTTCTGGGCCGAGTGGTGTGGTCCGTGCAAGATGATTGCCCCGATCCTGGAAGAAGTTGCCCAAGAGTACGAAGGTCGCGTGACCGTAGCCAAACTGAACATCGACCATAACTCTGATACTCCGCCGAAGTACGGCATTCGTGGTATCCCGACCCTCTTGCTGTTCAAGAATGGCGAAGTGGCAGCGACCAAGGTCGGTGCACTGTCCAAGACTCAGCTGAAAGAGTTCCTGGACGGCAACCTGTAATAATTAAAGAGGAGCGCATTGCAATAATGCGCTCCTTCTGTTTTATCACCTAGACGCTCATCCCGATTGGTGCTAGTTTATCGCTCGTTTGCTAACCTTTTTGCCTGACTCTTTGCTAACCACAGCCTGGCAATCAAATCCGATCAGCATCAATCCAGCAGACTGTCTCCTCATTTCAATCCTTGCTTACAGACTTTCACCACTATGAATCTGACTGAATTAAAGAACACTCCTGTGTCCGAGCTGGTCAAGCTTGGCGAATCCATGGGGTTGGAAAATCTGGCTCGGGCGCACAAGAAAGACATCATTTTTGCCATCCTCAAGGCGCACGCCAAGGGTGGCGAGGATATCTTTGGCGACGGTGTGCTGGAAATCCTGACCGATGGTTTCGGCTTTCTGCGCAGTGCAGACGGCTCCTATCTGGCAGGCCCTGACGATATCTACGTCTCCCCGAGCCAGATCCGCCGTTTCAACCTGCGTACCGGCGATACCATCTCCGGCAAGATCCGGCCACCGAAAGAGGGCGAACGCTACTTCGCACTGCTCAAGGTCAATGAGGTCAATTACGACCGTCCGGAAAACTCCCGCAACAAGATCCTGTTTGAAAACCTTACCCCCCTGCATGCCAACGAACGTCTGCGTATGGAACGGGGTAATGGCTCTACCGAAGATATCACCGCCCGTGTACTGGACCTGGCTTCCCCCATCGGTAAAGGCCAGCGTGGCCTGATCGTGGCGCCGCCCAAGGCCGGTAAGACCATGCTGCTGCAGAACATCGCCCAGAGCATCGCCTACAACCACCCGGACTGTGAACTGATCGTTCTGCTGATCGACGAGCGTCCGGAAGAGGTGACCGAGATGCAGCGTATGGTGAAAGGTGAAGTGATCGCTTCCACCTTTGACGAACCTGCTTCCCGTCACGTTCAGGTTGCCGAGATGGTGATCGAGAAGGCCAAGCGTCTGGTCGAGCACAAGAAAGATGTGGTGATCCTGCTGGACTCCATCACCCGTCTGGCCCGCGCCTACAACACCGTCATCCCGTCATCCGGCAAGGTACTGACCGGTGGTGTGGATGCCAACGCCCTGCACCGTCCGAAGCGCTTCTTCGGCGCCGCGCGTAATGTGGAAGAGGGCGGCAGCCTGACCATCATCGCCACCGCGCTGATCGATACCGGTTCCAAGATGGACGAGGTTATCTACGAAGAGTTCAAAGGTACCGGCAACATGGAACTGCACCTCTCGCGCAAGATTGCCGAGAAGCGCGTTTACCCGGCCATCGACATCACCCGCTCAGGCACCCGTAAGGAAGAGCTGCTCACCTCAGGTGACGAGCTGCAGAAGATGTGGATCCTGCGCAAGATTGTCCACCCGATGGGCGAGATCGACGGTATCGAATTCCTCATCGACAAGCTGGCGATGACCAAGACCAACGACGAGTTCTTCGACGCCATGCGGCGCCAGCAGAAGTAAGTCCGGTCAGAAAATGACGAAACCGCGGCCCTGGTCGCGGTTTTTGTTTATCTGTTTTCCGGTTGCCCTAGTAGTATGAGATCCCGATGTCGCATGGATGGAGACGTCATGAAGCCTGTTGTCTGGTTATTGCTGGGATTGCTGAGTGCAATGCCAGTCTGTGCGCAGAGTGCTCCGGCTACGGTGACAGCCGAGACGCTGCAGACGCATCGGCACTATCTGGCGAGCCGTCTGCAGCAAGGACAATTTGCCGCCATCGACTCTCTGCTGGCGACCCTGAGCCGCGAGCAGCGGGAGTTCCTGCTGTTGCAGCTGCTGCGGGATATTCCGGTTACCGCTCCTGCGTCCCCCGCGTTGCAACGCTGGGTCGAGGCACAGGCCGACAAGGCTCCAGAGTGGCTGCAGGAGCAGCAGGTAGACGGTTTTCTGGTGCAGCAACCTGTCTACGATTTTGCCGCGCAGGCCCGTCAGTTGCTGGGCGAATGGCAACTGCACTCATTGGTGCAGCGTTATCAGCAGCAACTTGCCCAGGGCAACTTCCAGCTAAAGTCCATCTACTACAGCAGTAACCCCGATATTGCCATGCAGCAGCAAGCTCTGTTGCTGGCCCTCGACGCCTTGCCGCAATCGATCTGGATGCGGGAGGCGCAAGCGCTGGCCAGCCGGAATATCTATCTGCCCGACAATCAGCTGTTGCTCCATCTGCTGCTGCGCACAGGTGAACCGGCGCTCTATGGCATGTTGTGGCGGCGGCCGGCAGATCAGGATGCGCTGCGCGCACTCGCCACCATCAACCGCTTCCATCATGGCAATACGGCCAGCTCCCTGCTGATTGCCGCCAGCGGCAATCCCGGTTTGAGAGAGCCGGCCCTGCGCCAGCTGAGCGCCCTCTCTCCTTTGCCGCCACAAGCCCAGAAATACCTGCTGGCCGAGCTCTCCAACCGCCAATACGGGGCGCTGGTGGCCGGTCTATTGATGGAGGTGGATGAACCCCAGTTGCTCTCCGGCCTTGCCAGACGCCTCGGCCAGCGTGATCTCCCCCCCGCAGCACCGAGTCTGCTGCCTGATTCGGGTACACCCGATGGGCAGCCAGGGTTATAATGCGTGACCTCCTGAACCCGGTTGGGAACTTGCATGAAATACAAGGATTTGCGTGATTTCATCGCGCAGCTGGAACAAAACGGACAACTCAAGCGCATCACCCGCGAGATAGACCCCTATCTGGAGATGACCGAGATCAGCGATCGCACCCTGCGTGCGGGTGGCCCGGCTCTGCTGTTCGAAAATCCCAAAGGCTACACCATGCCGGTGCTGACCAATTTGTTCGGCACCCCGGATCGGGTTGCCATGGGCATGGGGCAGCCCGATGTGGGCGCTCTGCGTCAGGTCGGGGTCTGGCTCTCCTATCTCAAGGAGCCCGAGCCGCCCAAGGGATTCAAGGAGCTGATGGAGAAGCTGCCGATCTTCAAGCAGGTGCTCAACATGCCGACCAAGCGCCTCTCTTCCGCCCCCTGCCAGCAGGTGGTGCAGGAGGGAGATGCGGTCGGTCTCGACCAGATCCCGATCCAGCACTGCTGGCCCGGCGATGTGGCGCCGCTGGTCACCTGGGGCCTCACCATCACCCGCGGCCCCTACAAGAAGCGCCAGAACCTCGGCATCTATCGCCAGCAGAAGATCGCCAAAAACAAGCTGATCATGCGCTGGCTGGATCATCGTGGCGGTGCCATCGATTTTCGCGAGTGGCAGGAGGCCCACCCGGGCGAGCGATTCCCGGTGGTGGTGGCACTCGGTGCCGATCCGGCGACCATTCTCGGCGCGGTGACGCCGGTGCCGGATACTCTCTCCGAATATGCCTTTGCCGGTCTGCTGCGCGGCAGCCGTACCGAGGTGATCAAGGCCATCAGCTGCGATCTGGAGGTGCCCGCCAGCGCCGAGATCGTGCTGGAAGGCTATCTGGAGCCGGGTGAGATGGCGCCGGAAGGGCCCTATGGCGACCACACCGGTTACTACAACGAGGTGGACGAGTTCCCGGTCTTTACCATCACCCACATCACCAAGCGGCGCGATGCCATCTATCACAGCACCTACACCGGCCGTCCGCCCGATGAACCGGCGGTACTGGGTCTGGCGCTGAACGAGGTGTTCGTGCCGCTGCTGCAGAAGCAGTTCCCCGAGATTGTGGACTTCTATCTGCCGCCGGAGGGGTGCTCCTACCGGATGGCGGTGGTGACCATCAAGAAGCGTTACCCGGGCCACGCTAAGAGGGTGATGCTGGGAGTCTGGTCCTTCCTGCGCCAGTTTATGTACACCAAGTTCGTGGTGGTGTGTGACGATGACGTCAACGCCCGCGACTGGAAGGATGTGATCTGGGCCATCACCACCCGGATGGACCCGGCACGGGACACCACCTTGATCGAGCATACGCCGATCGACTATCTGGACTTCGCCTCGCCGGTCTCCGGCCTCGGCTCCAAAATGGGGCTGGATGCCACCAACAAGTGGCCGGGCGAGACCAATCGGGAGTGGGGTCAGCCCATAGTTCAGGATGAGGCGGTGAAGCAGAAGGTCGATGCCATCTGGGATGAGCTCAATATCCTCGGATGAGGCAAACATGACAGCTTTGCTGCAAAAAGTGATGCGATCCGCATTGATTTGAGTATTCTCGACTGACGGGGCCAGGGCTGCTGGTCGTCACTCCATAGTGAAACAATGAGCGAAGCGGGCCGAGCGAGCCCGCCACAAGGACAAGAATGCAACGTATCAAATGCCGCGTAGAGGAACTGCGCGAATATGTCGACACCATCTGGCATGTGGCTCTGACGCCGCAGCAAGCGATCAGCTTCAAGCCGGGCCAGTATCTGCTGGTGGTGATGAGCGATTCGGACAAGCGCCCCTTCTCCATCGCCAACTCGCCGACCCGCCCGGGCGTGCTGGAGCTGCAAATTGGTGCCACTCCCGAGAACGCCTATGCCGGTCAGGTGCTGGCCCGCATGCGCGAGCAGGGGGAGATCGAGGTCGAATTGCCGGCTGGCAAGGCGTTCCTGCGCGATGAGTCTCCCCGTCCGCTGATCCTGATGGCGGGCGGCACCGGCTTCTCTTACGCCCGCTCCATTCTGGAATATCTGATCGACACAGGCAGCAAGCGCCCGGTGTTCTTCTACTGGGGGGTGCGTCAGGCTCACTGGCTCTACGAACTGGAGCAGATGCAGCAGTGGGAGCGTGACTATGCGCCGCTCACCTTTATCCCGGTGGTGCAGGAGCCGGATGCTGACTGGACCGGCAAGAGCGGACTGGTGCACAAGGCGATCATGGATGACTTCGTCAGCCTCCACGACTACGACATCTATGTCGCCGGTCGCTTCGAGATGGCGGGGGCCGCGCGTGAGGAGTTCAAGATCCTCGGCGCCGAGCCGGAGCGCATCTTCGGTGACGCCTACGAATTTATCTGACGGGATCCCCGCTTGGATGACGCAGCCCCCGGTTTTGCCGGGGGCTTTTGTTTTTGTGGCTGCCGCAGTACCTGATCGTACCGAATGGTTGGATTATCGCGGCGTTATCCCATTATTTTTCAATATATTGGCTATGAATGGCTACTAATCTGGCTTGGCTGGTGGCATCTTTGTTTGGATTGACAAGAGTATCCATAGAGCAAGCACAAGGAGGCGCAGTGTTAAGCAAAGAGGCAAGGGGGCAGCCCGGGTATGATCGGGAGGCACCCTGCGCGACTGAGCTGGCCGCCATGCCGGAACCCTCCTCCGGTGGTGATGCGTTTGCCCGTTTGCAGGCTGATATCGCCGCGCTAAAGCATGACAATGGTCTGTTGCAGGAGAAGCTCAATGCCGCCCTCGATGGCACCGGCATTTGCCTCTGGCAGGGCACCATTCCCACCGGTGAGCTGCGGGTCTTCAATCTGCAGAACTTTCAGGCCGGTGACATGGCCCCTCATTTCGATCAGTGGAGCGCCAAGCTCCATCCCGACGATCGCGCCCATGCCATGGGCAGCTACTTTGCCCACCTTGAGAGGAAAACGCCCTTCTACGAAGCTGAATACCGCACCATCAGCCCGGGCGGGGAGATCACCTGGCTGTGGGATCGTGGTCGCGTCGTGGAGTGGGATGATGAGGGCAGGCCATTGCGGATCATGGGCTCCCATATCGATATCACCCAGCGCAAGGCTTATGAGCAGCGGCTGGCAGAGCGTGCCAACTGCGATGCGCTCACCGGCCTGCTCAACCGGCAGGGATTTGGCAAGGCGTTCGCTCTACAGCCGCCACAAGGGACGGGGGCACTGCTCTTTATCGATCTGGATGACTTCAAGGGGATCAATGACCAGTTGGGCCACGCTTGTGGTGATCAGGTACTGCAGCAGATGGCGGAGTGGTTGCGTCTCATTATGCCGGGTTCTGCCCTGTGCGGCCGTTACGGCGGTGACGAGTTTGTGGTTTATCTGCATCGTGATGTATCAAACCATGCTCTGGCTCATCTGGCCGATGCCCTGATCTGCCGGATGCATGGTTACGTGCCCAAACCCGGTTGCCCGCAGCGGGTGGGGCTGAGTATCGGCATCGCCCTGTGGGAGGAGCAACCATTGAGCTTCCGACAGGCATTGGAGGTGGCCGACCGGGCCATGTACGAGGCCAAGGCGCGCGGCAAGCGGGCCTGGTATCTGCTTCAGGTGTGATGCTTTTTACAGGTTCAATACAAAGCAAAAACCCCAGCTGAGCTGGGGTTTTCGTTATTCGCCTTTGGCGCCGAGCTGCTGCTCGAGCTGAGCCAGCTTGCTTTCGAGGGCGGCCAGTTTTTCCCGGGTACGCAGCAGCACCTTGGTCTGCACGTCGAACTCTTCACGGCTGACCAGATCCAGCTTGCCCAGCTGCGCTTGCAGTACCTGACGCATCTTCTTCTCGGCCTCTTCACCCATGCTGCGAATGCCGGGTGGCAGGGAGTTGTGCACCTGCTTGGCGATCTCTTCCAGTTTCTTCGGGTCGATCATGATGTCCTCCTTAAGCGTTGGCGGACATTCTACCGACAATTCCCTCACTTTGCCGAGATCGCGGCGGCTTTTTAGTCGTGATGGTGCCCGCTGGCTGGTCGGGTCTGGTTAATCACTCACTGTTGTTACCCTTGCGCCCCTTTGTTGACGTAAAACCTTGATTCTCTCCACAAACCTGAGCAGAAGATGACCAACATGAGTCTCGTTGGTTGTTGGTTTTATGTTAACGTCTTGCAGTCGCGGTCGTGATGGCCTCGTTGGCTGGTGATGGATAACAACCCTATAAAAAGAGAATAAAAAATGAAGAAGAAGCTAATTTATGCAGCTGTTGTCAGCGCTCTGCTGAGCGGATGTGGTGGAGATGACAACAAGGGAGATACTACCAGCTCCCTGGACTATGCCCTGAGTGGAGCCAATGGACTTCGCCCGAGTGTGCTGGCCCCCCGCGCCAGCGATGGTACCCTGAAGTTTTCGACAGAAACTGCTGATCTGTCGAACCCGGTATCTGCCCTCTCCACCCTTGATGGCTGGTCAACCACCCAACCCGTCCAGCTGGTACCGGCGACCGTGACCGGTGTCTCTGTGCCGGCCCCGGCGGCCAGCGAGTATGTCTCTGCCGTTGCGCCCCTCTACCTGCTGGAGCTGGTACTGGATCCGGTGACTCAGCGACCCGTTGGAGTGAAGAACAATAAGCCTCTGACCTATGGCACTGACTTTGTGGTGAGTGATGGTGGCGGCAAACTCAATCTGGTTCCGCTCAAGCCGCTCAATCCCTCTTCCTACTACATGATCGTGGCGACCGACTCCCTCAAGGACAGTCGTGGTACGCCGCTCAAGGCCGGCGGTGATTACAGCAACTTCAAATCGACGGCTGGTGCAACCGCGCAGGAGCAGACCATCAGCAGCCTGATTGTGCTGCAGGAAGCGTTGTTCAAGGCCGCTACCGGGATTACCGGCGATCGGGTAATTTTCTCCGACTGGTTTGCCACCCAATCTGGCGCCGATGTGCTGCTGGCTGTGAAGGGAGCTGCGGCCACCGTGTTGCAGAGCCCGACCCTGGATGCCGCATCGTTGTGGAAGCAGGACGCCAAAGGCAACACCAGCCTGCCGGGGACCTATACGATTGATGCGCTCAATGGCGGGGTGGATTTTCTGACCCAGCTGGCGAACGAGCCATTCTTGCCGCAGAAAGATCGTGATGCGATTGCTGCCGCTGTGGCGGCTAATGGCACCCTAAATGGAGTCGCAGCGGTAACCAAGGTTTATACCGGCACCGTCAAACTCCCTTACTTCCTCTCAACCCCGGCGATAGCCGGCTCCTGGGACAAGGCCAAGACCCAATCTTGGCATGGCGCCATTCCCAGCCTCTATGCCATCGCCAATGCGTTGAAAGCGGGTGATACCGAGGTGATCGGTGGGCTGGTCGGGGCGGGTGTGGACCCAGTACTGCTGGGTGAGCTGATCGCCGATCCGAGCCGTCAGGCCGATCTGCTGAGGGAGGCGAGCAAGCTGATCGGGGTGACCCTCACCTCGGGTGGCAAGCCGCTGGATGCCGAGCGCAATATCGGTCGTTTCAACCCGCTGCCGACCCTGACCGAAGTACAATCTGTACCGCTGCGGATCTTTGCCCCCACCACTGACCTCAGCACTGTCACCGATGTGATCATCTATCAGCACGGGGTCACCTCCATCAAGGAGAACGCCTATGCGCTGGCGCTGAGCCAGATAGGTGCCGGGTTAGACCCATCAGTGAACAAGGTGGTTGCTGTGGTGGTGATCGATCACCCGCTGCACGGTGAGCGTGGCTATGCCCTGAGCGGCAGCATGGATACCGTCACCACCTCCGAGAACCCGACTCCCTATCTGAATTTGGGTTATCTGACGGTGGCGCGGGACAACCTGAAACAGAGCGTGGCCGATCTGCTTGGCCTTCGCCTGGCTGTCGGTCTGGCCAATGCCAAGGGGCTGGGTGGCCAATTGGGTGGTGCTGGTCTAAAGGTGCATTTCCTCGGTCACTCACTCGGTGCCATTACCGGGGCCAATCTGCTGGCTGTCGCCAACCAGACCACCGGCAGTGCTCAGGCTGATGCCCTGTTCAAGTTCGATACCGGCGGTCTTGCGATGCCGGGTGGCGGCATCGCCCCGCTGCTGCTCAACTCGCCGAGCTTCGGGCCGACCATCAAGATGAGCGTGCTCACCTCGGGCAGTCCTGAGTTGAAGGCCGGGTTTGAGGCTTATGCTCCCGGTTGCCAGACGGCGGTGCCGACCTGTTTCGTGAACGAGTTCCTGCCCAGTCTGGATGCGGCTACTCAGGCGGGGGCTGCGAGCACCTTGCAGAGCTATACCTTTGCCGCCCAGTCAGTGCTGGACTCTGCGGACCCGATCAATCTGGGCAGTGGCGTCGCCAAGAGCTTCCCGCTGTTCGCCACCGAAATTGTTGGTGATGGGGCGCTCAGCTTACCGGATCAGGTGATCCCCAACAGCATCGCCTCCGCGCCTTTGGGTGGTACCGAGCCGCTGTTCCGGGTACTGGGTTTGCAAGAGCTGAAGGGTTCCGGCGTGCTCCCGGCGGGTCACCATGCTGCGCGCTTCCTGAAAGGGGGCCATAGCTCGCTGCTGGCCCCTGACGAGAACTTTGATCCGACTGGCGCGGTCACCACCGAGAGCCAGACCCAGTTCGCCAGCTTCTTTATGAGTGGCGGTGCGGCGGTCAAGGTGACTGACGACACCCTGCTCAAGCAGTAACTGCGCAGACCATAAGCAAACGCCGCCCTTCGGGGCGGCTTTCTCGTTTCTGCAACTGCTGAATAATCAGGTCGGCTGGTGGTTGCGATCCAGCCAGCCTTGCAGCAGGCCGGCCAGCAGACCGGTCAGGTGGGCGATGTTGGCGGTGCTGGTTCCGAGCATGTCGAAGAAGCCGAGCACCATCCAGAACAGCATAAAGCCCATCAGCGCCGGTGGCAGAGTCAGGCCACAGGCCGGTTGCAGCTTGCTGCGCAGCCAGCAGTAGCCGAGCAGGGCATAGACCACGCCGGAGAGGCCGCCAAACAGCGGGCCGCTGGCGAAGAACTCGGCGATATTGGGCAGGGCGGCGCCCACCAGCAGCAGGATCAGCAGCTTGCCGCTGCCGAGGCGCTGTTCGATCTGGCCGCCGAGATACCACCACCAGAGCAAGTTGAACACCAGATGGAGCACCGAGAAGTGGATCAGGGCGGGGGTGAAATAACGCCATGCCTGCCAGTCGGTGAACTGGGCCAGCGTCGGGTGGAATGCCAGTTCATCGTAGATGGGCAGGCCGATGGCCTCGATCCCGTAGATGGCGAGACAGGCGATGATAACCACCAGCGTCAGTGGCCCCGCCTGATGGAGGAAATCGGTGATGGGGTCCGTCATCCCCTTGCTGTAGTCGATGCGAGCATCGGCGCGGCCGGATTGCCAGGAGGCTTCCATATAGCGCGGGTGGCCCGGCTCGGCCAGAAAGCGCTTCACCTCCAGCTGGGCCTGAGCGAGGCGTTGCTCGTCCGCCAGCCAGATGGTGACCCCCAGCTCGGACTGGGTCAGCTCGCAGGAGATCCCTAGCGTCGCCAGATAGTCCACCAGCGCCTGCGCCATGCGGGCGTTGTCGAGCACCAGCAGCTGGATCATGCCTCGCCTGCCTCGATGGGAAACTCCCTGCGCCACGCCTCGAAGCCGCCATCCAGACTGTAGACCTCGTCATAACCCTGTTGCAGCAGGTATTGGGCCGCCCCTTGACTGCTGTTGCCGTGATAGCACATCACGATGACCGGGGTATCGAAATCCACTTCATTCATAAAGCGCACCAGGGTGCCATTGGTGAGGTGGAAGGCGCCGACCGCGTGGGCCGCTTCAAAGGATTGCGGGTCGCGAATATCCACCAGACGGGCTTCACCCGCGCTCAGTTTCTGGTGGGCATCATGGGCATTGATATGGGCAAACTGGTCCATCGGGATGTCCTGCGAATAGGTTGATTACGGGCCAGTGTACCGCAAGCTTGGGCGCAAACTAACCCCACAAAAGATAAGGGAGCCAGCGGCTCCCTTGTTGATATGGCATGCGGGTCAGTGGGTTAACCGCCCAGATAGGCCTGCCGCACTGCCGGGTTGGCCAGCAGGGCGGCGCCCGTGTCTTGCAGCACCACGTGGCCGTTCTCCAGCACATAACCGCGGTCGGCCAGCTTGAGCGCCTGGTTGGCGTTCTGCTCCACCAGAAAGATGGTCATCCCCTTCTGGCGCAACTGCTCAATGGTGTCGAAGATCTGCTGGATGACGATGGGGGCCAGCCCCAGCGAGGGTTCATCCAGCAGCAGCAGGCGTGGTTTGCTCATCAGGGCACGGCCGATGGCCAGCATCTGCTGCTCGCCGCCGGACATGGTGCCCGCCCGTTGTTGCAAGCGTTCGTGCAGGCGCGGGAACAGGGTGAACACCTGATCCAGCAGGCCATGCTGCTCGGCCTTGTCGACGAAGAAGGCGCCCATCAGCAGGTTCTCCTCCACCGTCAGGCGGGCGAAGATGCGGCGCCCCTCCGGCACCACGGCGATATCCTTGCGCATAATGCGGGCGGTGGTGAGGGAGCTGATCTGTTCCCCCTCAAACCAGATGGAGCCGCTGCTGGGCTTGGGTTCACCGCAGAGGGTCATCAGCAGGGTGGTCTTGCCCGCGCCGTTGGCGCCGATCAGGGTGACGATTTCACCCTCTTTCACCTCGACGCTGATATCGTGCAGCGCCTGAATTTTGCCGTAGTGGGTCGATACGTTGCGAAGTTCTAACATCTTTTTGTCCTTACGACTCGCCCAGATAGGCCTTGATCACTGCCGGATTGTTGCGGATTTCGTCCGG
Organism: Aeromonas sp. 603079; assembly: GCF_049172135.1. Taxonomy (NCBI): domain Bacteria; kingdom Pseudomonadati; phylum Pseudomonadota; class Gammaproteobacteria; order Aeromonadales; family Aeromonadaceae; genus Aeromonas; species Aeromonas sp. 603079. The sequence continues at coordinate 32,328 of NZ_JAAKPX010000027.1, read as the reverse complement.
CTTGCCGTGGGCCAGCGGGGTGCCCTGACTGACTACGAAGATGCGGTTGGAGATACCCATCACCAGCTTCATATCGTGTTCGATCAGCAGCACCGAGACCCCGAATTCGTCTCGCAGGCTCATGATGAGCTCGTCCAGCTCGTCGGTCTCCTTCGGGTTGAGACCGGCGGCCGGTTCGTCCAGCATCAGCAGCTCGGGACGGGTCGCCATGCAGCGGGCGATCTCGAGGCGGCGCTGCTGACCGTAGGCCAGATTACCGGCGGCGCGGTTGGCAAGATCCTTGAGGCCCACTTTATCCAGCCAGAAGGCGGCCCGCTCCAGCCCCTCCTGCTCGGCACGGCGGAAGGCCGGGGTCTTGAACAGGCCGGCGATAAAGCTGGTGTTGAGGTGCTGGTGCTGGGCAACCAGCAGGTTCTCCACCGCCGTCATCTCCTTGAACAGCCGCACGTGCTGGAAGGTACGCACAATCCCCTTGCGTGCGATGAGGTGGCCGGGCAGCCCCTGGATTTCCTCACCCTTGTAACGGATGGTGCCGCCGCTCGGACAGTAGAAACCGGTCAGGCAGTTGAAGATGGTGGTCTTGCCCGCGCCGTTGGGGCCGATGATGGAGATCACCTCACCCTTGTCGATATCCAGCTTGACCCCGTTGACGGCCAGCAGGCCCCCGAAGCGCATCGATAGATCAGAAACTTCCAATAACTTCTGATGTGTACTCATTTCTTCAACTCCAGATGCGGACGGGTCATTGGCAGCAATCCCTGTGGCCGCCAGATCATCATGAACACCATCAAGAGGCCGAACATCAGCATGCGGTACTCGTTGAATTCGCGGGCCAGCTCCGGCAGTACCGTCATCACGATGGCAGCCAGCACCACCCCGATCTGCGAGCCCATGCCACCCAGCACTACGATGGCAAGCACGATGGCCGACTCGATAAAGACGAAGGATTCCGGGCTGATAAAGCCCTGCCGCGAGGCAAAGAAACTCCCCGCGAAGCCCGCGAAGGTAGCGCCTATGGTGAAGGCGGTCAGCTTGATGATGGTAGGGTTGAGCCCCAGCGATTTGCAGGCGATCTCGTCTTCCCGCAGCGCTTCCCAGGCGCGGCCCAGCGGCATGCGCAGCAGGCGGTTGATGACGAACAGGGTCACCACCACCAGCACCAGCGCCATCAGGTAGAGGAAGATCACCTTGTGGTTGGCGTTGTAGGTAATGCCGAAGAAGTTGTGGAAGGTATCAAAGCCCCCATCCTTGACGGTGCGGTTGAACTCCAACCCCCCCAGCGTCGGCTTGGGGATGCCGGAGATCCCGTTCGGGCCGCCGGTCAGGGTGGTCATGTTGTTGAGCAGGATGCGGATGATCTCGCCAAAACCCAGGGTGACGATGGCCAGATAGTCCCCCCGCAGCCGTAGCACCGGGAAACCGAGCAGGAAGCCGAAGGTAGCGGCCATCAGCCCGGCGATGGGCAGGCACTCCCAGAAGCTCAGCCCGAAGTAGGTGTTGAGCAGAGCATAGCTGTAGGCGCCGACCGCATAGAAGCCGACATAGCCGAGATCGAGCAGGCCGGCGAGGCCGACTACCACGTTCAGCCCCAGCCCCAGCATGATGTAAATCAGGGTGAGGGTGGCGAGATCGATGGCGCCGCGAGAGGCCATAAAGGGCCAGCTCACCGCGAACAGCAGCACCAGCACGGCGGTGAGGTTATAGAGCTTGGGCGCCTCTTCCGGGCTCGGCAGCACCAGCTTGGTAAAGCCGACCGAGAAGCCGCTGATGGAGGCCTGAAACAGCTTGGCGATCTGGCCGCGCAGCATCTGGAACCAGAAAACGAGGGTGGCGCCCCCCAGTAGCCAGGCCAGCGACACATCGAGGCGGCTCACTACCTGCAGGCTGGCGCCATCGGTCTCCAGCTTGAAGCCGAGCAGCCAGAAAGATAGCACCAGCAACACCAGGCTGGCGATACAGGCGTGGATAAATTGATGTTTCATCACACTTTCTCCACTTCCGGACGACCCAGGATGCCAGTCGGCATAAAGAGCAGCACAAAAATGAGCAGGGCAAACGCCATCACATCTTTGTACTCGGTGCTGAGATAACCGGCGGTGAGCGCTTCAACCACGCCGAGCAGCAGGCCGCCCAGTACGGCGCCCGGAATGCTGCCGATACCGCCCAGCACTGCGGCAGTGAAGGCCTTCAGACCGGCCATAAAGCCGAGGTAGGGGTTGATGACGCCGTAATACATGCCGAGCAGCACCCCGGCGACGGCGGCCAGCGCGGCCCCCAGCACGAAGGTGATGGAGATGACCACGTGGGTGTCGATGCCCAGCAGGTTGGCCATCTTGATATCTTCCGAACAGGCGCGGCAGGCGCGGCCCATGCGGGAGCGGCCGATGAACTGGGTCAGCGCCAGCATGGTGATGAAAGTCACCACGAAAATGATCAGCTGCATATAAGAGAGGCTGGCCTGAAAACCATCCTCCCCCCCCAGGGTCCAGCCACCGGAGATCAGGCTGGGCATGGCGATATCCCGCGAGCCCTGAGCCATCCGCATCATGTTCTGCAAGAAGATCGACATGCCGATGGCGGAGATGAGAGGGATCAGCCGGTTGCCACCGCGCAGTGGCCGGTAGGCGACCCGCTCGATGCTCCAGCCATAGGTGCCGGTGATGATAATACTGACCAGGAAGGCGCCCCCCAGCAGTAGAAAGGTGCTGTCGATGCCCATCATCATGAGCCCCGCCATCACCATAAAAGCGACATAGGAGCCGATCATGTACACCTCGCCGTGGGCGAAGTTGATCATGCCGATGATGCCATAGACCATGGTGTAGCCAATGGCGATCAACGCATAGGTGCTGCCTATGGTTAATCCGTTCAGCAGTTGCTGAACGAGATAAAGGAGGTGTTCGGACATACTGCGTTCCCTGTACTTGCCCGCAAAGAGAGGAGGGGGTGAGCGTACTCACCCCCGATCGGCAGATTATTTGACTTGGCTGGAAGTACCGTCAGCGTGCCACTGGAACACACCAAATTCGAAGCCTTTCAGGTCACCGTTAGGTGCCCAGGTCAGGGGGCCCATCACGGTATCGATCGGTGCGGCCTTGATGGCGGCGGCAACGGCGGCCGGGTCATCTTCACCCGCCTTGGCGATACCGGCAGCCAGGCTCTGCACCGCGGCATAGGTGGTCCAGACGAACGGGCCGGAGGAGTCCTGACCCTTGGCCTTGAACGCTGCGACCAGCGGGGCGTTGGCAGGTACCAGATCGTATTTGTTCGGCAGGGTCACCAGCAGGCCTTCGGAAGCCGGGCCGCCGATGGCGGAGATATCCTTGTTACCCACCCCTTCCGGGCCCATGAACTTGGCTTTCAGCCCCTTCTCGCCAGCCTGACGCAGGATCAGGCCCAGCTCAGGGTGATAGCCGCCGTAGTAGACGAAATCGACGTTCTCTTTCTGCAGCTTGGCGATCAGGGCGGAGAAGTCCTTGTCACCGGCGGTGATCCCTTCATAGGCCACCACCTTCACGCCAGCCTTGTCGAGTGCGGCTTTGACGCTGGAGGCGATCCCTTCACCGTACTGCTTCTTGTCGTGGATAACGGCGACGCGCTGGGGTTTGACCTGCTCGATGATGTACTTGGCGGCAGTCGGGCCCTGATCGCTATCCAGACCGATGGTGCGCAGGGTCAGCTGGTAACCGCGTTCGGTGATCTTGGGGTTGGTGGAGGCGGGGGTAACCATCAGGATCCCCTCGTCTTCATAGATGTCGGAGGCGGGCAGGGTGTTGTCGGAGCAGAGGTGACCGACCACGAACTTGACGCCATCATTTACCACCTTGTTGGCGATGGCTACCGCCTGCTTGGGATCACAGGCATCGTCATAGATGACGGCTTCGATCTGCTTGCCATTGATGCCGCCAGCCTTGTTGATCTGCTCGACCGCCATCTTGCCGCCGGTGAACTGCATGTCCCCGTACTGGGCAACCGGGCCGGTGAGCGGGCCTGCGATACCTATCTTGATGGTGTCTGCCGCGTGTGCGATGGAGATCGATCCAAACAGAGCCAAAGAAACCGCTGCGCTTACTGTAATTTTGCTCAACTTATGCATTGATTCGTCCCTTAATCAGTGGATTGTTTCATTTACGAGTGCCATTCCGGATCGACATCCCGTGCATCCGGCTATAGGTATGGTTCTATCATTCCTCACGGGGCAATAACAAGCTGTTAAAGATACTAACCATAGGGGGTGGGGTGGGCTTATTTTGAAATAAATGACCTGTCATTTGTGTTTAATTGGAATTTAGTATCGATTCTTAGCCTTAACATCTTGGTAACCAGAGGTGCTTATGATGAAGCACAGAGGATTAGTCTGGTGATATTTTACTCTGATGGTGCTCCCATTTTGACCATTAATCGTTTGCGCAAACAGAAATGAGCGCCTAAATTAGCCGGCATTGACAATTCCGTGGCAGAGCCCGTTAAAACCAAGCCTTTATTCGGGAAATCTGCTAATGTTCCGCCTTTGACAGTCAGGAGACAGAGATGGCCACTATCAAGGATGTCGCCTCGCGCGCAGGCGTATCCATCTCCACCGTCTCACATGTGCTCAACCACACTCGGCGGGTCAGCGAAGACGCGACCCAGAAAGTGATTGAGGCGGTGGCAGAACTCAACTACGCGCCCAACTCGGTAGCGCGCAGTCTTAAGATAAATTCGACCAAGACCATTGGCATGCTGGTGACCACCAGCGTAAACCCCTTCTTCGCGGAAGTGGTGCAAGGGGTTGAAGCGTACTGCTTCGAACAGGGCTACAGCCTGATCCTCTGCAACACCGAAAACCAGCCGCCTCGCCAACAGCATTACCTGAGAATGCTGATGGAAAAACGGGTGGATGGTCTGCTGGTATTGGGGACCGATATCGACACTCCGTTGCGCGACATGCTGCGCATCCACAAGAACGTGCCGCAGGTGGTACTGGATTGGGGGACGGAGTGCGATTTCGCCAACGTCATCAACGACAACGCCCGCATCGGCGCCCGCATGGCCGTACGCCATCTGCTGGAGCTGGGGCACCGCGACATCGTCTGCATCACTGGCCAGCTCTCCAAGCCGACCACCCAGCAGCGACTGGATGGGGTACGTGATGCGCTGGGCGAACACGGTCTGACCCTCAAAGATGAACAGGTCTTTGAAGGGGACTACGAGAGCCAGAGCGGCTTCGATGCCATGCAGCGCATCTTGGCCCTGCAGCCTCGTCCGACTGCGGTCTTTGCCTTCGACGATCCCATGGCGATCGGCGCGATTTGCGCTGCCTGGGAAGCGGGAGTCAAGGTGCCGGACGATATCTCCATCATCGGCTACGACGATGTGGAGATGGCGCGCTTCTCCAGCCCGCCGCTGACCACCATCCGTCACCCGAAGGCCGAACTGGGCCAGCTGGCGGTGAAGCATCTGGTCAGCCGGATCCGCAACAAGGAGCTGGAAGTGGAATCGATGACGGTACAGCCCGAGCTGATCGTCCGTCGCTCGGTCAAACCGCTGCGTTAATCCGCACCCGTTGCCAACACGAAAAACCCCCTCTGTCACGAGGGGGTTTTTGTTTATGGGCGGTTTATTTCAGTTCCGGCCAGTAGGCTTTGTTGGCCTCTATCAAGTCATCGAGAATGGACTTGGCCACCGATGCACTGGGCACTGTCTTGGAGAGGGTGATGGCTTGCCACAGTTTTTGGTAAGAGTGCTCAACCCAGGCTTCGACCACCAGTTTCTCGACCGCGACCTGCTGGCCCATCATGCCCTGCTGGAACAGCGGGATGCTGCCCACCTGCAGCGGCTCAGGTCCGCTGCTGCCGACCAGGCAGGGGATCTCGACCATGGCTTCCGGGTCAAAGTTGGGGATGGCGCCGCGATTGGGAACGATCAGCAACATCCGCTCCTGGGTGTTGAAGGCAATGGCGGTTGCCAGGTCAACGATATAGGAGGCGTGTTCATCGATCTCCAGCTCGCCCGCTGCTGAATTGCCTGCCTTGACGATGTCGGTACAGGCGGTGAAGACCTGCTTCTCGCGGTGCTCCATCACCTCGTTGGCGCGGGTGTGTTCCGGGTTGGAGTGGGCCACCACATAGTCCGGGTAGAGGTAGTACTTCAGATAGGTGTTGGGCAGGGTATCCGGGTCGAGCGCCCATACATCCTTTGCCTTGGCGAAGGTATCGTTCCAGCTTGCTTCGGCATGGCTGGCGCTATTGGGCACATAGCCGTGGCGGGCGACGTGCTCCTTGATCTTCGGCATCAGGTCGTTGCCTTCCAGATCCTCGATGCGGGTCCACCAGCCAAAGTGGTTGAGGCCGTAGTAGCGTACCCGCATCTCTTTGCGGGATTTGAGACCGGCAATCTGGGCCATGCGCCCCTCGATCCCGATCGGCATGTCGCAGATGTTGAGGATTTTGGCGTTGGGACGCAGGCGACGGGTCGCTTCGGCCACAATGGCGGCCGGGTTGGAGTAGTTGAGCATCCAGGCATTGGGTGAGTACTGCTCCATATAGTCGACCAGCTCCAGCACTCCGCCGATGGAGCGCATGCCATAGGCGATACCACCCGGGCCGCAGGTCTCCTGACCGACCACGCCATGACGCAGCGGGATCTTCTCGTCCAGCTCGCGCATCGGATATTTGCCAACCCGGATATGGGCCATGACGAAATCTACATCGCTAAACGCTGCTTTGGGGTCGGTGCCATAGCTGAAGGCGATCTCGGGAGCCTTCTCTTTCAGCAGGATTTTGCAGGCTTCGGCGATGATCTCCTGACGGGCACCATCGTTGTCGTAGAATTTGATCTCCTTGAGCGGGAAGCGATGTTGATTTTCCAGCAACATCAGAACGATACCAGGAGTAAAAGTGCTGCCACCACCGGCAATGACTACAGAGAATTTTTTCATGATCATGACTCCATTACTAAAGACGATTGTTGATGACTGTTGTTCATAATCGATTCCATATTTTCACGTACCTGAGGTACATGCAGACCGATAATTACCTGGATACTATCGCCATGGCGGACGACACCATGGGCCCCTAATTTAATAAACTCCTCATCTGCAGCGGCTAGTTTTCTGTTAACCAGCGATATTCTTAAGCGGGTGGCACAATTATTCAGACTGCGTATATTTTTGACTCCACCAAGCGCTTCGATAATTTGTGTTGCACTATCACTGCCACGCTGGTTTTTGGCTGCCTGATAATCTGACTTGGAATAAAGCTTTATTTCACTGTCTTCCCGGCCCGGTGTTTTAAGATTGAGTCTGATAATCAGCGCGCGGAATATCAGGAACCAGATTCCGGTAAAGACCAACCCGATAGCGATCTGGGTGAACATCATTCCCGCATGGTTGTGGAACATAGGTATCCAGTTCTGCGGCAGGAACTGGTCGAGCAGACCTCCACCCATGTTGCCGACCACACCAAACAGGTACATCACAGTCGACATGGTGGCTGCCAGCAGGGCGTGGATGGCAAACAGCAGCGGCGAGATGAAGAGGAAGGTGAACTCCAGCGGCTCGGTGATACCGACCAGAATGGCGGTCAGGGTGGCCGGGATCAGCAGGCCTGCTACCTTGGCCTTGTTCTCTTTGGCTGCCGTGGCATAGATGGCCAGAGCAATCCCCATGGCACCGAAAATCTTCGAGTTGCCGTGCAGGGCAAAGCCACCCTGAGGGAACTGTTCAATCAGCGGGCGAGTGCTCTGGCTGAACTCCAGCATGTGCTGTGCCCAATAGAGCTGAATGCCCCCCTCTACTGCCGCTGGACCGAAGATGAAGGGGCCGTAGATAAAGTGATGCAGGCCGGTCGGGATCAAAATCCGCTCGAGGAAGGTATATACCCACACCCCGACCGGACCCGAGACCAGCATGAAATTCTGCAGGGAGGCGATGCCCATCTGTACTTTTGGCCAGCCAAGCAGGGTCAGCCAGGCGCAGGGGATCATCACGAAGAAGGCGACAATGGTGACAAAGGAGCTGCCCTGAAAGATGCCGAGAAAGACCGGCAGTTGGCGATCAAACAGACGGTTGTGCAGTGCCGTCACGATGCCGGAGATGACGATGGCCCCTATGATGCTGGTATCCAGGGTCTTGATCCCCGCTACCATGGCGAGGCCACTTTCCCCCCCCACATCCTGACTGAAGTCGACCCCGAAATAACTGCCCCAGGTCATGCCCATGGCGTTGATAAAATAGTTCCAGGTCATGAAGCTGACCAATACAGCCAGACAGGCTCTGGCTTGCGCCTTATTTGCCAGACCGATTGGCAGGCCAATCGCAAATATAAGCGGCATATTCCTGAATACTGTCCAGCCACCTTCTTCAATAATATGGATGATCTGGAAGAATAATCCTTGTGGGTTTGCCAGTGATTCACCGACAAACATCGGGTTTTTCAGCATAATTGCAATGCCTACTACCATACCTGCAAAAGGAAAAAGCAGTACAGGAGTGAACATTGCTCCGCCAAAACGTTGAATTTGACTGAGCATATATTGTCCCTTGGTTGAAATAGCTAATCGAATCCTTGCCGGTGTTGCCAGATGCAAATTAGCAACGATAAAAAGAGACCTCATGAAATATCTTGGAATAATGTGATCTGACGCATGCAGTTATTTAGACAAAGATGTCTAACTTTTGCGATATTGTTGTACCTCTTGGTTTTGTGATGTTCTTGCAGCTTTAGTTTGAATTTAAGTTATTGTTTTTATGCAATTTATCCACTTGCTTAAGAATAAGATGGTTGGCGTTGTGACCACAGGAGATGTCTAGCAGTGATCTATAAATCGGTGGCTGATCGACTCAGGATCAGGGTAAACGGTGCCGAGTGTCGGGTGGGAGATGTGTTGCCGGGCGAAAAAGCGCTGGCAGAACAGTATGGCGTCTCCCGCATGACCATCCGCAGAGCGGTAGATATGTTGATCGAGTGGGGATTGGTCGAGCGGCGCCACGGCAGCGGCACCTATGTGACGAAAAAGGATGTTCAGCATGAGACCAAAGGTCTGAGCGGGTTTACCGAACTGATGCGCGAGCAGGGGCGCACTTTGACCAGCCAGGTGTTGGAATTTCGCACCATGCCCGCGCCACCGGCCATCGCCAGTCAGCTGAGGGTTAAGGTGAATGAACCCGTCTATTACTCAAGCCGGATCCGCTCGGTGGATGGTCGGGCTCTGCTGCTGGAAGAGAGCTATATGCCGGTCAGACTGTTTCGCAATCTGTCGGTCGCCCATCTGGAAGGGTCCAAATTCGACTACATCGAACGGGAGTGCGGCATCGCGATTGCGGGCAACTATGAGTGCTTCAGTGCCGTGCTGGCGGATCGGGCTACTGCCGAGCTGCTCCATATCGAGCAGGGGGCCCCTATCCTGCGGCTCACCTCACTCTCATACAGCGAGAGCGGAGAGTTCCTCAACTACTCCATCATGTTCCGTAATGCCAACGACTATCACGTTGACTACCACCTCCACCGTGCCCGCGGCTAGTGCCTGGCTGATGAGGCAGCGTGTCGTTGAAAGAGGGGAGAGCCTGCGAGGGAGGCATTGGCCATAACTCCTCCCTCGGCCCATGCAGATCAAAATAATCAACTCAAATGTTAGTTATCCTTGCTGCCGGATCCGGATGTAGGCAGTGGGGGATGCATGAGCGTGATTGAAGCGATAACCATGGTGGCCGGTATGGTTTATCTGGTGTTGTTGGCGTGGCAGGTGCGCACCGGCTGGCCGGGGCGTCTTGCGCTCGGCCTGCTGGGGCTGGTCTGGTTGCTGGCGGCCGACAGCCTGCTCTGGCTCGCACTGGGGACGGTCACCGCCGTGCTTGCCCTCCGGCATCAGAGGCGGCCGCTGCCCGTGTTCGGGGCGATCGACAGTCAGCAGTTGCGGGCAGGCACTCGCCATCTGCTGCTGCTCTGCTGGGGGCTGGTCACAGTGCAATACAGCCTGCATATCTGGCAGTTGGGACAGGGGATGAGCCCCTGGCTGGTGCGCCCGGACGTGGTGGATGCCTTCCTGCCCATCGCCGGTGGCCTCGGGCTGCGGGCCTGGTTCGCGCAGGGGTTGGTGGATCCCCACCATCCGGCGGCCACCGTCACCGTACTGGTACTCTCCCTGTCGGCCCTGCTGCTGGGGCGGGCGTTCTGTGCCTGGTTCTGTCCGCTCGGGCTGGTGGGGGAATGGCTACATGGCCTGCGCCACCGGTTGCTGCCGGGGGAGTGGAGCCCGCCGCGCTGGCTGGATCTTGCCCTGCGTACCCAGAAATTTCTGGTGCTCGGCTTTCTGCTCTTCATCATCCTGCTGGCGGTGCCGGCTGCTGCCCTGCCCGGCTACTTCACCAGCCCCTACCATCAGGCGGCGGATATGAAGATGGGGGCCTTCTTCTTCAACCTGACCCTGATCTCGGGTCTGTGCCTCGGCTGGGTGTTGCTGCTTACCGCGACCTTTCGTCAGGGATTCTGCCGCTACCTCTGCCCCTATGGCGCTTGGCTCGCCCTGCTGGGGCTACTGACGCCGCTGCGCATTCGCCGTGACCCGGCCCGCTGCCTGCGAAGCCAGGGTCATGACTGTGACAAGTGCAGCCGGGCCTGTCCATCGCGCATTGCGGTGCACCAGCTTATTGCGGTACGCAGCCTGGAGTGCACCGGCTGCCTGAGCTGCGTGGCCGCCTGCCCCAAGCGGGTCGAGGCCCTGCACCTTGGCAGCAAGGTGAAGCGGCTTGCACCAAGCCGTTTGCTGGGGCTGCTCTGCCTGTTGCTGCTGGTGCTGCCGTTGCTCGCGTATGGCCTGCTGGAGATCTGGGTTAGCCAGACGCCGCTGGCGATACGGGCTCACCTGCTGCAACTGTTGCCACAGCTGACCCATTAACCGGGGAGGGTGACTGTGTGACCATGGCGCAAGGTCATAGGGTATGCACATGGACACCCTCGGGTGTCCGTTTTCATATTCGGGTGGGAGTGGGCTGAGGGGGAGGCAGTGCAGACCGACTGGCTTATAAGCTGGCGAAATCCACCTCGGGCAGGGTTTCGAAGCCGGGGCGGGCGAACAGGTAGCCCTGCATCAGACTGATGCCCATCTCCCGCAGACAGGCCATCTCTTCGCGGGTCTCGACCCCCTCCGCCAGCGGGGTGATCTGCAACTCGGCAAACAGGGCCAGACAGTGGCGCACTATGGCTTGCCGGGTCGGGTCATGGTCGATGCCGCGCAGCAGGTGCATATCGAGCTTGACGATGTTGGGGTGAAAATCGGCCAGCAGGTTGAGGCCCGAGTAACCGGCGCCAAAGTCATCGATCGCCGTCTTGAAGCCAAGCGCCTGATAGTGATCGACGATACCGCGAAGATGCAGGCTATCCTGCACCTGCTCCACCTCGGTCAGCTCGAACATGATCTGCTCGATGGGGAAGTGGTGCTCGCGGGCCGCCTGCAGGGTGGTGCGGATGCAGCGCTCCGGGCGGTAGACCGCATTGGGCAGAAAGTTGATGCTCAGCATCCCCTTCATCCCGAGCCGTGCCGCCAGCGCGATGGCCTTGATCCGGCACAGCTGATCGAAGCGGTAGCGGTTGTCGTCGTTGACCCGGGCAATCACGCTCTGCGCCGGCTCGTTGTTGAGCCCCCGTACCAGCGCCTCGTAGCCGAAGATGGTGCGCTTGCTGCAATCGACGATGGGCTGAAAGGCCATGGTGAAGTCGAAGTCGAGATCTGCTTTCTCCTGACACAGCTGGCAGATGGCGGGGGACGGGGCGGCAGGTATATCCATGACTCTCCTCTCGGGGCGTGGCGGCGCTGGGGACTGTCTCAAATGATAACAGCTGAGCACCCCCCTGTAGGTTCGATTAGCGCAGCGTAATCGGACGATCGAGAGGCTTTGATTACGGTTGTTGCCGTGAAACAGGATCAGCCAGCTGGAGGGGGAAGTGCGGCTGGCCGTTATGGCGGGCGACTCCATTTACGCGAAAGTCCGATTACGCCTGACGGTTAATCGAACCTACGGTTTGGATGAGGCAAGAGCCCCCATTTTCGTCGATCGATATAGTGTAAAAAGATACCGATTTGAGGCAGGGGGCAGGTGATAACTAGATCTGTACAAACTGTACAAACTGTGCAATCTGTATAAAAACTAATTTTAATATTTACTGTGGAATAAACTTATTGTTTTGCTCATCAAATTTAAACTTATATGTAACTTTTTCTCGTGGATGGTGTTGGGTATCATTATCACCATAAGCAAGACCAGAAATGGTTACCATGCCTTGGTCATTTTTCATTTCTGTTACCTGCACGAGATTGGTATAAGGTAATTTATAACTAGTGTCAACAACAGGTGTGTTCCTAAAGCCATTAATTGCAACCACGGTTAGTTGTGGTAGCCGAGTTCCATTCCCACCATTACATCCCATATCACCAGCCCAATAAACTAACCATTTCGAGCCTACATCATCTTCTACAGAGTAACCTTCTGATAATCTTACCGCACTATATTGTTTTAACTCACCAGGCTCCCCTTCGCCACCTACTTGGCAAGCGACAGTCTCACTGTAGTCTCTTACTAAACGGGATATTGTGGCGTCATCAGCTGCAAATGAAGAGTTGATTAAAAATAAAGTGGTGGTAATTAATATTTTATTCATAGTGTTCCATCCATGGGGTGATTAACCTAGTTATTTCAAATAACGCTTATATCGTAATATGTTTTTGTATCTTGCTATATAAAAACGGCGCCTTACGACGCCGTTTTTTGATCTGGTTAGCAAACTCTAATCACTGCAGCAGCGAGATATCCGCCACTTGCAGGAACAGGTTGCGCAGGTTGTTCAGCAGTGCCAGACGGTTGGCCTTGAGGGCCTCGTCGTCGGCCATCACCATGACTTCGTTGAAGAAGGTATCGACCGGCTCGCGCAGGGCGGCCAGACGGGTGAGGGCAGCCTGATAGTCACCGGCGGCGAACAGCGGGGCCAGTTCGGCTTGCAGTTCGGCAACCTGGGTGGCTAGCGCCTTCTCGGCGGCATCGACCAGCAGTTCCGGTTTGACGGCAGTCGGCAATTCGCCTTCGACCTTGGCCAGAATATTGCTCACGCGCTTGTTGGCGGCAGCCAGTGCCAGGGCGGCATCCAGCGTGCGGAAGTGGCTGACGGCCTTGACGCGACGATCGAAGTCGAGCGGACGGGTCGGGCGGCGGGCCAGTACGGCCAGCACCACGTCGGCACCGATGCCTTCGTCCTGATAGGCGGCGCGGAAGCGGCCCAGCATAAAGTCGACCACGTCGGTGACGACGGTTTTGTTGGTCAGCTTGTCGCCGTAGACGCGTACCGCTTCTTCAACCAGTTCAACCAGATCCAGATCCAGCTGCTTCTCGGTCATGATGCGCAGGGCACCGATGGCGGCGCGACGCAGGGCGAACGGGTCCTTGTCACCCTTCGGCAGCATGCCGATGCCGAAGATACCGGCCAGAGTGTCGAACTTGTCGGCCAGCGCGACGGCGCAGGCAACCAGACCGGACGGCAGGGCATCACCGGCAAAGCGCGGCATGTACTGCTCGTTGAGGGCCACGGCCACCGCTTCGTCTTCGCCATCGTGACGGGCGTAGTGCATCCCCATGACACCCTGGGTGTCGGTGAACTCGCCGACCATGTTGGTCATCAGGTCACACTTGGAGAGCAGACCGGCACGCTTGGCCTGAGCCACGTCGGCGCCGATGCGCTCGGCGATAAAGCCGGCGACGGTCTCGATACGCTCGACCTTGGCCTTGACGGTGCCCAGCTGTTGCTGGAACAGCACGGTTTCAAGGCGCGGCAGGCGGGAGGCCAGGGTCTGCTTGAGGTCGGTCTTGAAGAAGAACTCGGCGTCAGAGAGACGGGGGCGAACCACCTTCTCGTTGCCGCTGATGATCTGGCTCGGGTCTTTGGACTCGATGTTGGTGACGAAGATGAACTTCGGCAGCAGCTTGCCGTTCTTGTCGTAGACCGGGAAGTACTTCTGGTCACCCTTCATGGTGTGCACCAGCGCTTCAGCCGGAACGGCCAGGAACTTCTCTTCGAAGTTGGCGGTCAGCACCACAGGCCACTCGACCAGTGCGGTCACTTCTTCCAGCAGGGCGTCGTCCAGATCGGCCACGCCACCGAAGGCGGCAGCGGCCGCTTCGACGTCAGCCTTGATCTTGGCCTTGCGCGCCATGAAGTCGGCAATCACCATGCCGCGCTCCTGCAGGATCTGCGGGTACTGGCTGGCGTTGTCGATGGTGAATTCGCTCTCGCCCATAAAGCGGTGGCCGCGGATGGTGCGGGCAGAGTCGATACCCAGAATGTGGGCGGGAACCAGCTCGCCATCCAGCAGCAGGGTCACGGTGAAGACCGGACGCACGAACTGGATGGTCTTGTCGCCCCAGCGCATCATTTTCGGGATCGGCAGTTTGGCCAGTGCGGAGGCGACCAGTTCGCCCAGCAATTCTTTGGCCGGACGGCCTTCAACCTTGGCGGTGTGAACCAGCCACTCGCCCTTGTCAGTGACCAGACGCTCGGCCTGCTCAACGGTGATGCCGTTGCCACGGGCCCAGCCTTCGGCAGCCTTGGTCGGCTTGCCTTCGGCATCGAACGCCTGCGCTACGGCCGGGCCGCGCTTCTCGACGCTCTTGCTCGGCTGTTCGCCGGCCAGCTCGCTTACCTTCAGCGCCAGACGGCGCGGTGAGGCAAACCACTCGACGTCGCCAAAGGCCAGATCGGCCTTGGTCAGTTCGGCTTTGAAGTTGTCGGCAAAGGCTTCGGCCAGGGAGCGCAGGGCTTTGGGCGGCAGCTCAGCAGTACCGATCTCTACCAGAAATGTATGTTGTGCCATGTCCGTTCCTTAACCTTGCTTGTTCTCACTGCGCTGACACATAGGGAAGCCCAGCGCTTCGCGGGAGGCGTAGTATGCCTCTGCCACGGCCTTGGTCAGGGTGCGAATGCGCAGGATGTAGCGCTGACGCTCGGTGACCGAGATGGCCTTGCGGGCATCCAGCAGGTTGAAGGAGTGAGCGGCTTTGAGGATGCGCTCGTAGGCAGGCAGCGGCAGCGGTTTTTCCAGTGCCAGCAGATTTTGGGCTTCCTTCTCGTACTGCTCGAAGCAGTGGAACAGGAACTCCACATCGGCGTGTTCGAAGTTGTAGGTGGATTGCTCCACTTCGTTCTGGTGGAACACGTCGCCGTAGGTGGTCTTGCCCAGCGGGCCGTCAGACCAGACCAGATCGTAGACGCTGTCCACGCCCTGAATGTACATGGCCAGACGCTCGAGACCGTAGGTGATCTCGCCGGTGACCGGCTTGCACTCGAGGCCGCCAACTTGCTGGAAGTAGGTGAACTGGGTCACTTCCATGCCGTTCAGCCACACTTCCCAACCCAGACCCCAGGCACCCAGCGTCGGGTTTTCCCAGTTGTCTTCCACGAAGCGGATGTCGTGGATTTCAGGATCCATGCCCAGCTCTTTCAGGGAGCCCAGATAGAGTTCCTGAATGTTGTCGGGGGAAGGCTTGATGATCACCTGGAACTGGTAGTAGTGCTGCAGGCGGTTCGGGTTTTCACCGTAGCGGCCGTCGGTCGGACGGCGGGACGGTTGCACGTAAGCGCAGGCGATGGGCTCCGGGCCCAGGGCACGCAGACAGGTCATGGGGTGGGAAGTACCGGCACCCACTTCCATATCCAGCGGCTGAATGATGGTACAGCCCTGGCGGGACCAATAGTCCTGCAGCTGCAGGATCAGGCCCTGAAAGGTTTTGACATCGAATTTTTGCATAATTTTTTTCGCGCGAAGTGAAAATCAGAGCAAGATTTGCTGAATGTGAACCGAGGGAGTATACCGTCTGGCATGGTCGGATAATAGGCGAAATTGCAGCGGATTCGCGGGATGGTACTGCGCCTTGGCTGGTCGGGCGGGATGACCGGTATATGATGTGAGCAGTGCCGCCTGTAGAGTGGGCAGGGTCGGGTAAACCGCTGAAATGACGAGGGAGAGGAAATGGAACTGCGCTGCGCCTGGGTGACCAAAGACCCGGAATACATTGAATACCATGACAAACAGTGGGGCAGGCCGGTCTATGACTCGCGCGAGCTGTTTGCCAAGCTCTGCCTCGACGGCCAGCAGGCGGGGCTGTCGTGGATCACCATCCTCAAGCGCACCGAAAGCTATTACCGCGCCTATGCGGACTTTGATCCGGTGCAGATTGCCCGCTTCGACGAGCAGGATGTAGAGCGGTTGATGCAGGACAGCGGCATTATCCGCAACCGGCTCAAGGTGCAGTCGATCATCAGAAATGCCCGCGCTTATCTGGCGTTGCAGGAGCAGGGGATCGACTTCGCCGACTACCTGTGGGGCTTTGTTGGCGGCGCCCCCATCGTCAACCAGCGGCAGGGCAATGGCGATATTCCTGCGACCTCACCGGAGTCGGATGCCATGTCGAAAGCACTCAAGAAGCTCGGCTTCAACTTTGTCGGCAGCACCATCTGTTACGCCTTTATGCAGGCGGTGGGGATGGTGAACGATCATCTGGTCAGCTGTCCTTGCCACGCCGAGTGTCAGTTACCGCGCTGACAACCCGCCGATTGCCCAAAAAAACACCACTCTCGCCATCTGTTCAGGCTTGCGTCAGACAATGGCGTGCCAGCGCGTTACAATCCGGCCCCCGGCATGGTGCCGGATTGTTTTAACAGAGGTTTTTTCATGCGAGCCAAGATCCTGGTGCCTGCTCTGGCACTGACCGTTGCCCTGAGCGGCTGTACCACCAACCCCTACACAGGTGAATCCCAGACCTCCAAAGGTGCCTGGGGCGCGCTGGCTGGCGCCGCTGCCGGTGCGGCCGTAGGTGCGCTCTCTTCCAGCAAGGGTGACCGCAAGAAGGGCATCCTGACCGGCGTTGCTGCTGGCGCGGCGCTGGGTGGCGGTATCGGCTACTACATGGACGTGCAGGAAGCCAAGCTGCGCGAGAAGCTGCAGGGCACCGGCGTCAGCGTGACCCGCAATGGCAATGAGCTGATCCTCAACATGCCGAACAACGTCACCTTCGACAGCTCCAGCTCCCAGCTGAAAGCGGCCGGTGCCAACACCCTCTCCGGCGTGGCCATGGTGGTTGCCGAGTTCGACAAGACCCGCCTGAACGTGGTCGGTCACACCGACAGCACAGGTTCCCGCGAGCTGAACATGAAGCTCTCCCGCGATCGTGCCGATGCCGTTGCCGCCCAGCTGATTGGTCAGGGCGTAGCAGGTAGCCGCATCTCCACCACCGGCGTGGGCCCGGATCAGCCGGTTGCTACCAACAGCACCGCCGCTGGCAAAGCCCAGAACCGTCGCGTGACCATTACCCTGACCCCGACCGCCTAAGTCGTTCAGGTTTCGGTAACGAAAAGGCCCCGCCAGTGATGGCGGGGCCTTTCTATTGGCGCCGTTGCGAGCAATGGCGCCTTGTTGTTTGCTCCCTTCTCACCTCGTGGGAGAAGGGGCGGGGATGAGGGGGATAAGCGCCTCTTAGACCGCCGCTGTCAGCTGCACTTCGACCTTGTAGCCTTCGTGGGCCAGACGGGCTTGTACACAGGCGCGAACCGGCGCGGTGTCGGCATCAGGGGAGCCAGGCATCCCGCTGCGTTTAGACAGCCGCAGTCAGCTGCACTTCCACCTTGTAGCCTTCGTGGGCCAGACGGGCTTGTACGCAGGCGCGCACGGGGGCGGTGCCTGCCGGGATCCAGGCATCCCACTGCTCGTTGAAGGTCGCGATGTCCTGAATGTCTTTGAGATAGATATTGGCCATCAGGATCTTGTCGACGCCGGAGCCGTTGGCTTCCAGCAGGCCCTGCAGGCTTGCCAGCACTTCGCGGGTCTGCTGGTGGATGTCGGCCTCTTCGCTGACGGGCACTTCCACCACGTAGAGGGTGCCATTGTGGATGACCACGTCTGACCAACGCTGGGTGGTGCCGATTCGGGTAATGGTTGTCATGGAGTGCTCCGGTGCGTGGGCTTATTGACCCTTGCGGATCAGATAGCGGTAGGGGGCCTGCTCTGTCTCGCTGGCGACCAGGGTGTGATCCATAAAGCGGCAGAAACTGGGGATGTCGCGGGTGGTTGAAGGATCGTCGGCACTGACCAGCAGGGTCTCGCCATCCGCCATCAGCCGCACTTTCTTGCGAACCATCATAACGGGTTCCGGGCAACGAAGCCCGATTGCGTCCAACTCATGAGTTGCACCGCAGAATAAATCACTCATCTATTATCAACCTTCAACCTATTCGGCTGCCAATAATACTCAGGGCTAAAAAATAATCAAACAAACGACCAATTCACCAGCATATGTAACCGAAATGTTATTCGACCCTATCCAGCTTGCGCCGGACGAGTAATATAAAAATTGAACCATATTCAACAAGGAGGTGAATATGCAGGTCTCCTACGGCAGATTACAAGCCTATGCAGGCATGGGGTTTTTGTCCTTCGCCATGATAGTGATGGGCAGCCCGATCGGGAATACTGGTACCTGGTTCGGCTCCATGGTGATGGTCGGGTTGGGGCTCTGGATCGAGCTCAGCGATTACTATGACGAGGATGAGGACGAGAACGATCAATCCTGAATCGGATGACGATTCAACAACAAAGGCGGAGCAATTCCGCCTTTGTCATTTCTGCCGTTTGGCAATGTGCCCGGATCAGCGGGTCGAGCGCATCGCCCGCTCCAGATGCAGCGCCGTCTGCTCCGGGTTGGCCTTGGGGTCGTTGAAGAAGTTGCTCAGCACATCGAGGATCGCCTGCCGCATATTGGTCGGCGTCGCCATCCCTTCCGCCATGCTGGGCAGCAGGTTGTCCTGCTTTTCCGCCAGCAGGAAGTCCTGATAGGAATGGACGGCGCAGCGGTCGAACTTGCTCATGTCGGGATTGGTCAGAGCCGGGATCGACCCCTTCACCCGATTGAACTCCTCCTGGAATTGTGGCGTCATCAGCAACTGGGCCAGATCCCCCTGCGCCTGCAGCTGGGCCGGATCCCGCTGTTTGAACATGGCGATGGAGTCAAGGTTGTAGCTGAACAGTCCGGCGCTGCCCGGGCTCGGCAGACAGGCGATATCCTCACCCGGCCGGTAGTTACCGGCACTCAGTTCACCCTTCACCCAGTCGCCCATTACCTGCATGGCGGCGCCACCGCTCTCCAGCAGGTTGGTGGCCTGATGCCACTTCAGACCGGCGTATTTTTGCGGGACGTAGGCACGCAGCTGCTGGAAACGGGTCAACACCCGCACCATGTCGGGGCCGGTCAGGGTGGCGCTGTCCTGCTCGAGGAACGCCTTGCGATAGAATTCTTTACCGCCCTCACCGAGCGCCACTGTTTCAAACAACACCGCCAGCTGCCAGGGCTCGTTGCCGATGGCGAGCGGGGTGATGCCCCGTTTTTTAAGCTGGTCGGCGACGGTGACAAACTGGGCCCAGTCGGTGGGCGGAGTCAGCTTGTTGCGCTCGAACACCTTGCGGTTGAGCCACAACCAGTTGACCCGATGGATGCCGGTGGGCACCGCCATCAGGGCGCCGTTCTGGCTGAGGGTGGCCCGCACCATAGGCGGCATCTGGCTGTACCAGCCGAGGTGCTCAGCCATGGGGGTGAGGTCGCGCAAAAAGCCGAGCCCGGCCCACTCCTTGAGCTCATACCCCTTGAGGTGGGCCGCCTCTGGCGGGTTGGCGGCCAGCGCCCGGCTTTTCAGCACCGTCATGGCGCTCTTGCCGCCACCGCCCTGTACCGCGAAGTCATTCCACTGGTTGCCCTTGGCGATCCACTCAGATTTGAGCACTTCGACCGCCTGCGCTTCGCCGCCGGAGGTCCACCAGTGCAGCACCTCCACCTGGGAGGCACAGACAGAACCGGAGAGCAGGGCGAGCAGGGGGAGAGGGAACCACTTCATGAGAAGACTACCTTGGCAGTGAGAGGGTGGCCTGCAGGCCACCTTGCGGACGATTTTCCAGCACCAGATCGCCGCCGTGGGCGTGGGCGATATTGCGGGCGATGCCGAGCCCGAGACCGGTGCCGGCCTGATCCGTGCTGAGTCGGTAATAGGGCTCGAAGATGCGCTCGAACTGGTCATCCGGCAGGCCGGGGCCCTCATCCATGATGAACAGGATCAGCATCTCCTCGTCATCCATGATGATGATGCGTACCCGCTGGCCATATTTGATGCCGTTGTCCACCAGATTGCCGATGCAGCGTTTGAGCGCCAGCAGCTTGCCGCGATAGGGCCACTTGCAGTGGCCTTCGATGGTCAGCCGCTCGTCGTGCAGGTTCATCGACTCCGCCATCTGCTCAAGCAGGGCGTTGATGTCGATCTCCTCGATATTCTCGTGAATGTCGGTCTCTTTGACCGTCTGCAGCGCTCCTTTCACCATCAGCTCCAGCTCGTCGAGATCCTTGTTGAACTTGGCGATCTGTACCTCGTCATCGAGCAGTTCGACCCGCAGTCGCAGTCGGGTGATGGGGGTCTTGAGATCGTGGGAGATGGAGCTGAACAGCCGTTCCCGATCATCGATATAACGGCGAATGCGGTGCTGCATGATGTTGAAGGCGCGGGTGGCCGCCACGATTTCCGACGCCCCTTCCTCTTTGAGCGAAGGCTGGTCGATATCCTTGCCCAGATTGACCGCCGCCTTGGCGAGACGTCGCAGCGGGCGGGTCTGCCAGCGCACCAGCATAAAGGTGAAGAAGCAGAGGAACACCGTCATCAGGGCGATGAAACGCACCTGGTTGCTCGGCATCACGGTATCGTCGAGGGTCATGTAGGGGGCGGGCAGCAGGGCCGCCAGATAGAGCCACTCCCCCTTTTCGATCTCGATCTGGGTCACCAGCACCGGCGGATTGAGCGGCTCCAGCGACAGGGTGTAGCGGGCCCAGGAGGAGGGGAGATCCGCCAGCAGGGTGTCGTTATTGAAGACGTGGAGGTCATCGGGTCGGGAGAAGTCCACCTTGATCGCCATGGCGTCGGAGAGCTTGCGGGTCAGCACTCCCTGCACCTCCTCCAGCACCTGCGTCTTGCGTTCGCTGTCGGGGATGGCGTTGATGTGGATTTCCTCTTCGTTGAGCGAGACGAAGAAGCGGCTGCCCCCCATGTTGCGCAGTTGGTCCAGCGCGATATGGCGATATTGCAGCGGCAGGGATTTGAAGAAGTTGACGGTGGAGGCGGCAGACATGGCGAGGTTGCGGGTGGTGCTGAGCATCCCCTCCAGTTCCCGCTTCTGGATCTGCTGCATCCAGATGCCGGTCAGAATGGTCTGGGAGAGCAGGATAGCCAGCAACAACAGCAGGATCATCCGTGACAACAGGGATCGGGGCACCAGCGCCCCCCAGGACCACTTGTTGCTCATGGCAGCTCGTGCACCTCGGCAATCAGCATGTAGCCACTGCCGCGAATGGTCTTGATGATGCGCGGGCTCTTGCCGTTGTCGCCCAGCTTCTGGCGCAGACGGCTGATCTGTACGTCGATGCCGCGCTCCATCGGCAGGCTTTCGCGGCCGCGGGTGGCATCCGAGATGGTGTCCCGATCCAGCACCACGCCGGGCTGTTGCAGGAACATGCCGAGCAGCATGGCGTCGCTGCCGGAGAGATCCAGCAGGCTGCCATCATCATGGGTCAGCTGGTGGCTCAGGGTGTCGAGGGTCCACTCGGCAAAACGCAGGCGGCGGCTCGGCTCTTTCTCTTTTTCCGGCTGGCGGAATTCGGCGCGGCGTAGCAGTGCCTTGATGCGGGCCTGCAGTTCACGGGGGCTGAACGGCTTGGCGATATAGTCGTCGGCGCCGAGTTCGAGGCCGATCACCCGATCCGCTTCGTCGGAGGCGGCGGTCAGCATGATGATGGGCACCTGGGAGTCACGACGGATCTGCTGGCAGAGGGTAAAACCGTCCTCGCCGGGCATCATGATGTCCAGAATAATCAGGTCCGGGCTGTGCTGGGCGAGTTGCTGACGCATCTCGTTGCCCTCCGCCGCCGTCAATACCTGAAAGCCCGCCCGGGTCAGGTACTCATTGAGCAGCTCGCGGATCTCTTGGTCGTCATCGACGATCAGCAGTTGTTTGCTCATTGACATATGTATGTGCATCCACCCATTTTTTTGTGCAGATTGAACCTGTCGGGGGAGTAAAAAGCAAGCAAGCCCCCTATCTAATGTGAGGTTTAAGGCAATAACAGCCTATTGATAAGATTAAAACGAAAAAAGGCCGACCCAAACGGGACGGCCAACAGACAGCTTCTGACCACTGACGAGCACCCCGTGTGGCGATCGTCACAGACTTGAAAAGGGGCCAGTCAGACTGGCCCCGAAAAGGGACAACTCTCAGTAGTGCATCCCGTCGATCCGGCTGGTTATCACACCCGTTCAAACACGGTGGCGATGCCCTGACCCAGACCGATACACATGGTGGCAACCCCCAGGGTGGCATCCTTCTCCTCCATCAGATTGATGAGGGTGGTGGAGATGCGGGCACCGGAGCAGCCGAGCGGGTGGCCCAGCGCAATGGCGCCGCCGTTCAGGTTCACCTTCTCGTCCACCTGATCCTGCAGACCCAGATCCTTCACGCAGGGCAGGGACTGGGCGGCAAACGCCTCGTTCAGCTCGAACAGGTCGATATCACCGACAGTCAGACCGGCACGCTTGAGCGCCTTCTGGGTGGCCGGTACCGGGCCGTAACCCATGATGGCGGCGTCACAGCCGGCAATGGCCATGGCACGTACCCTGGCGCGCGGCGTGAGGCCGAGGGCCTTGGCACGATCCGCGCTCATCACCAGCATGGCGGCGGCGCCATCGGACAGGGCCGAGGAGCTGCCGGCGGTGACGGTGCCGTTGACCGGATCAAACACCGGGCGCAGCTGGCTCAGGGTTTCGACCGTGGTCTCCGAGCGGATCACCTCGTCGTAGTCGTAGAAGAAGCGCGCGCCGCTGGCGTCATGGCCTTCCAGCCCGACGATCTCCTTGGCAAAACGCCCTTCCACGGTGGCCGCGTGGGCGCGACGGTGGGAGCGGGCGGCAAACTCGTCCTGCTGCTGGCGGCTGATGCCGTGCAGCTTGCCGAGCATCTCGGCGGTCAGCCCCATCATGCCGGAGGCTTTTGCCACCGACTTGGCCATGCCGGGGTGGAAGTCGACGCCGTGGCTCATCGGTACGTGACCCATGTGCTCGACGCCGCCGATGATGAAGATATCCCCGTCACCCACCTGAATGGCACGAGAGGCATCATGCAGCGCCTGCATACTGGAGCCGCACAGGCGGTTGACGGTAACCGCCCCCACCTGCTTGGGAATACCGGCCAGCAGCGCTGCGTTGCGGGCGATGTTGAAGCCCTGCTCCAGGGTCTGCTGCACGCAGCCCCAGTAGATATCCTCGATCTCGTTCGGGTCGAGGTTGGGGTTGCGCAGCAGGATGGATTTCATCAGGTGCGCGGACAGATCTTCTGCACGCACGTTGCGGAAGGCGCCGCCCTTGGACCGGCCCATCGGGGTCCGGATACAGTCGACAATGACTACGTCTTTCATGAATGGATCTCCTTTCCGCAATCAGTAGAAGGTTTTGCCCTGGGCGGCCATCTCGCGCAGCTTGTCGCTGACGCGGTAGAGCGGGCCCAAGTCGGCATACTGGTCGGCCATGGCCACGTAGCGATCCAGACCGATAGTGTCCAGATAGCGGAACACGCCGCCGCGGAAGGGAGGGAAGCCCAGACCGTAGACCAGTGCGATGTCGGCTTCGGCTGGCGTGGCGACAATGCCCTCTTCCAGACAGAGCACCACCTCGTTGATCATCGGGATCATCATGCGAGCGATGATGGCGTCCTTGTCGAAATCCTGTTTCGGCTTGGCGATGGGGGCCAGCAGCTCGTAAGCAGTGGCATCGGCCACCTTCTTCGGCTTGCCCTTCTTGTCCTGCTCGTAGGCGTAGAAGCCCTTGCCGTTCTTCTGACCGAAGCGGTTCACTTCGTACATCACGTCGATGGCGGTGCGACCTTCCTTGCTCATGCGTGCCGGGAAGCCCTGCGCCATCACGTCACCGGCATGGTGACCGGTGTCGATACCGACTACATCCAGCAGGTAAGCGGGGCCCATGGGCCAGCCGAACTCTTTCTCCATCACCTTGTCGACGGCGGCGAAGTCGGCGCCATCGGCGACCAGCTTGTTGAAGCCGAAGAAGTAGGGGAACAGCACCCGGTTGACGAAGAAGCCCGGGCAATCGTTGACCACCACAGGGGACTTGCCCATGGCGGCGGCATAGGCCACCACACGGTTGATGGTTTCATCGGATGTCTGCTCGCCGCGGATGATTTCCACCAATGGCATGCGGTGCACCGGGTTGAAGAAGTGCATGCCGCAGAAGTTCTGCGGGCGCTTCAGCCCCTTGGCCAGCAGGGAGATGGGAATGGTGGAGGTGTTGCTGGCGAGCACGGCGTCTTCGCCAATGATTCCTTCCACTTCGCCCAGTACGGCGGCTTTCACTTTCGGGTTCTCGACCACGGCTTCGACCACCACATCCACGTGCTTGACGTTGTCATAGCTGAGGGTCGGAGTGATGGCGGAGAGCACCTGGCCCATCTTGATGCCATCGATGCGGCCCTTCTCGAGCTGGCCATTGAGCAGCTTGGTGGCTTCGCCCATGCCAAGTGCCAGCGCCTTCTCGTTGATATCCTTCATCACCGCCGGAATGCCCTTGCTGGCAGACTGGTAGGCGATGCCGCCGCCCATGATGCCGGCACCCAGTACGGCGGCGTGGCCAGTGGCCTTGCTTGCCTGCTTGGCCGCCTTCTTGGCCAGCGCCTTGATGTGCTGATCGTTGAGGAAGATACCGACCAGTGCCTTGGCCACGTCGGTCTTGGCCAGCTTGATGAAGCCCTGCGCCTCGGCCACCAGAGCCTCGTCACGGCCCATACCTGCGGCGGCCTCGACGGTTTTCACCGCAGTCATCGGTGCCGGATAGTGTTTGCCCGCCACGGCGGCAACCATGCCGGCGGCGGTGGTGAAGCTCATCATGGCTTCCAGTTTGGAGAGGCGCAGCGGCGCTTTTTTGGCGGCGCGACGGCTCTGCCAGTCCAGCTTGCCCGCTATGGCGTCCTTGATCATCTGCAGCGCAGCGCTCTGCAGCGCCTCGGGGGCGACCACGGCATCGATGGCTCCCACCTTGAGGGCGTCATCTGCACGGTAATCCTTGCCGGTGGTGATCCACTCCAGCGCGTTGTCAGCGCCGATCACCCGCGGCAGACGGACAGTGCCGCCAAAGCCCGGCATGATGCCGAGTTTGGTTTCGGGCAAGCCAATCTTGGCGCTGGTGTCAGCCAGACGGAAGTCGGTGGAGAGAATGGTCTCGCAGCCGCCGCCCAGAGCGTGGCCCTTGATGGCAGAGAGGGTCGGAACCGGCAGATCTTCGATGGCATTGAAGATGTCGTTGGCCTTTTTCAGCCAGCCGAGCAGATCGTCTTGCGGCAGATCGAACAGTTCCAGGAATTCGGTAATGTCGGCACCGACGATAAAGGCGTCTTTGCCGGAAGTGAGGATCAGACCTTTTAGTTCACGTTCTTGTTGTAATGCGGCGATCGCTTCGCTCAGGGAGAGCAGGGTAGCGCGATCCAGCTTGTTGACTGAACCCGGGGCATCAAACCTCAGCTCGGCAATGCCGTTTTCGAGGTAGCTGACCGACAGGGTTTCGCCTTGGTAGATCATGAGAGTGTCTCCTTGTTCCCACTCAGTGGGGAGTGGTGCTCCTTTATCCCCAGCAGGGGGCGAGGCTCACTATTGATCCAAAAGGAGACATTTTCAACACCTATTTAAAACATTTGTTTAACAGTTATCGAGTAAAAGCTCCTCATCACAAAACGGGCAAAAGAGAGGCGCCTTGCGGCGCCTCAGATGAATGTGAGTTTGTTATCAACTGGCCAGTTCCGGCCGGTTGCGATACTGGTTCAGCACCTCGGGATCGGCGAGGGCATGGGTATTGTTGACCGGCCGGTTGTGTACCACTTCGCGCACCGCCAGTTCGACAATCTTGCCGGACTTGGTGCGGGGGATGGCATCCACCTGCAGGATGCGGGCCGGTACATGGCGGGCGGTGCAGTGCTGTTTTATCTGCTGGCGGATCCGCTCGCGCAGCGGCTCGTCCAGCTTGCAGCCCGCCTTGAGCTTGACGAACAGCACCACCCGCTCGTCCTGCTGCCACTGCTGGCCGATGACGATGCTCTCCTCCACTTCGTCCAGCTGCTCGACATAGCGGTAGATCTCGCTGGTGCCGATGCGCACGCCGCCCGGGTTGAGGGTGGCGTCGGAGCGGCCGTAGAACAGAATGCCGCCGGTCGGGGTCAGCTCGATCCAGTCGCCGTGACACCAGATGTTGTCGAACCGCTCGAAGTAGGCGGCGTGGTACTTGTCGCCGTTCTCGTCACCCCAGAAGTAGATGGGCTGGGCCGGGAACGGCTTGGTGCAGACCAGCTCGCCCTTCTCCCCCTGCACCGGCTGACCCGCTTCGTTGAATACCTGCACCGCGAGGCCGAGGCCACGCCCTTGGCTCTCGCCGCGATAGACTGGGCTGAGTGGATTGCCGATGACGAAGCAGGAGCAGATGTCGGTGCCGCCTGAGATGGAGCTCAGTTGTACATCTGTTTTGATCTGTTGATAGACGTAGTCAAACCCCTCCGGCGACAACACAGATCCGGTGCTGCAGATCAGCCGCAAGTGTGGCAAGTCATGAGTGTTGACGGGGGCATAGCCTTGTTTGTGCAACGCATCGAGATACTTGGCCGAGGTGCCGAACAGGACGACCTCTTCGTCGCGGGCGAGATCCCACAGCACGTTGCCATCCGGGTAAAATGGCGATCCGTCATAGAGCACCAGGGTGGCGCCGGAGGCGAGCGCGCTTACCAGCCAGTTCCACATCATCCAGCCGCAGGTGGTGAAGTAGAAGATCCGCTCCCCCGGTTTGATGTCGCAGTGCAGCTGGTGTTCTTTCAGGTGTTGCAGCAGGGTGCCGCCGATGCCGTGCACGATGCACTTGGGTTTGCCGGTGGTGCCGGATGAATAGAGGATATAGAGCGGGTCATTGAAGGCCATCGGCTCGAACTGGAGGCTGGCGTCCGGCTGGCTCGCCAGCACTTGCTGCCAGTCGTGACCAAGCTGCAGCGGGTTGCCGAGCAGGGGGATCATCACCGTCTGCTCTATGCTGCCGATCTGGCTGACGACCCCTGCCACTTTGTCCTGAATGTCGATAGCTTTGCCGTTGTAGCGATAGCCATCCACCGCAAACAGCACCCGCGGCCGGGTCTGGCCGAAGCGCTCCACCACACTGGCCTCGCCAAAGTCGGGGCTGGTGGAAGTCCAGATCGCCCCGAGACTGGTGGTTGCCAGCATGGCAACCACAGTTTCCGGAATATTGGGCAGGTAGCCGGCGACCACATCGCCACGACCAATCCCCTGATGACGCAGCCACTGCGCCAGCCGGGCAACCTGTTCCCCCAGTTCACCCCAACTCAGAGTGCGACTTGGGCTACCTTCGATGCGGGAGATGATGGCCGGGCTCTCGTCCTGACGGCGCAGCAGGTTTTCGGCGAAGTTGAGGCGGCTGTCGGGGAACCAGCGGGTGCGCTGCATATCCTGACGGTTTTCCGCCACTATGTTGCCGAGCTCGCCCTTGACGCCGCAGTGCTGCCATACCAGCGGCCAGAAACGGGTGGTCTTCTCCACCGACCATTGATAAAGCTGCGGGTAATTCTGCAACTGCAAGCCGTGGAAACGGTTCACCTCCGCCATAAAACGGTAGAGGTTGGATTGCTGCATCCCGAGCGGATCCGGTTGCCACAGGCAGAGGTTGTCCATGAGTAATCCCTGACTTCATGTATCTACCGGCAGTGTATTGAATTGTTTTTGATTTGTTAATGATTGGTTTTGTGTTGATAACAAACACGTTTGTAACGTATGCGTTACCTCACGAAGCGGCAGCTTGACGGGTCGAGCCGCCAAGCGCTTGATGTTATGCTGCAATCACATTCACCTCGGAGCAGGACGCCATGAGCAGCTACAGCCAACTTTTTGCCCAGCACCTCGATACCTTGCAGCAGCGCACCCGTGACATTCTGCAACAACAGGGGCTCAGCGGACTGGCCATCCACTCCGGCCAGACCCACCGCATCTTCCTCGATGATCAGGATTACCCGTTCAAGGTAAACCCCCACTTCAAGGCCTGGTTGCCGGTGCTGGACAATCCCCACTGCTGGCTGCTGGTGGACGGGGTGAACAAACCGGTATTGCTGTTCTACCGCCCGGTGGATTTCTGGCACAAAGTGGCGGATCTGCCCAACGCCTTCTGGGTCGAGTTCTTCGATATCCGTTTCCTGACCCGGCCGGAACAGGTGGCCGACCATCTTCCTGCCAACAAGCAGGAGTGGGCCTATCTGGGCGGTCATCTGGAAGTGGCCGAGCTGCTGGGGCTGACCCAGCCCAATCCGGAGGCGGTACTCAACTACCTGCACTATCACCGCGCCTACAAGACCCCCTATGAGCTGGAGTGTCTGCGCGAGGCGAACCGGATTGGGGTACGCGGCCATATCGCCGCCAAGGACTCCTTTATGGCGGGGGCGAGCGAGTTCGAGATCAATCTGGCCTACATGAAAGCGGTCGGGCAGGGGGCCAATGAGGCGCCCTACGGCAATATCGTCGCTATCAACCGCAATGCGGCCATCCTTCACTACACCCATTTGTCCGCCGTGCGGGTGCCCGATGCGGAACGTCACTCCTTCCTGATCGATGCCGGCGTCGATTTTCATGGTTATGCCTCCGACATCACCCGCACCTGGGCGTGGCGGCGTGGCGACTTTGCCGATCTGATTGCTGCCCTCGACGAGCAGCAGCAGGAGATCATCAAGGAGATCAAACCGGGACGCCGCTACAGCGAGCTGCACCTGCAGATGCATCATAAGCTGGCGCGCCTGCTGCAAACCACCGAGCTGGTGGATATGTCGGTAGACGAGATGATCCACACCGGGGTGACCAACGTCTTCTTCCCCCACGGCCTCGGCCACTTCCTCGGTTTGCAGGTACACGATGCGGGCGGTTTCATGCAGGATGAGCGCGGCACCCATCTGGCGGCGCCCGAGCTGTTCCCCTATCTGCGCTGCACCCGGGTGATGGAGGTGGGTCAGGTGTTCACCATCGAGCCGGGGCTCTACTTCATCGACAGTTTGCTGGAGCCGCTGCGTCAGGGCGAACAGGGTAAACGGGTCAACTGGAACAAGGTGGAGGCGTTGCGACCATTTGGCGGCATCCGCATCGAAGACAACATAGTGCTGCACGCCAACGGGGTGGAGAACATGACCAGACAAGCAGGACTCTGATGGCGGCAGCGTACTCCATTCCGGCTGCCCCGCTGGAGTTGACCGAAGAGATAAAGAAGAGTCGCTTCATAACCCTGATCGCCCACACCCCGACCGTCGAGGCGGCCAAGGGGTGGGTCAACGAGATCAAACGCCAACATCCGGCCGCGCGCCACCACTGCTGGGCCTTTGTGGCGGGCGCGCCGCAAGATAGCCAGGTTTATGGCTTCAGCGATGATGGCGAACCGTCCGGTACCGCGGGCAAGCCGATTCTGGCCCAGCTAATGGGTTCGGGGATCGGTGAAATCTGTGCCGTGGTGGTGCGTTACTACGGCGGCATCCAGCTTGGCACCGGTGGACTGGTCAAAGCCTATGGGGGCGGTGTCGGTGCCGCTCTCAAGCAATTGCCAACCCTGCTCAAGGTGCCGCGCACTCCCTCTCTCATTCACTGCGATTACGGTGACATGGGGACGGTCGAGTCGCTGATCAGCAGCCATAATGGCGAATTGCTGGCGGCGGATTACGGTCAGCAGGTCACCTTGCAGGTGGCGTGGGAGTCCTCGGTTTGGGCTCAGGTGGACCGTGAATTGACCGACCGGACTCATGGGCGGGTATCCCTCAGCCCCTTAGATGGCTAGAATCCATCGCTCTTTAATTGGGGAAAGGGAGCTGTAATGCACATTCTGAGCATTATTCGCATTGTTGGCCTGCTGGTTGCGCTGTTCAGCTCGACCATGCTGTTGCCTGCACTGGTGGCCTTTGGCTATCGGGATGGTGGTGGTGCCGAGTTCGTCAGCTCTTTTCTGATCGCCCTGCTGCTCGGCGTGGTGCTCTGGTTTCCCAATCGCTACCACAAGAAGGAGATGCGCTCGAAAGAGGGCTTTCTGATTGTGGTGCTGTTCTGGACCGTGTTGGGCAGTGTGGGGGCGGTGCCCTTCATCATGAGCGATGTGCCGGATATGTCGGTCTCGGAGGCCTTCTTCGAATCTTTTTCCGGCCTGACCACCACTGGCGCAACGGTACTGACCGGGCTCGATAATCTGCCCAAGGCGTTCCTGTTCTACCGCCAGCTGCTGCAGTGGCTGGGGGGGATGGGGATCATCGTACTGGCGGTGGCCATTCTGCCACTGCTGGGTATCGGGGGCATGCAGCTCTATCGCGCCGAGATCCCGGGGCCGGTGAAGGATACCAAGGTGACGCCGCGCATCGCCGAAACGGCCAAGGCGCTCTGGTTCATCTATCTGCTGCTGACCGCACTCTGTGCGCTGGCCTATTGGCTCGCTGGAATGACGCTGTTCGATGCAGTGTGCCATTCGTTCTCGACTCTGTCGGTCGGTGGCTTCTCCACTCACGATGCCAGCATCGGATTCTTCAACAGTCCGGTCATCAACCTGATTACCGTGGTGTTCCTGCTGCTGGCCAGCGTGAACTTTGCGCTCCACTTTACCGTTTTCTCTCACCGCCCGGTGCGGCTCGGTCGCTACCTCTATGATTCGGAGCTCAAGGTGTTCCTGGCCATTCAGGCGACCCTGGTGATGATCTGCTTTGTCGCCTTGCTGACCCACGGACACTACGCCACCTGGCAAGAGGCGCTCAACCACGGTCTTTTCCAGGCGGTCTCTCTGGGTACCACCACCGGCTATAGCACCACGACCTATGCCGACTGGCCCTCGTTCCTGCCCATGCTGCTGATGTTCTCAGCATTTATCGGCTGTTGTGCGGGTAGTACTGGCGGCGGCATCAAGGTGATGCGTTTTATGATCCTGTTCATGCAGGGGATGCGCGAGTTGAAGCGGTTGGTTCACCCCAGAGCCATTTATACCTTGAAGCTGGGGAATCGGGCGGTGCCCGAGCGCATCGTCGAGGCGGTGTGGGGCTACTTCGCCACCTATATTATTCTCTTCTTTATGTTCATGTTGCTTTTGCTGATGACGGGACTGAACGAAGTGACCGCATTCACCGCTGTGGCTGCGGCTTTCACCAACGTAGGCCCGGGTTTGGGAGAGGTATCAGCCAACTTCGGCAATATCTCGCCGGCGGCCCAGTGGGTACTGGTGTTGGCTATGTTGTTTGGTCGATTGGAAATTTTTACGCTTCTGGTACTGTTTACTCCTGCATTCTGGCGTAGTTGAGGTTGTTATGGACAAGATTCTGGTGCTTTATTCCTCTCGGGATGGCCAAACCCGCAAAATAGTCGATGTCATGCTGGAGCAGATGCCGGGATGCGAAGTGGTGATGCATGACCTGCATACCTTGCCGATGTGCAACCTCAGCAAGTATGCCAAGGTCTTGATCGGCGCCTCCATTCGTTATGGCAACTTCCACCCCAGCTTGTTCAGCTTTATTCACGCTCATCAGGAGCAGCTGGAGGTGGCCAATGCGGCCTTCTTCTGTGTCAACCTGACGGCCCGCAAGCCAGAGAAGCAGACGCCGCAAACCAATGCTTATATGAAGAAGTTCCTGCGCCTCTCCCCCTGGAAGCCGAAAACCCTGGGGGTGTTTGCCGGTGCGCTGCAATATTCCCGCTATAACTGGTGGCAGACGCGCATCATCCAGCTGATCATGAAGATTACCGGTGGCAGTACAGACACCAGTAAGGACATTGAATTTACCGATTGGGAAAAGGTGCGCAGCTTTGCACGCGAATTCTGGTCAAAAAGGTAGCTGTGTGATGTGAATTAAGGTTTTTTTGCCCGAAACAGCCCCGCCGATGCGGGGCTTTTGTTTAATAAAACAACGGTTAAACCTGAAAGTTGTAAAAAATGCCATTTTTTGCAGTTTTCCTCTTGTCATCCCGGCGCGGCTCCCTATAATGCGCCCCTACCAGCACGGCGGAACACGCCGGACTGATGAGCCAGCTTCCTAGCGAAGTGGGCGCCGAAAGAAAAGCGAAAACAACCGCTTGACTTTCGAAGTGAGAAGCGTAATATGCGCCTCCTCAACGCGACAAGCGTGACGCTCTTTAACAATTTGAATCAAGCAATCTGTGTGGGCACTCACAGCATCGAACAT